>DATGGN010000191.1:0-18954 GCA_035308485.1 Rhizomicrobium sp.
CGCCAGAGTTCGGCGCCGGTCTTCGCGTCGAAGGCCCGCAGGTAGTTGTCCATTGCGGCGCCGATGAAAACGAGACCGCCCGCCGTCACGATCGGGCCGCCGAGATTGGGCGTGCCGGTCTTGCCGAGAAGATACTCGGAAAACGGCAGCAGATCTTCCGTCGTTCCGAGAGGCACGTCCCAGAGCAAATGGCCATCATGCATGTCGATTGCGTGCAGCATGCCCCAGGGCGGCGGATTGCACGGCAGGTGAAATGGCGAGGCGATCAGTTCGCGTTTCATGCCGAAGGGCGTTCCGGTCTGCGGCGAAATTTCGACGTCGGGAAAGGCGCGCTCCGTCGCTGCGAATTGAGCGCGTGGAATCAGGGTGACGAGATGCAGCAGGCTCGACGTGTTGACGTACACGATGTCATGGCGCGCATCGAAGGCGATGCCGCCCCAGTTCGTGCCGCCGCCGGTGAAAGGATAGAGGATGGTGCCGCGCACCGAGGGCGGTGTGTACAGCCCCTGCGCGCGCGCAGCGGCAATTTTGTTCCGGCACTGGCCGCGGTCGTACCACGTCAGTCCCCACGCGTCGTTCGGCTTGATCCAGTGCGGTGACAGGGCCTTCGGCGCAATCGGGAAAGGCTGCGTCGGCGACAGCTCCTCGCCCGGCGCGCCACCCTGGGGGACGCGGCGCTCCTCGACCGGAATGATGGGCTCCCCATTGTCTCGGTCGAGTGTGAACACGAGCCCTTGCTTTGTGGCCTGAATAACGGCGGGTTTGGTTTCATCCCGGTAAGTCAACACGCCAAGCGTCGGTTGGGCGGGCACATCATAGTCCCATACATCGTGATGCGTGACCTGGAAGGCCCAAGCAACTTTTCCGGTGGCAATGCGCAGCGCGACAACGGAATCAGCGAAGCGATTGTCGCCCGGCCGTTCGCCGCCGTAGAAATCGGGACTTGGACTTGTGGTCGGTACAAAGACGAGGCCGCGATCCTCGTCCACCGACATTGGCGCCCAGACGTTCGCCGCGCCAGTTTGCGCCGCGCCCGCGCTCGACCAGCTTGATGCGTTCGCCGCCACCGGAGTCCGCGGGATGGGGTCGAAGGTCCAGCGCAGCCGGCCGGTCACCGCATCAAACGCAAGAACCCTCCCGTGCGGCGCGCGCACGCGGTCATTGTCGCCGATCGAGGAGCCGACGATGACAAGGCCATGCGTGACGACGGGGGCAGAGGTGATCTGAAACTCGCCGGAATAGGCCATCGCGGGTTGCGGCGCGATGCGAATGGTGCCTGCGCCACCGAAAGCCGTACACAGCCTGCCGGTCGATGCATCGAGCGCGATGAGCCGCCGATCGTTGGTCGCGACAAAGATGCGCGTGCTGCACGGTCCGGTCTTTTTTGGCACGTCGCGCCACCACGCCACCCCCCGGCAGACGAAGCTGTTTGCGTAATGAACGCGTGCATCGATTTTCGGATCGAATCGCCAAAGCTCGCGGCCGGTGCCGGGGTCGAGTGCGCTCACTTCGTCAAACGGCGAACAGAGGAACAGTTTTCCGTCGTCTAGGACCGGCGTGTTTTCGAACGAGGCCCGACTCATGGCGGCGCCTTTCGATGCCATGTCACCCGTCGAGAAGGTCCACGCGATTGCGAGCTGCTTTACATTTGCCGGCACAATCTCGGCGGCGCTGGAATAGCGCTGGCCGCCTGCGTCGCCACCGTAGAACGGCCAGCCGGGTTCGGCGCCCTGGGCCAGTCCGGCGACAAAGGCTGATGCCGCCAGGAATCCGAGGACCCGAAACAGCACGCGTCAGGTCTTTTTGGTTTCCCGCATCACCTGCACGGCGGCCTCTGCCAGGAGTTCTTCCATTTTGCGGGAGATGGCGTGATCCGAAATGGCAATGCCGCGGCCGCCGAAATCCTCGTGCAGCTTTTTGACGATGTCGTCGTCGCGTCCACCGCGCACTTCGAGGCTCAGCAGTTCGTGGGCGTAGGATTCCGCCGCTGCCCCGGCCAATCCGAACCGCTCGGCCGCCCACAAGCCCAAGAGCTTGTTGCGGCGGGCGACGGTCCGGAATCGCAGGTCCTCGTCATGGGCCCATTTGGCCTCATAGTTCCGTTCACGGTCTTCGAACGCCCCAGACATCATCTAACCTCTTGAAAAGATGCCAATAACCACGTCGGAACGCGATCGCTCCCCGGCAGACTAGCCGAAGCCTCGGCGCCGTGCGACCCGAATGGACGTTAGCAAAGGCGAAGCGTTGCCGCAGCCTCTCGCCATCCGCTAAAGTTGGTCGGAACCGCGGCAAGTGCCAGAGTCCCCGCATCGTTTCGAGCGGCCCCGCAAAGGACGATTCCCATGAAACGCCGCCGCATGATCTACGAAGGCAAGGCCAAGATTCTCTACGAAGGCCCCGAGCCCGGAACCCTCGTTCAATATTTCAAGGATGATACGACCGCCTTTGATGCCACCAAGCGTGCGACGATCGAAGGCAAAGGTGTCCTCAACAATCGCATCTCCGAATACCTCATGACGCAGCTGGCCGCGATCGGCGTGCCGACGCATTTCGTACGCCGGCTCAATATGCGTGAGCAGCTGGTGCGAGAAGTGGAGATCATCCCGCTCGAAGTGGTGGTGCGCAATGTCGCGGCGGGCTCCCTTGCGACGCGGCTCGGGCTCGAGGAAGGCCACGTGCTCCCGCGCTCGATCATCGAGTACTACTACAAGAACGACAAGCTGCACGATCCCTGGGTTTCCGAGGAACACATCACGGCTTTCGGCTGGGCGACGCCGCAGGATCTCGACGATATCGTCAACCTGACGATCCGCATCAATGATTTTCTCTCCGGCCTGTTTCTCGGCGCGGGTATCCGGCTCGTGGATTTCAAGGTCGAGTTCGGGCGGTTGTGGGAAAATGACTATATGCGCATCGTTCTCGCCGACGAAATAAGCCCGGATTCCTGTCGGCTGTGGGACGTGTCCAGCAACGAAAAGATGGACAAGGACCGCTTCCGCCGCGACCTGGGCGGCGTCGTGGAGGCCTATTCCGAGGTCGCCCGCCGCCTCGGCATCATGCCAGAATCGGTGCAGAGCGAACAGAAGGGCCCGGTGCTGGTGAAGTAGCCCTGCGGCAGATTGTCAGTGAAAAACATTTTATATCTAGCGCCGCGAATCGAAATATACAGATTGTGCAGCCTCGCACTAGGGAGGCGTTCATGAGTGCAGTTGAGAAAATTCAAGCCTTTCTGTCGGCTGAGGCGGGGCGTGCCTATTGCGACGACTGCCTTTCGAAACTGTTGAAGGTCAAGCCGCGGCAACAGGTTCAGCAGAAGACAAGTGTTCTTGCACACAACCGCGCATACCGACGGGAGCGGAGCGTGTGCAAGTTTTGCAAACGGGAGAAGCTAGTGATTCGTAGAGCGGCTTAGCGAAGATGAAAGCGCGGGTCTTTATTACGCTCAAGACTGGCGTACTCGACCCCCAGGGTAAGGCGATCGGCCACGCGCTGAACAACCTCGGCTTCCGCGCCGTCAGTGAAGTGCGTCAGGGCAAGGTGATCGACATCGAGCTGGAAGAGCGCGACGAATCCAAAGCGCGCGCGAGCCTCAAAGAGATGTGCGAGAAGCTGCTCGCCAATACCGTGATCGAGAAGTACGAGATCGAAGTATCGCGATGAAATCGGCCGTTGTCATTTTCCCTGCCTCCAATTGCGATCGCGATGCAGCTGTCGCGCTTGAGCAGGTAACCGGCGAAAAACCGGCGATGGTCTGGCACGCAGATACCGACTTGCCCGACGTCGATCTTGTCGTGCTGCCGGGTGGTTTTGCTCACGGTGATTATCTTCGCTGCGGCGCCATGGCAGCCCTTTCCAACATCGTGCGCGATATCAAGGCGAAAGCGGAAAAAGGGCTGACGGTTCTCGGCATCTGCAACGGCTTTCAGGTGCTGACCGAGGCGGGGATGCTGCCGGGCGCGCTGATGCGCAACGCCGAACTGAAGTTTGTCTGCAAGCCGGTGGGAATCGAGGTGGCGGAATCGCAATCGGTTTTCACGCGGCGGTACGAAAATGGCCAGCACATCGTCTTTCCTGTCGCAAACGGAGTTGGCAACTATGTTGCCGACGAAGAGACCCTCGACCGCCTTGAGGGCGAGGGCCGCGTCCTGTTCCGCTACGCCGGGGGCGACAATCCAAACGGATCGGCGCGAAACATCGCCGGCATCGTGAACGAGAAGCGCAACGTGCTCGGGCTGATGCCGCATCCCGAACGCGTCTGCGATCCGCTGCTTGGCGGCACCGACGGCAGAGCACTTTTCGAAGGCCTGCTCGAATCACTCTCGTGACTGTTCAGAACGACGTTTCGCCGGAGATCGTCCGCGAGCACGGGCTTTCGGTGCAGGAATACGCGCGCATCGTTGAACTGCTTGCCCGCCGCCCGAATCTGGTGGAGTTGGGCGTGTTCTCGGTGATGTGGAGCGAGCACTGCTCGTACAAATCGACGCGTGCACATCTGCGGCGCCTGCCGACGAAAGCGCCGTGGGTGTTGCAGGGACCGGGCGAGAACGCCGGCGTAATCGACATTGGCGACGGCGACGCCGCGGTTTTCAAGATGGAAAGCCACAACCATCCATCGTTCATTGAGCCGTACCAGGGCGCAGCGACGGGTGTCGGCGGCATCATGCGCGACGTGTTCACCATGGGCGCGCGGCCGATTGCGATGATGAACGCCTTGCGTTTTGGCGCGCCGGATCACGAGAAGACGCGTCATCTGGTGGCAGGGGTCGTTGCCGGTATCGGCGGTTACGGCAACTGCATGGGCGTGCCGACGGTCGGGGGCGAGGTGAATTTTCACGCCTCGTACAACGGCAACATTCTCGTCAACGCAATGTGCGTCGGCCTTGCACGCGCGGACAGGATATTCAGGTCGGCGGCCAAGGGGGCAGGCAATCCCGTCGTGTACATCGGTTCGAAGACGGGCAGGGACGGCATTCACGGCGCCACCATGGCATCGGCGGAATTCAGCGAGGATTCGCAGGAGAAGCGCCCCACGGTGCAGGTCGGCGATCCCTTCACGGAAAAGCTGCTGCTTGAAGCCTGCCTCGAGCTGATGGAGACGGACGCGATCATCGCCATCCAGGACATGGGCGCGGCAGGACTTACCTCGTCATCGGCCGAGATGGCCTCCAAAGGCGGCTCGGGAATCGAGCTCGACCTCGATCGCGTGCCACAGCGCGAAATGGAAATGACCGCCTACGAAATGCTGCTGTCCGAATCGCAGGAGCGCATGCTCGCCGTGCTGAAGCCCGGCCGCGAAGCGGAAGCCGAGCGCATCTTTCGCAAATGGGAACTCGATTTCGCCGTGATTGGCCGTACAACGGATACGGGCCGCATGGTTGTGCGCCATCACGGGCGCGTCGTTGCGGACATTCCGGTCCACGCGCTGTCCGAAGAGGCGCCGGTTTATCAACGCCCGCTTGCGCGGCCGGCGCGACAGTCGGGCAAACCGGCGTACGACAGGACAAAACCGATTGCAGAGTCGCTGCTGAAACTCGTCGGGTCGCCCGACCTCTGCTCGCGCCGCTGGATCTGGCAGCAATACGATTGGAGCGTGATGGCCGACACGGTGCAGTGGCCGGGCGGCGATGCCGCGGTCGTTCGCGTCCACGGTTCCAACAAGGCCCTGGCAATCACGACCGACGTGACTCCGCGCTATTGCAGGGCGGACCCGTTCGAAGGCGGCAAGCAGGCCGTCGCGGAAGCGTGGCGCAATCTCACCGCCGTCGGCGCGAAGCCACTGGCGATTACCGACAATCTCAATTTCGGCAATCCCGAAAAGCCGGAGATCATGGGAGAGATTTCAATGTCGATCGACGGTATCGCCGATGCGTGTCGGGCGCTTGACTTTCCGGTCATCTCGGGAAACTGCTCCCTGTACAATGAGACCAACGGCGAAGCGATTCTGCCGACGCCCGCAATCGGCGGTGTCGGATTGTTGAAGGATGTCCATCGCATGGCGAGGATCGCCTTCAGGCGCGAAGGCGATGCGATCCTCGTGATAGGGGAGACGAAAGGGCACCTTGGACAATCCCTCTACCTGCGCGAAATCGAAGGCCTGGAATCGGGTGCGGCGCCACCGGTCGACCTCGCCGCCGAAAAGCGCAACGGCGATTTCGTGCGCGAACTGATCGAATCCGGCACCGTGGACACCGTCCACGACATTTCCGATGGTGGGCTGCTCGTGGCGCTCGCGGAAATGGCACTGGCAGGGGACATGGGCGCACTGGTCTCGTTGCCGGCAGATTGCGATCCAATTCCGTTCTTTTATGGGGAGGATCAGGGGCGGTACGTGCTCGGCGTGGCTCCGGAAGATGCGAAAACCATCGCGGCACAGGCGAACGCGACCGGGTTAACGGCCACTTTGCTGGGCCGTACGGGTGGCGATAAGATCGCAGTCGACGGAGCGGGCGCGCTCCCCATCGGGGCATTGCGGCGCGCGCATGAAGGCTGGTTTCCTGCTTATATGGGGGCCGACGAGTTGCCCCCGACCAACTGAAGAAAGTTTCGTCATGCCCATGCAAGCAAGCGAAATTGAGAAGCTGATCAGGGAAGCCTTTCCGGACGCCGAGGTCTCGATCACCGATCTCGCCGGCGACAACGATCATTTCGCCGCAATGGTCACGAGCGGCGCATTCAAGGGGAAGACGCGCGTCCAGCAGCACCAGATGGTGTATGACGCCCTGAAGGGCCGCATGGGTGGCGTGCTGCACGCACTTTCGCTGCAAACCGCGCCCAGGGACGAGCAGGCTTGACGCGCGGGGACGGCGTTCTTAAGTCCATGTCTTCTGCGGAGATCGAGGTTCCCGTGTCCGAGACCATCACCGATCGCATTGCCAGCGACATCAAGTCCAACGACGTTGTTCTGTTCATGAAAGGGACCCCCGTGTTCCCGCAATGCGGGTTCTCGGCGGCGGTCGTGCAGATCCTGACCGATGTAGGCGTGAAGTTCAAAAGCTTCGACGTGCTGAAAGACCCCGAGCTGCGCCAGGGCATCAAGGAGTTTTCCAACTGGCCGACCATCCCCCAACTCTACGTCAAAGGGGAATTCGTCGGCGGCTGCGATATCATTCGAGAGATGCACGAGAACAACGAGCTGGAGAGTCTTTTCCGGGAGCATGGTGTTACCCTCGCCGACGCCTGATCGTTGCCCCAACCTGTTATTGAAGACCCCCGCGCGGTTGCCATAACCTGACCCGCTTCGCTTTGGCGAAGCTCATGGGGCAGGGCACATGGCGGTCGGTCGTTTTGCGCTCGCGCTGGGCGCGGCACTTTTCGCTTCCGTCGCGTGTGCACACGCGACGGATTCGGATCTTCCCGCCCGGCTGAAGTCTCTCGCCGCGATTGACAGCACGGCGATCGACAATCCGCCGGCCGCGGACTGGCTTTCGAACGGCCGCGACTATCGCGAGCAACGCTTCTCGCCGCTTTCGCAGATCAACACGACGAACGTGGCGAGACTCGGTGTGGCCTGGGAATTCCGCACCTGGTCCACGCGCGCCCTGGAGGCGTCGCCGATCGTCGCGAACGGTGTGATGTACATCACGGCTCCGTGGAGCGAGGTTTTCGCCCTTGATGCAAGGACGGGCAGGGAAATCTGGACCTACGATCCGCATGTACCCGGCGCCTGGGGACGTTTTGCCTGCTGCGATGTACCGAACCGCGGTGTCGCGATCTGGAAGGGCGCGGTTTTCGTCGGCACGCTCGACGGGCGCCTCGTGAAGCTCGACGCAGGGACAGGAAAACCGCTGTGGGATGTCAGCACCATCGACCGAAACAAGGCGTACACCATCACCGGCGCACCTCGCGTCGTGAGGGGTCTCGTTCTCATCGGCAATGGCGGCGCCGAATACGATGTTCGGGGCTATCTGAGCGCGTACGATGCGGAGACGGGGAAGTTGCGGTGGCGCTTCTACACCGTACCGGGCGATCCAAATCAACCGCCGGAGAACGCGGCGATGGCCGCGGCGCTGAAAACCTGGCCGGGCCGCGACAGCAAAGTACCGTGGTGGAAAATGGGCGGTGGCGGAGGCCCGTGGGATTCGATGGCCTACGATCCCGATCTCGACCTTCTGTACGTCGGCACCGGAAATGGAGATCCCTGGAGCCGAAGCGAGCGGTCGCCGAACGGGGGTGACAACCTCTATCTCTCCTCCATCCTGGCGCTGCGGCCCGAAACCGGACAGCTCATCTGGTACTATCAGACCACGCCCGGCGACTCGTGGGATTTCGATGCGACGTCGCATCTGATCCTTGCCGATCTCGCGATCGACGGCAGGCAGCGCAAGGTGCTCATTCAGGCGCCGAAGAATGGCTTTTTCTACGTGCTCGATCGCGCGACGGGAAAGCTCATCTCGGCGAAGCCGTATTCCGTCGTAACCTGGGCGAAGGGAATTGATCCAACGACCGGGCGGCCGATCGAAAATCCCGCGGCGCTGTACGCGGACAGAATGGCGGTCGTGATGCCGCCCGAAACGGGCGGGCACAACTGGCAGCCCATGGCGTTCGATCCCCAGACGAAGCTGGTGTACATCCCGGCCATGGACGGGACGGCCCTTTTTGTCCCGCAGAACCCGCCCCGATACAGGCCCCGCGCCTGGAATACGGGAAATGATTTCGGGGCCATCTCCGCTGCGGTCCTTGCAGCCATCAAGAGCGGCAAGCCTCCTCCACCATCGCTCGGCTACATCAAGGCGTGGGATCCCGTGGCGCAGAAGGAAGTCTGGCATGTGCCGATGGCGGGCAGCTGGAACGGGGGCCTGCTCGCGACGGCGGGCGGTCTCGTCTTTGGCGGCGGTGCCGACGGAATTTTCGCGGCTTACGACGCCGCGACAGGCGCGGCGCTGTGGAAGATCGATCTCACGACCGGCATTCTCGCGCCGCCCGTGAGCTATGCCGTCGACGGCGACCAATACATTGCGGTGCTCGCGGGTTGGGGCGGCGCCGGCGGCCTTTCGGGCTTCAAAGATCCCAAGTCGGCGCTTAGCAAATACGGCACCAATCAGGGACGGCTGTTCGTGTTCAGGCTTGGCGGGCGCCAGCAGGTGGCCGCCCTGCCACGCGAGGAAGGTTCGCTGGACCAGGAGCCGCCGCCGCTCACAGCCGACGCCGCAACCGTCCAGAAGGGCTTCGCCGCCTACCATCAGACTTGCCTGGTTTGCCACGGCTTCTATGCGCAATCCGAAGGTGTCGTTCCCGATCTGCGCATCGTCCCGAAATCCGTGTGGGACAACTACGACGCGATCGTGCTTGGTGGCGCGCTTGCGGATGGCGGGATGGCGTCCTTCAAGGACGTGCTCTCGGAGGCCGATGTCGCCGCGATCCGCGCCTATGTACTCTCCCAGGCACATGCTGTGTGGGATGCACAACATTCCGGCGCCAAAACGAAGGCACAGTGATTCGCGCTGTTTCTTGATTAACGATCCTGCGTTAGGATGCTCGCGTTCTTCATGCGGGCGGTGTTTTGCGCGGGGCCGGTTTCGCAATCGTTTTGCTGATATCTGCGGCACTGCCACCGCAAGTGGCGTGTGCGAATCCCCCGATTTCGTTGGCAGGAATACCTTACGGATCGTTTGAAATCGTCAGGGGCCGCGACGATATTGACGTGAATCCCGACGGCAGTTTTGCGGAGGCGTCGGAAATAGCCATCCGCGTCCTCGACTCGCGCGGTCAGAAGGCGTTTCAGCAGGTCACGCTGGGTTATAGCGATGGCCTTGAAAGTCTCGGCGTCGCATCCGCCTACACCCTGAAACGCGACGGCCAGAAAATTCCGGTTGCCCACGATCAGATGCTGCGCGGGTTTGGCGCGACGTCGCGCCCGGGCTTCGAGGACCTGAAAACAGTCACCATCATCTTTCCGCAGCTCGAAATCGGCGATCAGATCGTGCTGACGACGTTGCGCCGGCAGATCGTTCCCTTGTTCTCCGATGCTTTCGCCACGCGGGAGGAATTCAGTCGCGCCATCAGGGCCGACGATGTGCAGATCACCCTGACGTCGCCCCAATCCGGTCTGCCGCTGAACATCGAAGCCACAGGAATGGAGGGAGGGGAGCCGCAGCAATTCGCCGGCAAGAATCGATGGGTCTGGCGCTTCCAGAACGAGCAGCCGATCGACTACGCCGTCGACTCGGTGGTAGCGGGCAACGATCAGCCGCAAATCGTCGCCAGTTCATTTTCGGGTTACGAAGCCATGGGGAAGGCTTCCGGCGAGCACTTTGCGGGCAAGGCCGATGTGACGCCGGATATTCAATCGCTTGCCGATCAGTTGACCGTTGGCATCTCCGATCGGCGGCAACAGGCCAAGGCGATGTACGATTGGGTCGCTGCGCACATCTCGTATGTCGACGTTGTGCTGGGTGTCGGCGGATTCACGCCGCACGCGGCGGCAGAGGTCCTCGCCCGGCGATATGGCGATTGCAAGGACCACGTCATGCTGTTGCAGGCGCTGCTTTCGGCCAAGGGAATCGCGAGCAAGCCTGCGCTGATTGCTGCGAATGGACCTTACGTCGCCTCCAAAATCCCGACGCCGTTCGATTTCAACCACCTCATCACCTACGTGCCGGAATTTCAGCTTTTTCTCGATTCTACGGCGCATTATGCACCGTTCGGCGTACTGCCGTTTTTCGATGCGGATCGGCCCGTCGTGATCGTGCCCAGCGGGGAGGTTTTGCACACGCCCAACATTGCGGCCGAAGGACGGAGCGTGCGGACGGTAGTGACGGTGAAATTCGACGGCGAGGGGACAGCGGAAGGCGAGTCGCACTCATCGTTGTCCGGGGATGCCGCTTTTGCCATGCGCGAATTCTTGGACATCATCCCGCCCGCCCAGGAAAAGGACGTTTTTCGCGTGGCTCTTGGTGCGGCTGCCGACGCGTCCATAGATCGCGGAAATCTGGATTCCCTCGTCGACCCGTATTCCTATTCCGTGCACTACCGCGTGCCGAACGCGGTGATGTTTCCGGGGCCGGGCGCGGTCGGAAGCGGTCTTGCGCTGGGCGATTTCGCCAACGGGCTTCTGCTTGGCCCTCTTCCGTCGTCGCGGCTGACCACCTTCGCCTGTCCGTCGCAAACGATCGACGAGGTCGATGAGTACGATTTCCCGCCCTCTGTCCGTGTCACTTCGGTCCCGAAGTCCGAAGACATCACGGCGGAAGGCGTCCAATTTCATGCCCACTACGAGATCAGGAATCCTCATACCGTTTCGGCGGCCAGGACGCTGCGCACCGATCATCCTCACGCCTGGTGCACACCCGAATACTATGCGCGTGTACGTCCCGAGCTTGCCCGCATCGCGGCGAGCCTGCGCGGACAAATACTCTACAAATGAAGCCCGGCTCCTGCCGGCAGAAAACATTTCGTGCCGGTTGCGCGCCAACGATCCTGCTCATGCTGATCGCGGCTGCTGCGAATGCCGAAACGCAGTCGTCGACAAACCCGGGCGCACCGAACTGCGTTGCCGCGGGCTCGCAACGACCGGAAGCCGCCAACGATCACGCCATCGATTCGAACAATTACCCGCTCCTCTCCTGGATGAATGGAGAAGCGGGCAATGTGATGCTCGACTTTCGAATCAACGTCGATGGCACCGTCGATGATGTGACGGTAGCCCGTTCCAGCGGTTCCGCGCGGCTCGACGGCGCTGCGGTTGACGCCGTCAATGGTCACTGGCGTTACAAACCGGTTGTCTTCGGCGGCAAGCCTGTCGCCTGCCGGTATCGTGCAATCGTCGCCTGGCGCATCCCGCTGGACCCGTTGCAATGGGCGAAGTTTGGGTATGGCGTGGTGCAAATGCACGCGCCGGACTATCCGCCGGGAGTTTCTTCGCAAACCGGAGGAATTACAGCCATATTGATGACCATCGGCGTCGATGGATCCATGCTGGATGCGAAAGTCGTCCACTCCAGCGGCATCCCGGAGTTGGACAGCGCCGCCATGACCGCGCTGAAGAACCAAAGATGGCCCATCACGCCGGCCAAAATGCAGGGCACGGCGCTGAAATCGGTCGTGGGCCTGCTCGTCGTCTGGTCACCCTGATTTCTTGGTGTTGCGGAGTTTCCGTGATCCGTGCGAAGCGAATGACCGAGCGCGACAGACGATTTCGGAAGCATTCAAGGTGAACAGAAGCAAGGAGGAGCGTCCCAAGGCCCGCGTGCCGCGCGGATTCAGGGATCGCGGTGCGGCGGAAATCGCCGCAGAACGCGGCTGTCTTGACGCGATCCGGCAGGTGCTGGAATCCTACGGCTTCGATGCGCTCGAGACGCCGGCCTTCGAATACACCGACGCGCTCGGCAAATTTCTTCCCGATCTCGACCGACCGAACGAAGGCGTGTTCTCGCTCGCTGACGATGACGGCCAGTGGCTGTCCTTGCGCTACGACCTGACGGCCCCGCTTGCGCGCTACGTCGCAGAAAATTTCCAGCATTTGCCGAAACCGTTCCGGCGTTATCAACTGGGTTCGGTGTGGCGCAACGAAAAGCCGGGTCCTGGACGCTACCGTGAATTCACGCAGTTCGATGCCGATACGGTCGGTTCCGCGTCGCCGTCTGCCGACGCCGAACTTCTGCTGATGGCTGCGGATGCACTTGAGGCGCTTGGACTTGGGCGCGAAGAGTTTGTCGTCAAGTACAACAGCCGTAAGCTGCTCGATGGCGTCCTCGAATCCTGTGGGCTCCCACTTGACGAATCGCGCGAAACACAGCTTCGGCGCGGTGTGGTGCTGCGCGCGATCGACAAGCTCGATCGCCTTGGAATTTCGGGTGTGCGTGCGCTCTTGGGCGAGGGCCGCAAAGACGAATCCGGCGACTTCACCAAAGGGGCTGGATTGGACAAGGCGCAGATCGACAAAATCGAAGCATTCATTTCCGGCGCCCAGGCCGGCTCGCATCGGCTTGAGGACACGCAGGCGCTCGTGAGCGAAAGCCATGTGGGCCAGCAGGGTTACGCCGAGTTGAAAGGTATCGCCCAGCTCACGCAATCTCACGGGCGGATTGAATTCGATCCCGGCATCGTGCGCGGCCTCGAATATTACACGGGCGCGGTTTTCGAAGCGCAGCTGACGTTTCCGGTAAAGAACGAAGACGGCGATCCGGTCATCATGGGTTCGGTGGCGGGCGGCGGCCGCTACGACGACCTTGTCGCGCGTTTTACTGGCGAGCGCGTCCCGGCAACCGGAATTTCCATCGGCGTCAGCCGACTGCTGAATGCGTTGCGCGAGCGCAAGACAACGGCGCTGCTGCCGCTCGTGATTGTACTGGCGCTGGACAAGGAGGACCGCTCGGGCGGTTTCGCGCTTGCCGCCGAACTGCGGGCAAACAACATTCGCGCCGAATGCTACGTCGGCGATGGTGGAATGAAGGCGCAGCTCAAATATGCCGACCGGCGCAAAGCCGCGATCGCCGTCATGGAAGGCGCCGACGAGCGCGCCCGGGGCGAAGTCACGCTCAAGGATCTCGTTGCCGGTGCAGAGCTCGCGAAATCGGTCGAAAGCCGCGCCGCCTGGGTGCAGGAGCGCGCGGCGCAGGTTTCCGTTCCGCGGGGCGACCTGGTTGCCAAGGTGAAGGAAATGCTCGCCTCGCGATAAGGCAAAGAAGGGTTCACCACAGAGGCACGGAGAACACGGAGAACAAAGATTGCGCGCCGCAGACGCGCAGCAAAATTCTCTGCGAACTCTGTGTCTCCGTGATTTTACTTGGGGGGTGGGAAGTGGCGCCGCCAGATGGGCGCGACGTGCGGGCGCTCCGCCACAGCATTCGCGAGGGCGACAAGCTTCGGCAGATTCGCTTTGCGAAACTCCGAGCCGATGTCCCAGCGGCTGAACATCGCGGCATAAATATCGGCTACGGAGAATCCGTCCGTCAGCAGCCAGGGGCCCGCGACCGCCTGCTCGATGATCAGAATGCGCTCCCGGAGTTTCTCGCGCGCACATTCGCGCAGCGCATCGCTTTCCGCGCCTTTGGGCGCGAAGCGTTCCGGATAATCGACGATCTCGACCATCGGGTAGAGTTCGCTCGCCATGAAGGCGAGCCAGCGCAGCGCTTGCGCGCGCGCGTAGCTGCCCGGCGGCGGCAACAGCTTCGCGTCGGGGAAGCGCTCGGCGATCATCACGAGGATCGCGAGGCTCTCCGTCACGATTCCGCCATCCGGCACCTGCAGCGCCGGCATTTTTCCGGACGGATTGATGGCGAGAAATTCCGGCGCGCGCTGCGCGTTGTCCTTGAGAGAAACGGTACGGAATTCGTACGGGACGCCCGCCTCGGCGAGCGCCGCCTCGACGGAAAAAGCGCCGGAGCCCCTGTCGCCGTAGAGAACGAAGCTCACGTCAGCGGGAATAGAATTCCACGATCAGATGCGGCTGCATCTGTACCGGATAGGGCACGTCCGAAAGCTTCGGCGTGCGCAGGAATTTCGCGGTCATCTTCCCGTGGTCGGCATTCAGGTAGTCGGGAACGTCGCGCTCCGTGCTTTTCACGCCTTCGAGCACCAGCGCCATCTCCTTCGCCTTGCCGGCAAGCTCGACGGTGTCGCCTTCCTTCACCAGATAGCTCGGCACCGTGACGCGGCGGCCGTTCACCCGGATATGGCCGTGGCTGACCACCTGGCGGGCGGAGAAGATCGTGGGGACGAATTTGGCGCGATAGACCACGGCGTCGAGCCGGCGTTCGAGAAGCCCGATCATGTTCTCGCCCGTGTCGCCGGTGCGCCGGGCCGCTTCCTCATAGTAGCGGCGGAACTGGCGCTCGGTGATGTTGGCGTAATAGCCCTTGAGCTTCTGCTTGGCCTGCAGCTGGGTGCCGAAATCCGAAAGCTTGCGCGCCCGCCTCTGCCCGTGCTGCCCCGGCCCATAGGAGCGCTTGTTGACGGGGCTCTTGTTGCGGCCCCACACGCTTTCGCCCATGCGGCGGTCGAGCTTGTATTTCGAGGTGGTTCGCTTCGTCATTCGGTGTCCGAATCAGGGAAAATTGCAGCGCTTCCGCCAGCCGGGGGACTGCGAAAGGCGGGCAATATAGTCACGGGCGGCCGGGTGTCAAACACTGGGCCCAGTCCCCGCCTTTCCGCCCTTCCGTGGCTGGGCTATGGCTTTCGCCGGCGTCGCGGGCGTGGCGAAATCGGTAGACGCAACGGACTTAAAATCCGTAGGGCCGAAAGGCCTGTGCCGGTTCAAGTCCGGCCGCCCGCACCACAACCGGAATTGATTTGTCCTCGCAGCCCGCAGTGCGGGAATGTCTCCTTGTACGAGCGAGGGGTTCGCGATGCGCGTCACAGATCTGGGCCGGGTTCTCTTTGCGCTGAGCCTCGCGGCTCTTGGCGGCTTGACTCTTTTCCTTCCGGGTTTCGGGCACGCCTGGGCGATGGTGCCCAAATGGATACCCGCGCACGACGCGGTGGCGATGGCTTCCGCCGCTATCCTGCTCGCAGGCAGCATCGCGCTCCTGGTCCCGCGCACTTCACGGCCCGCCGCGCTTGTGCTTGCGGTATTGCTGCTTGTCCGGCTTGTGCTCTTGCACGCACGGCCGGTCATTGCGCATCCGCTGGTCGTAGGTACGTGGGAGGAATTCGGCGAGAGTCTTGTTTTCGTGGCCGGTGCGTGGACGATCTTCTCGCTTCTTGCGCAGCATGAAAAGCGCGCCGATTTCGGCAATGTACGCGTCGGCCAAATCCTCTTTGCGCTGGCGACGCTGCCGTTCGGGCTCGCGCATTTTGTCTATCTGGATATGACGGCGCCCCTCATTCCCTCGTGGCTGCCCTTTCACGTTCAGCTCGCGTACTTTACCGGCGCCGCCTGGATTGCCGGCGGCCTCTCCATTCTCTCGGGCGTCCTGGCGCGACTTGCGGCAACCCTTACGGCGATCATGGTGAGCCTTTTCACAATCCTCGTGTGGGTGCCGGTGGTCATCGTGAAGCCCGCGGACCCTGGTAATCTGTCGGAGATCTGCGTGTCCGCTGCGATCACCGGCGCCGCCTGGGTTGTGGCAGGGTCATTTCGCGGCAGATTGTGGCACGTCGTACAAGGCCGGTCCGTGAATCCGATCGGATTGGCAGAATCGTGAGCGGGCGCGAATGCGCGCGCCATGAGTCGTATTTTTTGCTCTCGGTTCACCCGGCGGCCCTCAACCATCAATTGTTACAGCCGGAACCCCTCCATTGATGCTCTCATTTCGTTTCTTGGTCGGGGGGCACCAAAGCAGGAGTGACCGATGAAGCGAACTTGGCTTGTGGGATTGGCTGCGGCGGGACTTTTGGCCAGCAGCAGCGCATTTGCCCAGATGGAAACGACGACGACAACGACATGGACGGTGAAGCCGGAAGAGCGGGCCGTCATCAAGGACTACGTGGTCAAGGAGAAGGTGCGACCGGAAGTGGTCAAAGAGGATGTGACGATCGGCGCGCCGGTACCGACCGATGTCGAGCTTCAGCCCGTGCCCGAGGAGATCTATGCGCGCGTACCCGAGGCGCGCCGCTACAAATATTTCGATTGGGACGGCCGCGTGGTGTTCGTCGATCCCGATTCCCGCAAGGTCGTCCAGATCGTCGACTGATCGGATTCGCGTCGAGGCGCGAAATCCGGCGCCCGAAAAGCCCGGCCGAGAGGCCGGGCTTTTTCGCGTTTATTGAAAAGGGATCGCCCACTTGCGATTGACTCGCATTCTTGAGAAATGATTAGCTGGCAACTCCGCTACAGGGGCGCAAAGCCAAGATGAAACCAGCCGCTATGATGCTTTCGGTTGCTACCGTGACCCTGCTTGCGGGCTCGCCGGCGATGGCCATGGACACCGCGCAGGGCATCCTGTTTGCGATCGTCCAGATTCCGAACAGCCAGTCCACCAATGTTTTCGGCATCAACGATGTCGGCTCCAGCGGAGTCATCACCGGAAGCTGGACCGATCCGAGCGCGGTCGAGCACGGCTATTTCGGGCCCGTCAGCGGCAGCAATTACGTGACGTTCGACGATCCGAACTCGCCCGGGCCGGGAACCGAGCCGCGCGGGATCAACGACAACGGCTACATCACCGGCTTCTCGAATTCCCAGAACGGCTCCTTGAGCGGCGATGTTCCCTTCGAGCGCGATCCGTCCGGAACCATCACGGAGATCAAAAAGGGCGGAGCGCTGCTGAACGCCTTCGTCCAGGGAATCAACAAGAAAAACGAGTTTACCGGCGGGTATATCAACGCATCGCTCCAATCTGTCGGTTATCTGGGCGAAAGCGGCGCGTACAAGAAGGCCGTCAAGCTCACCGGCCTTGCTAACACGGGCTATGCCGCGCGCGGGATCAACAACAAGGGTGATGTTGTAGGCTGGTACTATGATCCCAGCGGCGTTCAGCACGGATTTGTGATTTCCGGCGGCACCGCCCAGAAACTGGACCCCGCCGAGCCGAATATGGCGTCGAATGTCCTCGAAGGCATCAACGACAAGGGCAAGATAACGGGATTCTGGACCGATACCGCGGGTGTCATTCACGGCTACGTTTACAGTTCGGACAAGAAACAGTTTCACGCTCTCAAGGTGCCGGGAGCGGTTTCATTTGTACAGGCGTGGGGCATAAGCAACAAGGGCGCAATCGCGATCAGTTCCGACGCCGGATACTACGTCTACTATCCGCCGAATTACCCAACTCGGGTGCATGCGCATGGCTCGTACAAGTTGCGCGTGAAGCCAAAACCGCAGCTTCCCTAGAGCGCGATTCCCGTCACTTCGTCATGCCGCGCGCATTGCGCACCGCATGACACAAGAGCGGGCGGAGGCCGCAAACGCGGCATGCCCGCACGCCCCGCGCAATTGCGATATCGGAAAATCGCGTGTTCAATCACCGCGCGGTTGTCGGAACACAAACATATGTTTGCAGACATCGGAACGATTCATTTGCCGGCCAGGATCGTGCGGCACGCGCGAATCGTGGAGCAGGGATTCTGGCCCAAGCTGCTCAAGTTGGTCGGGCGCATTCCCTTTGCGGAGGATTTGGCAGCCGCCTACTTCTGCCTGATCGATCCGGCAACGCCGGGACGGGTCAAAGGCGTCGTGATCGTCGCTCTGGCGTGGTTCGTACTGCCCGCTTCCGTGATGCCGGAGTTTCTCGTCGCCGTCGGTTTCACGGACGAACTCGCCGTAACCGCCATCGTCGTGCGCATGGTGCGGGCGCATCTGAAGGAACAGCATTACCTGCGCGCGCGTGCTGCGCTCGGCATTGCGGAACCCGGAGCCGGCGCATGACGATGCATCTGCGCAACCTCGACGAGGAGCGGGCGACGTTCGTCACGCACCTCGAATGTTCCGCGACAGGCGAGCGTTACGAGCCCGATCAACCGCATGGCCTTTCGCGTGCGGGAAAGCCGCTTCTGGTGCGCTATGCGCTCGATGACGTGCGGCGCGCGGTGACGAAAGCGGCGATCGAGAAGCGTCCCCCCGACCTTTGGCGCTATCGGGAGCTGCTGCCGGTCCGGCGCGCGGCGAACATCGTTAGCCTCGGGGAGTCCATGACTCCGCTCATCCGTCTCGAAAACAAAAGGTCCGTGTTCATCAAAGACGAGAGCCGGCTCCCCACCGGATCGTTCAAGGCGCGCGGTATGGCGGTCGCCGTTTCGATGGCGAAAGAGTTCGGGCTCAAGCACCTCGCTGCGCCGACCAACGGCAACGCGGGCGCGGCGCTCGCAGCCTACGCTACGCACTCAGGAATCCGCTCGACCGTTTTCTGTCCGGACGATACGCCGGAGATCAACATTCGCGAGACGGCAGCGCAGGGTGCCGACGTCTATCGCGTAAACGGCCTGATCGATCAGTGTGGAAAGCTGGTCGCCGCAGGGCGGGAGACCGTCGGCTGGTTCGATATGTCGACGTTGAAAGAGCCCTACCGCCTCGAAGGCAAGAAGACGATGGGATTCGAGCTTGTCGAGCAGTTGGGATGGGACGTACCCGACGTGATT
>DATGGN010000192.1:0-8613 GCA_035308485.1 Rhizomicrobium sp.
CTCCAGGCGACTGCCAGCCGCGGAGCCCGGGAAATCCATCAGTTTTCGGTGAGCGGGATTCCGGGGACAGCATTCACCGTCCCCGGACAGCGCAAAAGGCTATTGCGGGCTTCCGCCTGCGCCACCCGACGTGGCGCCTCCCGAACCGCCTGCCGGCGGCTGTGTAGGTTGCGGCGGCATCTGCTGCTGTTCGTTGGTCGTCGTTGATTGCGTCTCGGCCGGCGGCGGCGCAGCGGCGGGCGGTGGCGGCGGCGCCGCTTCCTCGTGCGCACACCCTGCCAGTCCGGCTGTGGCCATTAATGCGGCGAGCGCAGCGCCCGTTGTCATGATCTTGCGAAGTTTCATGGTTTGTCTCCTACGCCCGCTCGACCGCAACAGAACGCCAAAGACAATTTGCCCGTTCCGCGGGAACCCGACTTGGAAAAGTGGCAGCAAAATGGCGCATCTATCCTTTGATGGAAGACCGACGAAAGCGCGCCGGGAATTCCCGGCAGCGCAGCTGTGTCGGGACGGTATTTTCGCGTCGGGCCTGGTTAGCCGGCGCCGGGATTGCGCGGGACTCTCCCGCGGAGCACTGTACAGAACGTCCGAAGCGGGAGGGAAAATCCGGTCGGCGGCTCCGCGGCGCCTGGGGACCGACACGCTGGGGCGCAACATTGCAATTCGGAACGGGACGCGCTTCCGTCCGTTAACGGAAGCTGACGAGGGCCACGATCCATGACAATGCCGGACGAGAACGAAACCCACGGAGAGAGTGGAACGCATGCCGCAACGCACGCCGCGTTTTCCCCCGAGACGTTCTGCGAAGAGGTCGAAAACTACATCACCGAAAAACCCTTCCAGTCGCTTGCGATAGCCCTGCTCGCCGGCATCATCGTCGGCAAGATCATCCTCTAGCGTTGAATTCTGACGGAAGAATCCTGTGAGGCCAGGGGCCGCCGGCCTGCCGGCCGCGGTCCTGTCACGGGATCGTGTTTCCGCTGCCGGTGTGCGCGCGCTACATTGCGCCGCCGCCTTGGCCAAGGGGACAGCATGAACACGCGCGCGCTGATCGCAGCCATTGCCATTGTTCTGACAGTCTTCGGAATCTCCGCCGCAAGCGCTGCCGTTCCCGATTACATTGCCAAAGCCGTCGCCGATCCGTCGCGGCCGGCCGACGACCGCAAGCTCGATGGGGACCGCAAGCCCGCCGACGTGCTGGCCTATGCCGATGTCAAACCGGGAGAGACGATCGGGGAGTATCTGCCGGGCGGCGGTTATTACACGCGACTGCTCAGCGACATCGTGGGACCGGGCGGGAAGATCTATGCCCTCGAAACCACAACCTGGGGTGCCGACAACGTCAACGCCGCGCAGGCGCTACTCCATGAACCGGGACGCACGAACGTGTCCCTTGATCTCGCGCCGCTCGGCCAGTTTCATCTTGCCGGGCCGGTCGACATGTTCTGGACGACGCTCAACTATCACGACCTGCACATTCCCAAATACGCCAATGTGGACATGATGGCCTTCAACAAACATGTGTACGATTCGCTGAAGCCCGGCGGCGTGTACTTCATCGTCGATCACGCCGCGGCGGACGGCACCGGCGCCACGCTCTCGCCGAAGCTTCATCGCATCGAAAAGGCGACGGTTATCAAGGAAGTGACGGCGGCGGGGTTCAAGCTGGCGGGCGAGAGCGACATCCTGCACAATCCCGCCGACGATCGCACGAAGGTGGTGTTCGATCCCTCCATCCGCTTCAAGACCGACCAGTTCATTTTGAAATTCGTCAGGCCATAACCCTTCTGCTTTTTGGCTTCCCTCTTCGAGCTACGCAAAAACCGCACGATCCGTTTCGCCGCTGGACCAAACCCTTCTTTGGCCTCATCCTGAGCCTGCCGAAGGGTGAGGACGACGAATTTGCATCGCAGAGGCCTGCTGAAAGCCGCCGCTGTACTCGCGGCGCAATCGGCCATGTGGCGGGGCTTGCCCGCCTGGGCGGCCGAATCGGCCAGCACTGAATCCAGGGTCCTTCGCCGCGTCCGTCCGGGCGACCCGGCGTGGCCGAAGGCCGAGGCTTGGCGCAAACTGAACGAGGCCGTCGGCGGCAATCTGATTCCGGTACAACCGCTTTTCGCCCCCTGCGCCGCGGGGGAACAAAGCGCGGCATGCCAAAGCGTGGCCGCCAATTTCCGCAACCCATTCTACCTCGACGATCAGCCGGGCGGCACACAGCTCTCGGGCTGGCTCGACGCCTGGACTCCCAGTCCAAGCGTGTATGCGGTGAAGGCGCGAAACACGGCCGACGTCGCTGCCGCGGTGAATTTTGCCCGCGAAAACAATCTGCGTCTCGCGGTGAAAGGCACCGGCCACAGCTATCAGGGGACGTCGAGCGCGCCGGATTCGCTCCTGATCTGGACGCACGCCATGAACGGTGTGGCGCTGCATGACAATTTCGTACCACAGGGCTGCGCTGGCGTCCCGCCCGTGCCTGCCGTCACGGCGGAAGCAGGCGCCGTATGGATCGATCTTTACCACGCCGCGACGACGGTGGCCGGCCGTTACGTACAGGGCGGCGGCTGCGCCGATACCGGCGTCGCCGGCCTCGTGCAGAGCGGCGGCTTCGGAAGCTTCTCCAAGGGATTTGGCTCGGCGGCGGCCGGGCTGCTCGAAGCCGAGATCGTGACGGCCGATGGTACAACGCGCATCGCCAACGCCTGCACGAATCCGGACCTCTTTCGGGCAATCAGGGGCGGCGGCGGCGGGACCTGGGGCGTGGTGACGAAGCTGACCCTGCGCACGCACGACCTGCCCGAACATTTCGGCGCCGCATGGGGGACGGTAAAGGCGAAGAGCGACGATGCATTCCGCAAACTCGTTGCGCGCTTCGTGGATTTCTATGCGGCCAACCTGTTCAACCCGCATTGGGGCGAGCAGGTCGCGTTCTCGCCCGACAACACACTGAATATTTCGATGGTCTGCCAGGGCCTCGACAACGATCAGGCGAAACAGGCCTGGGCGCCGTTCTTCGATTGGATGCGCGCCGCTCCGCACGACTATTCGGTAACGGACGACCTCGGCGCCCGTGCCACCGAGGCGCGCCACTGGTGGGACATCGCCGGCAATCCTTCGATGAACCCGGACAGGCGCGCCGGCGCACCGTTGTGGCACGGATGGTGGAAAGGCGATTCCGACCAGGTCGGTGCCTTCATCCACGGATACGATTCCCTGTGGCTGCCGGCCTACCTGTTGCAGCCGGAACAGCGGCCGGCTCTTGCAAGCGCGCTCTTCGCGGCCAGCCGCCACAAGAAGGTACAGCTGCATTTCAACAAAGGCCTTGCCGGCGCGCCGCAGGACGTCATCGATTCCGCGAAGGCGACCGCGACGAATCCGCAGGTCTGTTACGCGTTCGTTCTCGTGATCATCGCCGACGGCGAAGCGCCGGCCTATCCGGGCGAGCCGCATGCGTCGGTGGATGTCGCGGCCGCACGCAGGGACGCGCACGCCATCGACCTTGCGACCACCGAACTCCGAAAGCTGGTGCCGGGCGCGGGGTCGTACGTTTCGGAGAGCAACTACTTCAATCCGGCCTGGAGCCGCGCCTTCTGGGGGGTGAACTATAAGCACCTGTACCTGACGAAGCAGAAATACGATCCGGAAGGGTTCTTCATCGTGCATCACGGCGTCGGCAGCGAAGACTGGAGCGCGGACGGATTTACAAAACTCGCAGCCGATCGAAACGAGCCTTGACGATGCGCGTGCGCCGCATTCGATCCGCTCGTGATAGTCTTTCCTCTTTGGGGTGAGTGTTGGAAGAAGCCCGCGTTCTTGGCGTCGTCCTCGCAGGGGGAGCGAGCAGCCGGTTCGGAACCGACAAGTCCATCGCGGGACTTTGCGGAAAAGCATTGCTCGAATGGGTGATCGAGCGCGCACGGCCTCAGGTGCATACGCTGCTTGTGAACACGAACAATGATCCGGGACAGGATATCGTGTCCCAGGTCGCAGCGCAGGCTTTGCCTGCCGCTATTGCGGGACACGATATCCTGTCCCATGTCGAGCGCCTCTCCGACGATAATCCCGGCGAAGGACCGCTAGCGGGAATTCTGGCAGCACTGGATCGTGCATCGGAACGCGGCTTTACCCATGTCGCGAGCTTTGCCTGCGACACGCCATTTTTCCCGTCGGATACCGTGGTGCGGCTTTCGGGCGTTCTGTACCAAACTGGCGCCGGCTATGCGGTTGCGCGTTGCGGCGTGACCGTGCATCGCATTTTCGCGCTCTGGCCCGTTTCGCACCTGCAAACGCTGCATAGGGCATTCACAACTGGAGCGCGCAGCATGCGCGCGATCGAGAATTGGCTGACGCCTGCCTGGGCCGATTTTCCGCCCGCAGGCGGCCCCGACGGCGACCCGTTTTTTAACATAAATGCACCTGACGACCTCGCAATTGCCGAGCGGTGGCTTGCAGGATCTGTACCTTAACGACCCACGGCGCTGGTCGAGGGTCGGGCGACCGTAGCCGGTTCCGGCTGTCCCATCTATTACGTGATAAGCTTGTCGAGATGGACGTGACGGCTGTCCATCTCGGCGCGGGCCACTGCGTCGCGGACGAATTGCGGCGCGTCGGTCGTGCGATGGTTTCGCCGGATTGCGGCCATCAGCCAGTCGTAGCGCTTCGCCGAAATCAGCACCAGTTCGCGTCGGCCACGCCGCGTAATTTCCACGGGCTCGTGCCGCGCCCGGTGTCGAAATTCGCCAAACCGGCGTCGAAATGCCTGGACCGTCGCCTGCGCCATGAACTCTGGATTAAATGTGGAATTCCGAGAAGTCGATGCCTCACAGCGAGAGGAGCGCGTGCTCGTGCCTGAAAGACGAGCCGTTCTCTAGGTGCGGTCGGCGCCGGCCGCCGGTTGTCGGGACGACATAGCCAGTTGCGGATTTGACAGAACCACGCGATGAATCACGGGGCAATGCAAGGGTGGAGGGTTTCGGGATGACGAATAAGGTCCCGAGAACGGGCGGCAAGTCAGTTTCGGCGATTTTGGGTGCCGCAGTTGCAGTCGTTGCCTTAGCGTTATCGGGAACAGCCCACGCCTACACCGAACAAACCCTGTATTCGTTCTGCTCCGACGGGAAACGCTGCAAGGACGGTTATTACCCCAGCGGACTGGTCATGGATTCGTCCGGCAACCTGTTTGGCGTCACGGCTCACGGTGGAAAATACGGTGCTGGGGTCATCTTTGAGTTTGTACCCAGTTCGGCGCAATACAAGGTTATTCACAACTTCTGCGATCAGAAAGAATGCAAGGACGGTGGGGGACCAGGACGTGTCAATCTGGTCATCGATGTGAACGGCAATCTCTACGGCACAACCCAGGGCGGCGGAAACAGGCAGGACGAGGGAGTTGTTTTCGAGCTAATGCGGACAGACTCTGGATGGCACGAAGTAACGCTTTACCGGTTTTGCTCGCAGGTAAACTGTACGGATGGAGCCGAGCCGCGCGATGGGCTTAGCTATGTTGGAGCGGCTTCGGGGCAGCTGTATGACGGGACATCTCCACTTTTTGGTACGACGTATTATGGAGGAACCACAGGAGGAGAAGAGACCGGAACAGTTTTTTCGCTGACCCCTAAGTCGGGGTCGAAACAGTGGACGGAGCAAGTGTTATATGATTTCTGTTCACAATCGAAGTGTACTGACGGCGCTGCGGTAGACACTCCCCTCTATATCGACGGGCAGGGGAACATATTTGGAACGGCCCTGGAAGGCGGGCAGAACCGTGAGGGCGTCGTATTTGAGCTAAGCCCCAGTGGTGCGAATTACACAGAGTCGGTTCTCTATAGTTTCTGCACCAAAAAAAATTGCACCGATGGGGAGGGGCCGGAGGGGGGAGTCATTATGGACGCACAAGGCAACCTCTACGGTTCGGTAGCCGTGGGCGGTGCAAACAAGGACGGCTTGATTTTCGAGCTTTCGCCCGGAACGCGATGGCAGTTCAAAGACGTTGCGGATTTCAACGGCGCAGATGGCGAATCCCCTGTCTCCCCGCTTATCATGGACGCTAATGGTAATTTCTTCGGCACGACATTTCGCGGCGGCACAAAAAACACCGGAGCTGTCTTCGAGTCTAACGCCTCGCTCCAAAGCCTTTACAGTTTCTGTAAGAGTTGCGACGGTTCGCGCTCCGGAGTGATTGAGGATAGCGCAGGGAACCTCTATGGCGTGACAGCCGCAAGCGAGTTCGAAAAAGGTACACTGTACGAGCTCTCGCCTTAAGCGCGCCGCGCATTTCGATCTTAAGCGACTTTCGGCAGGAGTTCGCGCGCGAGCAGCTCGACGAAAGCCGACCGGGTGAGTTTGCGCCGCGCCGCTTCTTCGTCGATCGCCGCAAGAATTCCGGAATCGAGCGAGAGATTGGCCTTTATGGGTTTCCCCGTTTCCCGTACAAACGGCACAGAAGCGAGCACCGCTCCTTCCGCAAGCGCTTTTGCAATATCCCGCCTGCGCCGCAAACGTTCGAGTGGCTCGGGCACCGGCACTTCTTCGCCGGCTTCCTGCGCCACCTCGATCCAGTCGCGAAGTGCCTCGGCCGCATTGATCAGCGCTTCCTCGACTGTGGCGCCCATCGCGCCGCAACCATCGAGTTCGGGGAACATGACGCCGTATGAGCCGGCCTTTCCGTCGAGCAATGCGGTGTAGCGTGGCACGGCTTTTTAGACGCCTGAATGGGCGCATAATCAAGACGGGACAATTTCGCCATTCCAACGATTTCCCGTTGCGTCGGACGCTCAGAAACCAATAATGCAACGCGATTTGAGAACAGCAGTTCATGAGCCCGCGGATTCCCTGGAACGAAGCAGAGGCGAAGGCGATCATCGCCGCGCACCAGGCGCGCGGGCTGCTTCCCGTGCTCTCGGCGCTGAACGAAAGTTTCGGCTATCTGCACAGCGAGGCGATCCGCTTGACGGCGCGCGCGCTCAATCTCTCGCGCGCGGAGGTACACGGCGTTGCGAGCTTCTATCACGACTTTCGCGAGCGAGCCCCGGGCCGGCATGTGCTGAAGCTGTGCGGCGCGGAAGCCTGCCAGTCGATGGGCGGAGATGCCCTCGCCGCGCTTGTCGCGCGCGAACTTGGCATCCGTTTCGGTGAAACCACGCCGGACGAGAGCGTCACGCTCGAACGCGTCTATTGTCTCGGACTTTGCGCCTGCGCGCCGGCGGCGCTTCTGGACGAGACGCCGCATGCGCGGCTCGACGCGGACAACATCTCCGCCCTGCTCGCCGAGGCGCGGAAATGAAGCGGCGGGTCTTCGTTTCGCGCGATGCCGGCGCAATCGCGGTCGGCGCCGACCGTGTCGCGGCCGCGATCGCAAGTGCCGCGAAACGCGCAACGCTCGAAATCGAAATCGTGCGCACGGGTTCGCGCGGGGCGTACTGGCTCGAACCGCTCGTCGAGATCGACACACCGGGCGGACGGATCGGTTACGGGCCAATCTCGCCGGAAGAGATTCCGGGACTCTTCGCGTGCGGTTTTCTCGACGGCGGCAGGCATTCGAAGGGGGTGGGGCAAACCGATTCCATTCCCTGGCTGAAACGCCAGACGCGGCTCACCTTCGCACGCTGCGGCATCACCGATCCGCTCGCGCTCGATGATTATCGCGCGCATGGCGGCGGCAAGGGACTCGCGCGCGCACTGACGCTCGGGCCGGAAGACATTGTGAAGGAAGTTGCGCGTTCGGGATTGCGCGGACGCGGCGGTGCGGGTTTCCCCACCGGTATCAAATGGCGCACCACCCAGGAAGCAAAGGGCGGGCAAAAGTACGTGGTGTGCAACGCGGACGAAGGCGACAGCGGCACCTTCGCCGACCGAATGCTGATGGAGGGCGATCCGTTCCTGCTGATCGAGGGCATGACGATTGCCGGCATCGCTGTCGGCGCTACGAAAGGCGTGATCTATTGCCGCTCGGAATATCCGCACGCCATCGCCGCCATGAACGCGGCGATCGCCAGGGCGCGCGAAGCCCGCCTTCTCGGTGAGCGCATCGCCGATTCGAATTACGCCTTCGATCTCGAGGTTTTCGCCGGCGCAGGATCGTACGTTTGCGGCGAAGAAACGGCACTGCTCGAAAGCGTCGAGGGGAAACGCGGCCAGGTGCGTGCGAAGCCGCCCCTGCCCGCGCATGCGGGTCTCTTCGCAAAACCGACAGTCGTGAACAATGTACTGACCTTCGCCGCGGCGGCCTGGATTCTCGCCGAAAGCGGCGATGCCTATCACGCGCTCGGCTACGGCCGCTCGCGCGGCACCATGCCGATCCAGCTCGCCGGCAACGTGAAATATCCCGGCCTGTTCGAGACCCCGTTCGGAATCACGCTCGGCGAATTGATCGATGACATCGGCGGCGGAGCGGCCACCGGCCGCCCGGTGCGCGCGGTGCAGGCCGGCGGGCCGCTCGGCGCTTATTTCCCGCGTGCGCTGTTCGACACGCCCTACGACTACGAAGCCTTCACGGAACGAGCCGGCCTGATAGGCCATGGCGGACTCGTCGTCTTCGACGACACGGTCGACATGGCGCGGCAGGCGCGGTTTGCGATGGAATTCTGCGCTCTTGAATCCTGCGGCAAATGCACCCCC
>DATGGN010000193.1:0-3652 GCA_035308485.1 Rhizomicrobium sp.
ACGCCTATCATAGCATCGATCCGCAGACGGTATTCGACATAGTCGAACACGACCTACCTCCGCTGAAACAATTCGTGGAACGCGTCATTCGCGACTCGGAGCGGCAATGAGGGCTAGGCGAGACAAGTTCGGCCGTCTTTACCCCGCGACGCTTCCCCAATGCTCCGCCAGGTGCTCGGCACCGCGCAGCGCCACCGCGAAAATCGTGTAGGTCGGATTCGATGCGCCTTCGGTCGGGAAGATGCATGGTCCGGCCATCCAGAGATTTGGAATCTCGTGGGTCTGGCCGTAGCTGTTGGTCACCGAGTCCGAGGAATCCTTGCCCATGATCGCACCGCCGTGCAAATGGGCGGTCGGAATCACCGGCCCCTTGCCGGGCCACGACTCCTTGGCATCGGTCGCTTTCGCGATCTTCAAGCCCTGCTCGAAATTCGCGTTCCATAGCGCCACCGCATCGTCGTCGAAGCTGTGGATCAACCGCGCCATGGGTAGCCCGTACTCGTCCTTGTCGCTGATCAGCTCGACGCGATTTTCAGCGTTCGGCAGGTCTTCGCCGAAGATCGTCAGATGCGTGAGCCCGCGCGCCGCGCGCTTCATGTAGGCGGCGAGCTCTGGCCCGAATAAGTCACCGCGGGACTGCGCGTAATCGTTGGTCTTGTGCGAGGTGCCGACCGCGATAAAGGAACTCCCGAACGCGTTCGGATAACTGGTCTTGGCATAACGGTCGTACGACATGAACTGCGCCCCGACCGTGCCCATGTGCGGCGTGATGTCCTTGTCGAATATCGCCCAGGTGCCGGCGATGTGATGGGTCATCATGAACTTGCCGACCAGATCGTTCTTGTTGGCAAGACCCTTCGGGTGCTTGTCGGTCGCCGAGTTGAGCAAAATGCGCGGGTTCTGCGCCGACCAGGCAGCGAGCACGACGACGCTCGCCTCCTGCACCTCTCTCTCTTTTCCTGGGCCGTAATACTCGACCCCGATCGCGCGCGTGCCTTCCGGGTTGGTCAGAACGCGGGTGACGTTGCACAGTGAGCGCACCTGCGCATGGGCTTTATAAGCTTCGCCGAGGTACGTCACGATCGGATTGGCGAGAGCGCCGATCGGGCAGCCGACGTGGCACCAGCCGTCGTAAATGCATGCGACCCGATCCTTGTACGGCACCGAGTTCATGCCGTTCGCCATCGGGACTAACTTGATGCCGTTGGCCTCGGCGCCTTTGAGCCAGACTTGGCCGGCCGGGAATATCTTCATCGGCGGCATCGGATAAGGCTTGCCGGGCGGGCGCCATTTTTCCTCGGCCTTGGCGTCCCCGGAGACACCGATGTCGTCGGCCACCTTGTCGTAGAACGGCGCGACGTCTTCATAAGAGATCGGCCAATCGCGCCCCCGATTGTGCTCGCTTTTCATCTTGAAGTCGGTGGGCAGATAGCGGGGAAACTGCGCGAAGTAATGCAGCGCGGCCCCACCGACCGCGTACGCCGCCTGATTGGCGTAGGCGAACGGATGCTTGCCGCCGAGCACGATTGGACCGCCGGCGGGCTTGAGCCGCCGCCCCCAGATATCCGAGCTGATCAGATCGGTCCGCCGCCAACCCGGTCCGTTGTCGAGCACCACAACCTTCTTGCCGGCTTTGGCGAGAACCGCGGCGAACACCGACCCCGACGCGCCGGATCCAACAACAACCGCATCGACTTTTTCGTGAGCCATGGCTGCGTCCTCACCACTTCTTTATCGGCGGGACGTGGGGCATGTACGGTATACCAAGCATGTCGTAGCCTTCCACGGTCGCGTACACGACGTCGACGGCATCGCCGCGCAGCACCGTATAGACAAATGGCTCCGGCGGGCCTTGCCAGCCTTCGATTTTGTTCTGGCGCATGAGATTGATGAAGTCGTGCTGCTCAGCTGGCGACAGCTCCGCAAATTTGTGGCCCTTGGTCTTGGTGCTGGCGCCGTCGATGGCGCCGAGCGCCGCGCGATAGAAGTTCGCGAATGGCGGACGCACATTGAGGATGCGCGCCTGCAGCAACGCCTCTTCCGGCGGAACTGAAATCTGCTGATCGACAAAATTGGTGATGCCGGCCTCCTTCGCGCCGGGAACGAGGGTCTCGCCGACTGCGTCGAGGGTCGCCGCCTGCCCAGCAGTAAGTGTGCGCAGCGGTACGGCTTGCGCCTGCGCCTGCCGCGGCGTGAGCATGATTTCCGCGCCGTTGACCATGAAAGCGAGCGCGCCGAGCCCCGCGCCCTGCATGAAGGCGCGCCGTTCCATGCCGGTCATGACGTTCCTCCTGCGCTGCGTGTCGCCGCCGCTTATTGCTGAGGCGTGCCGCAACAGACTCTGGAATTCAACGCTCGATTGCCGAGCTAATCAAGAAGGTCATTGTGCCTGCGCTTCGTGCGCGGCGGCGGGAAGCGGCATTGCGGCAGCCGGCGTACTCGTCGCGGCGCGCGGCAGAGACTTGAGGAACGCGTGGAAGGCATTGCTGGTGTTAAGCGCATCTTGGCCGGCGGTGATGACCATGTCGATCTGATCGGGTGGCAGCGTGAACCTCGTCTCGACGGCATTGAGCGCGGCGGCGCGCTCGGGGCCCAATTGCTCGAAGGCCACGCGGCCCATGAAGAATTCGATGTCTCTGCAATTCCATCCGGGCGGCGCATGGAATTTGGCGCGGTCGGCCGCCGACAGCCGGCAGCGCCAGTTGATCAGCGTCTTCTTCCACTCGTCCATCGTGTCCTGGAACGCCGAGTAGCTGCCGACCGCACCGGATTCAGTGGCGGTGTCGGACGCCGCCGTGATCAGTTGGACTCCGGCCGGGCCCGCTACGGTTTGCGCCCACTCCCCGGACGGCCCGCGGCCCGCGTCCACCACCAGAACCAACAGCCGCCGCAGTTTGACGGCCTCCGCCGGCCCGAGCGGTCCATAGGGCGTGGTTGAGGCGAGCCGCGCGAGGGTCAGGCCCGCGAGTCCGTAATTGTCCACGAGCCCACCGTCGAGCAGCTTCACGTACTTTATGCTGCCGTCGTGATAACGCTGCAGGGCGTCCGCATAGATCTTGAGAAGCGGCGGCGCATCCTGATTGTTGCGCACGCGCGCGATCCATTCCGGCAATGGGATTGGGCACGCGCCCGGGAAATTCTCGATGACCACCGGCGTGAACACCACCGGCACCGCCGCGGAAGCCGCGACCGCGAGCGATACGGGGTAGCTGGCAAGATCGCTGCACAGCGCGCCGAAAGCCGTTGGACCAAAGACGAAAGGTGTGCGGCTATAGATGTCGGAGGCGTTGATCCAGACCCGTGGCCGCGACGTGAGCAGGCTGTTGAAACGTGCGCCTTCGTAGAGGTGCGTGTCGAGCCAGCGCGGAAACTCGGTTGTGTCGTTTACGCCCCCCTGCAGCCCGCGCAGAATGTTGCTGAGACCGAGCCGGGTCTGCAGCGCCTCCTCGGGATTGCGCAACAGGAAGCGCTCCTTGAAGTCGACCAGGGCTTGGCGCTTTTTGATCCCGTAATACGCGGCCAGGATTGAGCCGCCCGATACACCAGACACGAAGTCGACGTGATCGAGCAGCGACGCCGTAGCGCCTGCCGTGCGCACGCGCGTTTGATCGAGCCCCTCCAGCACGCCCAACGAAAAAGCCGCGGCGCGCGA
>DATGGN010000194.1:0-31322 GCA_035308485.1 Rhizomicrobium sp.
CTGCGGCCGGGGCTTGAACGGGAAAAAGGACTCGATGCCGTCGTGCGTCGCGACGATGATTTCACCCGGCTCCACATCGCGCACGAGATCGGCGCCGATGATGTCGAGCGCGCAGGTCTCCGACGCGAGCACTGGAGCGCCATCGAGCTGTCCCAGGACCAGCGGCCGCACGCCAAACGGATCGCGCGCGCCGATCAGCTTGCGCGCGGTCAGCGCAACAAGCGAATAGGCGCCCGTGATCTGCTTCAGCGCATCCACCAGCCGGTCGACGACCGGATTGTACATGCTGCGCGCCATCAGATGGATGATGGTTTCCGTGTCCGAGGTGGACTGAAAGATCGCGCCTTCGCGTACCAGTTCCGCGCGAAGCGCACGCGCGTTCGTGAGGTTGCCGTTGTGGGCAATCGCTATGCCGCCGCCGGCAAGGTCGGCGAACATGGGCTGGATGTTGCGCGAGAGCGAACCGCCGGTCGTTGAATAGCGCGTGTGTCCGACCGCCTGCATGCCTTTCAGCTTCTGCGCATGCGCGCTGTTTTTCCCGAACACGTCGCCGACAAGACCAGGGTGCCGTTCGGCAATGAACTGTACCCCGTCAAAGGTGACGATGCCGGCCGCCTCCTGCCCGCGGTGCTGCAAGGCGTGCAGTCCGAGCACGGTCAGCGCGCCCGCATCGGTATGGCCGAATATGCCGAAAATGGCACATTCTTCGTGGAAGTGATCGTCGGCGAGACTCATTGCTTGCTGTTCCCCGACGACCGTGTGGTAGCGATGAGGTGATCGAGCGCGCGCCGGACGTCGGCCTGATAGGTCTTCCGCGCAGGCGGAGTGCCGGCGGCGCCCTGATGGCCGCCCGTATGCCCACCGATGGTCGCAAGCGAATTCGGGAGATGCGTGTGGGTCGGAATGAGCGAAAGGATCACGTCGCTCGAGCGCTGGATGACGGGCAGAAGCCGCGCCTGTGTCAGCCACACGGGCTGCACGCGCACCGGAATGACAAGCGAAACCGCGAGATAGGCAAGGCCGATCAGGGCAAGCCCCCGGACGAGACCAAACGGCACGCCGAGCGAGCGGTCGATTGTTCCGACGGGAGATTTTCGCACCCGTTCGGAAAGACGAAAACTCAGAAAGGAAAGAGGGATCAGGACGACAAGAAAGACGCCTGCAAAGGCCAACACCGGGCCGAGCAGCGGCGTCGAGATGCGCGCCGCCAGAAGTTTGGCAATCGGCGGGCCGAAGTAAAGCGTGGCCACTGCCGCCGCGGCCCAGGCCAGGATCGACAGCGTTTCGCGGACGAACCCACGCGCCACGGCCAGGATTGTCGACACAATAAGGACGACAACGACCGCGATATCGACCCAGGAAATGTTCAGTACGTGCATCGACTCGACTCTTACCACGCCGCGGTTTCGCGCGCCCGTTTTTCACCGACGCCGATCAACTTCGCCAACTCTGCGACATGCGCAACTTCCTTTAGGACCATGTCGCCCGGTCCAGCCTTGATGCCGGCGGGGACCAGGGCGGTTGAAAACCCGAGTTTCGCCGCCTCCTTCAACCGCAATTCCGGTTGCTGTGCCGGACGAATCTCGCCCGAGAGGCTGATTTCGCCGAAAAACACGGTTCCTCGCGGCAAAGCCCGATTGGCAAGGGAGGACACAAGCGCCGCCGCCGCCGCAAGATCCGCGGCCGGCTCCCGAATCTCGAGCCCGCCTGCCACGTTCAGATAAACATCGTTGCCGGCGGCACCAACCCCGGCCCGCGCGTCGAGCACCGCGAGAACCATGGCAAGTCGACTGCTGTCCCAGCCGACAACGGCACGGCGGGGCGTCCCGTAGCTCGCCGGCGCGAGCAAAGCCTGCATTTCAACAAGCAGGGGCCGCGTGCCCTCCAATCCGGCGAACACCGCGGCGCCGGGCGCCGCGCTGTTGCGGTCGCCAAGAAACAGCGCGGAAGGATTCGGCACCTCCTTCAGCCCCTCTCCCGTCATTTCAAAGACACCGATTTCGTCGGTGGCGCCGAAGCGGTTCTTGACCGCGCGTAGCACGCGGAACTGGTGCCCGCGCTCACCCTCGAAATAGAGAACGGCGTCGACAAGATGCTCGACCGCCTTGGGGCCGGCGATCTGTCCTTCCTTGGTCACGTGCCCGACCAGAAGGATCGCCGCGCCGCTCGCCTTGGCGTAGCGGACAAGATCGAGCGACGCGGTGCGTACCTGGGCAATGGTGCCGGGCGCCGCATCGAGCGCCGACGTCCAGATCGTCTGAATGGAATCGATGGCCACAAGACCCGGGACCGGTCCGGCATCGAGCGTGGCGAGAATGTCCTCGATGCAGGTCGCCGATGCGAGCGAGACGGGCGCATCAGCCAGGTCCATCCGCCGCGCCCGCAACCGGACCTGCGCCATCGCTTCTTCGCCGGAGATGTACACCACGCGACCGCCCGCCTTCGCGTGTGCCGCGAGCGCCTGGAGCACCAGCGTCGATTTGCCGACTCCCGGATCGCCGCCGACCAGCAGCGCCGAGCCCGGCACCAAACCGCCGCCGCAGACGCGATCGAATTCGGCAATTCCCGTCACCCGGCGCGGCGGCGGCTCTTCGCTTGTCGCCAGATCCTCGAGCACAACCGCCCGGCCGCGCGCCGGTTTCCGCGCTGCAGGGCCCGAAGGTGCGAAGGCTTTTTCTTCGACGATGCTGTTCCAGCTGCCGCATGCCTCGCATTTGCCGGACCATTTCGCGGCCGCGGCCCCGCAGGACTGGCAAACGAAGCTGGTTTGGGCGCGCGCCATCAGAGATACGAATTAGTCTTGTACACGAGAAACAATATAGCTCTTCGCGCCGAGCTTGTCGAAGGGTGAGGGCGGGGTCCTATTCGTTCGAAACGAACGTGGTTCACCTTCCAAAAGCTCAGCGCAGAGTACGCAGAGGATGCGCTGCGGGCGGGGGTAAGGCCTTGGCGCACACCAGCACTCGCCGTCCTCTGCGAAACCACAGCGTCTTCTGCGCCAAGCTTCTGGGCAGCGAGGCAAGCGCGGCTGCCGACGAAGCTGACAATGGGACTCAGCCGCGGACTTCCATCTTGATCGGGCCTTCGGCGCGGCCGTGTATGAACTGGTCGAGAAAGGGATTGCCGCTCCTGTCGATATCCGCGGTCGGCCCCTGCCAGATGATCTTTCCCTTGTACAGCATCGCGATGCGGCTCGAAATCTTTCGGGCACTCGCGATGTCATGGGTGATGGAAAGCGTGGTCACGCCCAAATCCTTCACCGTCGAGACGATCAGGTCGTTGATGACGTCGGCCATGATCGGGTCGAGGCCCGTGGTCGGCTCGTCGAAGAAGATGATCTCGGGCTCCGCCGCAATTGCGCGTGCAAGGCCTACCCGCTTCTGCATGCCGCCGGACAGTTCGGAGGGCCACAATTCTGCCACCTCCGGACCGAGGCCGACCTTCGCAAGCTTTTCGACGGCGATGTCCTTCGCCTTCGAACGCGGCATCCCGCGACCCTGAATCAGCCCGAACGCGACATTTTCCCAGACGGGAAGACTGTCGAAAAGGGCCGCCCCCTGAAACAGCATGCCGAACTTGCGGAGCACCGCATCGCGACGGCTTCCGGAAAGATGCGTCACTTCGTTGCCGTCGACGAAAATCTCGCCGGCTTCGGGCCTCAGAATTCCAAGGACGCATTTGATCATCACCGATTTGCCGGTGCCCGAGCCGCCGATAACCACCAGCGACTCGCCGCGCGGAATGGAAAGATCAAGCCCGTCGAGCACGATCTTCGAGCCGAAGCGTTTCTTCACGCCGCGCAACTCGACCTTGGGAATGTCGTCCATCGCTGCCGTCATCGCGAGAACAGGATCGAGGTGAGGAAATAGTTTGCCGCGAGAATTAGTATTGAAGACGTCACCACCGCGTTGGTCGTCGCCGCGCCCACCCCCTGCGCGCCGCCTTTCGAGTGGAATCCGTTGTAACAACCCATTAGCGCGATAATGAATCCGAATACCGCCACCTTGATGACGCCGCTCGTCACGTCGCCGCGGGTAACGAAATCGAGCGTATTCTTGATGTAGATCGCGCCGTTGAATCCCAGGCTCTCCGTCGCGACGACATAACCGCCGAACACACCGATCGCATCGGCGATGAGAACAAGCACCGGCATGGTTACGACGGCGGCAATAAGCCGGGGCACCACCAGGTACCGGATGGGATTTGTGGATAGAGTCGTCAATGCATCGATCTGTTCGGTGACGCGCATCGTGCCGATTTCGGCAGCGATCGCAGCCGCGACGCGCCCGGCCACCATCAGACCCGCGATCACCGGACCGAGTTCGCGTGTGATGCCAAGGACTACGATATTGGGCACGACGGCTTCGGCTCCAAACCGGTTCCCGCCGACATAGATCTGAAGCGCGAGCGCGCCGCCAGTGAAGAACGCCGTCAGCCCGACCACGGGAAGCGAGAAATACCCGATGCGCAGCATCTGCTGGCCGATGAGGTACCAGTAGATCGGTGGGCGTACGCAATTGACGAGCGCCGAAAACGTGAAGACCGTCAGCCGGCCGGTCTGCGCGAGAAAGGAAAGAAACGTGCGCCCGATGGCGGCCAAAAAGTTCATGCCGCTCTCACATAAGTGCGCGGAAGGCGCCTGCCGAGATTGGTGAGGATTTCGTACGTGGCCGTGCCCGCCGCGCCGGCGATTTCATCGACGAGAATCGTGTCGCCGATGAACTCCACCTCGTGGCCCACGGCGGGGGCAGGAATTCCGGTGACATTGAGGGTAATCAGATCCATGGAGACGCGCCCGGCAACCGGGACACGCGTGCCGTCGATCGCTCCGGCCCCCCTGTTTCCAATTGCGCGCATGAGACCGTCAGCGTAGCCGAGTCCGACGGTTGCGAGAGTCGCCGGACCTTGTGTGCGGAAGGTGGCTCCGTATCCAACGCTCTCCCCCTTGTCAACGCGCCGGGTCTGTAGGACGCGGCCGGTCAACCGAACCACCGGTTTGAATGCATTCGGCCGTCCCGGCTGCGGATTTCCGCCGTACAGTGCAATTCCGGGCCGTACCATGTCGAACGCATATTCGGGACCAAGACAGATCCCGCCCGAGGGGGAAAGGCTTGCCGGCGCCGGCGGGAAGCTTCCGAGCGCCGCGCGAAAGCGTGTGAGTTGCTCGCAATTCATCGTTGCAGACGGATCTTCCGAGCATGCGAGGTGACTCATGATGAGAACAACGTTGATGTCTTTCAGCCGCTCGCGGGCTTCGCCGGAAAGCGTTGAAAGTTCATCGGCAGGAAGTCCCAGCCGGTTCATGCCGGTGTCGATGTGAATGACGGCGTCAAGTGTGCGTCCGTGCGTGTGCGCTGCTCGAGCCCAGGTTTCGATCTGTGCAAGGGAATTCAGAATCGGCGTCAGATGGTGCGCAATCAACGCTGCCGCCGTTTCACAGGGACAGCCATCCAGCACGAAAATCCGTACGTTCGGCAACGAGCACCGAAGTGCGATCCCTTCCTCCAGTCGTGCCACAAAAAAGGTATCGCATCCCGCTTCGTACAGCGTCTTCGCGATGGGAATGGCACCCAGCCCATAGGCGTCCGCCTTCACGACCGACCCGACCTTTGTACCGGAGAGTCGCTGGCATATGCGATAGTTCTCGACCACGGCGTCCAGCCGCACAACGAGGGAGCCATCCGGATTGGTGGTGTTGGTCACAATGATCCAGCCAGACACTTTCAGGCAGGGTTACATGTTCTCTATGGAGGCCCGCATCTCGTGTAACGCGTAACGCGCGCAAATGGTCGGCTTCACCACCTTAACCTTTCCATGTCGATTTCAGCGGCGTTAAACCACACGCTCCGCGAGATCCTTGAAGCGCGTAAAGCGATCATCGAAGAAGAGTTCGATCTTCGTTGTCGGACCATGGCGGTGCTTCTCGACGAGCACGTCCGCCAGATGCTCCACCCGCTCCATCTTCTCGCTCCACTTGACGAATTCGGGGTCATCCTCCTCCGGCTTGCGCGACTTCAGATAATAGGCCTCGCGGAAAATGAACATCACCACGTCGGCGTCCTGTTCGATCGAGCCCGATTCGCGCAGATCCGACAGCACCGGGCGCTTGTCATCGCGGCTGTCGACGCCGCGCGACAGCTGGGAGAGCGCCAGCACCGGCACGTTCAGTTCCTTGGCAAGAGTCTTGAGGCCTTTGGTGATTTCGGTGACTTCCTGCACGCGGCTGTCGGAACGGCGTGTCGGCTCGATGAGCTGCAGATAATCGATGACGATCAAACCGATCTGCTTCTCGCGCTTCATTCTTCGCGCACGCGCCGCGACCTGTGCGATCGAGATGCCGCCCGAGTCGTCGATGTAAAGCGGCAGCGTGCTCAAATCCTGCATCTTCAGCACGAAGCGCTCCCATTCGGAGTCAGAGAATCGTCCCGAGCGAATCTTCGACATTTCGATTTCGGTCTGCTCGGAAAGGATACGGGCGGAGAGTTGCTGCGCCGCCATTTCCAGCGAAAAGAACAGCACAGGTGCTCCGCGCGAAATCTCCACGCCGTCGGCCATGTCCTGCGCGTGAAACCGTGCGGCGTTGAACGCCATGTTGGTCGCGAGCGCTGTCTTGCCCGAACCGGGGCGGCCGGCGAGAATGAGAAGATCGGAATGCTGGAGACCGCCAAGCAGGGAGTCGATGTCCGAAAAACCGCTGGACACACCGGAAATTCGCCCGCCCCGCCGTTGCGCGCGCTCGGCCAGTTCCACCGCCCGCTTGAGCGCTTCGGCGAAATCGAGCGGACCGTCGCCGTATCGCGACGTTTCTGCTACGTTGTAGAGTGACTTTTCCGCCTCCGCGATCTGCTCCCTGGGCGGCTTATCGAACGGCGCCTCATAGGCCGTGTTGACGATGGTTTCGCCAATCCCGATGAGCGCCCTGCGCACCCACAGATCATGCAGGATGCCCGCGTAATCGCGCACATTCGGAAGCGCCGGCGCTGCAGCCGCGAGATTGGCAAGATAGGAAATGCCGCCGACTTCGATCAGCCCGGGATCTGCTTTCAGCTGCGCATGAAGCGTAAGCGGCGAAATGACCATCCCGCGGTGCTCGAAACCCGTGATCATGGCTTCGAACAGCCGCTGGTGCAGCGGATCGTAGAAATGCTCGGCCCTGAGCAGCGCCGAAACTTTTTCGACCGCGCGGTTGTCGACGATGATCGCGCCGAGCAGAGCCTGCTCGATCTCGATATCGTAAGGGACGTGGCGATAGACTTTCTGTTCCATGCCTCGCGCGCCGAAAGCTGATGGGAAAAACGAATCAAAACGGCGACGTGCGTAGAGTGCAAGCTCTGTTTACAGTTGCCCACAAGTTCGTTTGGGAAGTGTCGCCATCCTCCGACGAGACCAGGATGGGCGCCAAAAAAGCCTCACTCCGAGCCTCTCGAAGGTGAGGCTGCAGCGTGGAGATACTCTTATGCAGCGCGCACCGTGCGTGGCATCGTTTGCGTGCCCGCAAACCGCATCGTGCGCTCCATCTCGAACATGTAGTCGCGTGTGAGCGGCAGGGTGTCGATCTTCTTCGTCATTTGTATCTGATAGACGGCAAGGAGATCGCGGCGGAATCCCGTCTCGGCGCCGGCGAGATAGAATTCCCACATGCGGCAGAAACGCTCGTCGTATAGTTCGGAGACCGCGTTCCATTGTGCCTTGAAGCGCCGGCGCCACTCTTTGAGCGTTTCCGCATAATGCAGGCGCAGAACCTCGATGTCGGTCACGATCAGGCCGGATCCTTCGATGACGGGAAGCACCTCGCTCAGTGCCGGTGTGTAGCCTCCCGGGAAGATGTATTTCGCGATCCAGGAATTCGTCACGCCGGGTCCGTCCGTGCGTCCGATTGTGTGCAGTAAGGCGACGCCATCATCGTCGAGGAGCGCGTGCAGCTTGTCGAAAAACGCCGGATAGTAAGGCACGCCGACGTGCTCGAACATGCCGACCGAAACGATGCGGTCAAAGGTGCCGTTCAGCGCCCGGTAATCGACCAGTTCGAAACGGCAGCGATCGGCGAGGCCTGACTCCTGGGCTCGCGTGCGCGAAAGCGCGATCTGCTCCCCCGAGAGGGTCACACCAAGGACTTTTGCGCTGCAATCGCGCGCGAGGTCGAGCGCAAGCCCGCCCCAACCCGAACCAATATCCAGGACGCTAAGGTTCGCCCGGTCGAGAAACAGTTTCGCGGCGATGTGCCGCTTCTTCCCGATCTGCGCTTCTTCCAGCGTTTCGCCAGGCGCCGAAAAATACGCGCACGAATATTGGCGGTCGCGGTCGAGAAAAACGTCGTACAGCCCTGCGGACAGATCGTAATGGTGGGCGACATTTTTGCGGGCGCGCGACAGGTAATTGCGTTGCGCCAGCGGCCGCGTAATCCGCCGCCAAGCCTGAGCCATGCGTATCACACCCGGCGGGCGGGCCAGCGAAAGGTTGTGCATCAGGAAATCGAGCAGGTCGGCGATGTCGCCGCCCTCCACCGTGATCCTTCCGTCCATGTAAAGCTCGCCAAGCTTCAGCTCGGGATTGGAAGCAAGTTCCAGGGGCGCGCGGCGGTCTCGGAAACGGATTGCGATCTCTGGCTTGCCTTCGCCAAAGCACAAGCATCGACCATCCGGGAGCATCAGCGCCAGCGTACCGGCCTTGATGATTGATCCGAAAAGCCGTTTCAGCATGAATGATCCGAGATGCCGTCTCAGCATGCGCGCTCACCTGCCCTACGCCTTCGCGCAGCCTATCTAAGGAAAGCCGGGAAACAAAAGGCGGTTCCTGGGCCGAATCGCCTCATGTGAGGCTTCCATTAAGGATTTTTGGCTGGCCATTCCCGCCCTGATCGCCTAGGAGGACGCCCGTCGAAGGCAGCCCATGATTCCGGAACACGCTAGCTGGACAGCCGAATTTGTTCGGCTGGTCCTTGGACCGCTCTTGCGGGGAGGCTCGCCTGCCTCAACGCCGGGCATTGGCGCCGCGGCACGAAAGCAGGCGAGCGGGTTCGAGCGCTGGGTGCTTCCGCCTCCGCGCCGAATGCAGACCACGGAATCGGTATGGGCTGGGGTTCCGGTCTCTGTCGTCAGGGAAACCGGAACGAAGAACGAGCGGCAGATCCTGTTCCTCCATGGCGGCGGTTATGCCGTGGGGTCGCCCGCGCTTTACCGTCATATCACTTGGCGCTTTGCCGAAGCAGCAGGAGCGTGCGTGGTAACGCCCGACTATCGGCTGGCGCCGGAGCACCCCTTCCCAGCCGCGCTGGATGATGCCCATGCGGCGTGGATCGCATGCCTTGCGGCAGGCGCCGATCCCCCTCGCTCGGCGTTCGTCGGTGATTCCGCCGGTGGCGGACTTGCGCTGGCGCTTGCGCTGAAGCTGCGGGACGAAGGCGGGGCTCTGCCCGGCGCTATCGCGGCCATTTCCCCGTGGACGGACCTCGCTGTTACCGGCGCGAGCGCTCGGCCCGGCTCGTCCGACCCGATGCTGAACGCCAATGACCTCGCCGCGATTGCAGCGCAATATCTCGCGGGTGCCGATCCGCGTGCTCCGTATGTGTCCCCGCTGTATGGTGATTCGAAAGGTCTGCCGGCAACGCTCATTCAGGTCGGCAGTGACGAAATCCTGGTCGATGATTCCGTGCGGATGGCGAACCGGATGCGCGAAGCCGGTTGCGACGTGACGCTCGAACTCTGGCCGCGCATGCCGCACGTCTGGCACGCGTTTGCGCCGTTGTTGCCAGAATCCGGTCGGGCCATCGCCCGCGTCGGCGCCTTCATCCGCGAAAAGGCGGCCGGAGCTGCGACCTATATCAACTGATAACGGATCGTCGAACCGTCGCTGCCCTTCAATTCGACCTGCACAAGCTGGTTGTTGTCGTCGTACCAGACATCCTGGGGAAACCCCGTTACGATCTGGTAGTGGTGGGCCGGACGCTCCTTGCCCTGGACCAGAAGCCTTTCCTCGCCGCGATCAAGCACTTTGATCGGCTGCACCGTCCCATCTTCGGGATCGAGTGCAACACCCGAAGCAACGAGGGCCGGATTCCACAACGAGAGCGGGACAGCTGTTGGCGGCGCTTCGGTCATCTTGTCGTCGGTACGGATCACGAGCTTTCCGTCCTTCGCGTTGGCGGTGATGTGGTGCTCTTTCCCGTTGTCATTGGTCTTCGCGTTCAGGGCGACAAGCCGGCCGTCTGCCCAGCGTTCGTTTTCGCTTTGATCGTAACGATAGAGAATCAGCATCGCCAGACCCACAGCGACATGTGTATCGTTCTCGACCGTTGTCTCGGCTCCATCATGGCCGAAACGAATCTTATCCGTTCCGATTTGTGCTCCGTTGCGCATGATGGCGAAGTCGATTGGGGCGCCGTCCGGGTCGGCCTGCGCCGAGGCGGCCACCCCTGCGGCAAGGACTGCCGTGCCAATCCACGCAGACCAATGTTTCATCATCAGCCCTCCTGACGGGAAAACGCCTAAGTCATTCCAGCGTCGCAGGCATTCACATTTCCTGCGCAGCCCCCGCGCCCCCAGTGAAATCGCCTTAACGCCCGCGCGTCATGCGGGCCAGTTCGGAACTTCACGGCTCCGCCATGGGTTGGGCCTAGGAACAAGGGCCATCCATGCTTCGAACTGTCATCATCCGCATCGTGGATTTTTCGACCCGCTTCGCGTGGGCCGTCATCACCGCGGCGGCAGTCCTGACCGCGTTGTGCCTCTTCTACGCCGCGCGGAACTTTTCGGTGGCAACGGACGTCCGGTCCCTGTTTCCCACCAATCTTGCCTGGGCGCAGCGGGCTACCCAGTTCACGAACACATTCCCGCAATACGACATGCTCGTTGTTGTGAGCGCACCGACGCCGGAACTGGCAGATGCCTCCGGTGCCAAGCTTGCTGCCGCGCTCAGCGCGGATCCTGCTCACATCCGTGCCGTCCGGTATCCGCAAGGCGACACGTTCCTTGCGCGCGAAGGCCTTCTGTTCCTGCCGCTGCCTCAGCTTGTGCAATCTACCGACAGCATGAAAAACGCGACGCCTCTTCTGGGCGCACTTGCGCACGACCCGAGCCTGCGCGGCATCTTCGACGCATTTTCCGCCGAGTTCGCCGGCAGCGTCAACATGCCCGGCGCCACTGCGTCGCTTGCCGCGCCGGTGAACGCACTCTCCGGCACTCTGACCGATGTACTCGCCGGACGGCCGGCACACTTTTCCTGGCGCAATCTGCTGAACGGGCAAAGCACGAACCCGGGCGATTTGCGGCGATTCATCGAAGTCGCTCCGGTACTCGATTTCAATGCTCTCCAGCCCGGCCGCGCCGCAACGGCAGCGGTCTACCAGGCCGCCAAAAAACTTGGTCTTTCCAGGAATGAACAGGCGCGCGTCCAAGTGACCGGCCTCGTGCCGATGAACGACGCGCAATTCGCCACGCTCAGGCAGAATGCGGCCCTTAATGCCATCGTTTCGATCGGTGCAGTGCTTCTCATCCTGTGGCTTGCACTACGTTCTGGAAAAATCATCGCGGCAGTCGCGATCAGCGTCGCGTGCGGGCTCAGCTGGTCAGCCGCGCTCGGGCTCTTGTTGGTAAAGTCGCTCAACCTCATCTCGATCGCCTTTTTTGTGCTGTTCGTAGGACTCGCCGTCGATTTTGGCATCCAGTTCAGCGTGCGTTATCGCGCGGAACGTCACGAGATCGGGGATTTGCGTCGGGCGCTGTTGAGCGCCGCGCAAAAAGCCGGGTGGCCACTCGCGCTCGCCGCGGCTGCGACCGCACTTGGTTTTTCCGCCTTTCTTCCGACCGATTATCGCGGGTTGTCGGAATTGGGACGCATCGCCGGTCCGGGGATGATCATCGCGTTCCTCGCCAGTATTACGCTTCTTCCCGCGCTCCTGCGCGTCTTCGATCCCCCGGGCGAGCCGAACCCGATGGGTTTCGCCTCGCTGGCACCAGTCGACGAATTCATGAGGCGGCGCCGTTTCGCCGTCCTCTTCGCCACGCTTGGCGTGGTGCTGCTTGCCTCGCCGCTGCTGCTATTCCTGCGATTCGACTTCAACACGTTGCACCTGATGGATCCGAAGTCGCCGCCGGTCGCCGCTTTTCTCGAATTGCGACGCGACCCCGCCGCGGCCGCCAACGCAGTCGACGTGGTGGCCCCGAATACACAAGCCGCCTATGCGATCGCGGGCCGGCTCGCTTCCCTTCCGGAAGTTTCGCGGGCGCAAACGATCGCGAGTCTCATCCCGACCGACCAGCAGACGAAGCTTCGGCTGATCCACGAACTTGCCGCGAAACTACGCCCGGCGCTGGACAAAAGGCCGCGACCGACGCCGACGGACGCCGAGAATGTCGCGGCTTTGCGCTCTGCCGGGCAGCTCTTTGTCGGCGCATCTGCACAGGCCGGCGCCGCAGGATCGGCAGCGAAGCGCCTGTCGGCCCTGTTGACGAGACTCGCTGCGGCGCGCCCCGAAATTCGCGAACGCGCCTCACAGGCTCTGGTCATGCCGCTGGACATTTCGCTTGCCGGACTGAGACAGGCCTTGAGAGCGCGGACAGTGACAATTGCGCGCATTCCACCGGATCTGAAGCGCAACTGGCTCGCGCCGGATGGACACGCGCGTGTGCAGATTCTTCCCAAGGGCGATCCCGAAGATACTGCGTCGCTGCGCAAATTCGTGGGCGCCGTCCTTGCGCATGAGCCGGGGGCAACCGGTCCGGCCGTAGTCCTCTACGAGGCAGGCAATACCATTGTACGTTCGTTCAGGATCGCAGGCCTCTTCGCTGTCTGCGCCATTGCGCTGCTCCTTCTGGTTTCGCTGCGCAACATTCGCGATGTGCTCGTCACGCTTATCCCGCTCATGCTGGCCGCCGTTCTCACCATGGAGTTGTGCGTGGTGTTCGACATCCCACTGAACTTCACCAACATTATCGCCTTCCCACTCCTCTTGGGAGTCGGCGTTGCATTCAAGATCTATTACATCATGGCCTGGCGAAGAGGCCGCACGGCCCTCGTACAATCGACGCTGACGCGCGCCGTGATTTTCAGCGCCATGACGACGGCAACCGCCTTTGGAACCCTGTGGCTCTCCCGCCATCCGGGCACATCGAGCATGGGCCAGCTGATGTCGCTCGCACTCGTCTGTACCATGCTCGCGGCTGTGCTTTTCCAGCCGGCGCTGATGGGTCCGCCCCGCCAGGCGACCAGGCCCAAACCGTTGCCGAAAACCGCGGCGACGCGAGAACCCGAACTCGTCGCGATGCGGAGCGCATCGTGAACGCCGAGCCGCAATGGATTTCGCAGGAACCGCGCGCTGTTCCGTCGATCGACAATCTGCGCTCGGCCGTGATCCTCCTCGTTGTGGCCATTCATTCATTCCTGCCGTACTTCAGCTTTCTTCCCGCCAGGCCTTACGCCTTCGACACAGCACCATGGCTATGGCGCAGTTTCCCGTTGGTTGACGCGCACCGTGTGCCCCTTGGCTTCGATATCTTCAGCGCCTGGGTGGACGTATTCGTCATGGCGACTTTCTTTCTGATCTCGGGTCTGTTCGTGTGGCCATGTCTTGTACTCAAGGGACCGGCGCGGTTCCTGGGTGAGCGCGTGCTGAGGCTGGGCTTGCCGTTCGCCATTGCCGTGTTCGTGCTGATGCCGCTCGCAACCGCACCAACCTATCTCCAGACTGCCGCGCATCCCTCGGTCGTCGATTTCGTCCGCCGTTTTCTGGCCCTGCCGTTCTGGCCCGCGGGACCCATGTGGTTTCTGTGGGTGCTGCTCGCATTCGATGCCGCCGTGACCGGCGCGTTCGCTCTCTTTCCACGCGTGAGGGACGCCGTGATGCGTCTTTCACTGTACAGACGCGCGAGACCGGTGAAATTCGCCGCGTGCGTCCTTGCCGCCTCCGCAGCCGGATACATTCCGCTCGCGTTGCTGTTCGGTCCGCTGCAATGGGAGCAATTCGGACCATTCTCCATTCAGCTTTGCCGTCCGGCGCAATATGCGGTCTATTTCCTCGCCGGGATCGTGATCGGCGCGTGCGGACTGGATCGCGAATTGATTGGCGCCAAGGGCCAATTGGCACGGCACTGGCGCGCCGCCGCCGCTGCTGCAGTGCTCTGTTTCGGCCTCTGGCTCCTCACATCTGCCGCAGCGATGACAAAGCCGTCGGTTCCCCTGGCGCTCAGCGCCATCGATGCTGCGGCCTATGTCCTCGCCTGCTTTGCCAGCTGCTGGGCGGCGCTTGCTTTGGTAACGCGTTTCGCCGCGTCACGCGGCCCCGTGCGGGACAGTCTGCGTGACAATACCTACGGCATTTATCTGTTGCACTGCGTCTTTGCTTTCTGGCTCCAGTTCGCGCTACTCGCTACGGATGTACCCGCCATCGCCAAAGCGGCCCTGGTCTTCGTCGCCACACTTGCGCTCAGCTTGGGCTCAGCCGAAGCGCTGCGCCGCCTGCCTGGATTTTCCCTGGTCCTTGGCAGTGGGACCCGCACAAAGCTTTCACTGCCGGCCTTTGTACGCCCGGTGACGCCGCTGACGGACTGAGCCGTTGGCGCGCGGTCGGCCGCCGCCGCCGGCGAATCAACCCAGAAGCGGGACAAAAGTTCTCCTTCGCGCAAATCGGAGGCGCAAATCGGCGACGTAGGCTGCGTGTTCGGACGCATTCTGCAGAGTGGAAAGCCGCTTCACGTACCCCGCCGCCTGCTTGTACGACGGATCACCGCCAGTCCTGGCAAGCACCTCCACACGCGCCTTATAGAAGGCGAGCGCTTCGTTTGTGTGTGTTTTCTCGGTCGCGCGGACCAATTTCTCCTTGGTCCCCGTCGAGCAACCATGCGCGTACACGGCTTTCCACGCCTCGTCCAGCATTTTTTCCTTCAGTAGGATTTCGATCAGCAGCTCGGTATCGTGCCAGGCGCGCCTCGGATCTTTCGCAGAAAGGTGTTGCTCGAGTATGCGGATAGCGTGCGCACAAACGTCCAGGCCTGCGAGCTTGCGCAAACGATCGTAGAGCGCACCATCCGGCGAGCGCTCGAACACCCGCCATAACTGTGCGACGGCATCGTCCTTGCGCTCCTTCTTACAGAGGAGTTCGGTTGCGAAGAATACGAGCCGATTGTCCGGCTCATCGTCTTCGAATATCCACAAGCCTTCTTCGGCCCATTTCAGTGCGTCGTCCTCCCTGTCGAGTTCGCGGCACAATTCCGCCAGTTGCAGATACGACCATGGCGACGCGAGGTCCTTCGTGCGGAGCGCGATCCGGGCGTCATTGTCCCCATCGCGTTGCGCGAAAAAATCGAGAATTCCCTTGAGCTGATCGTACTGGTACGAAACATCGGTTCGCGCCCTGCTTCCAACGGGCGGGAGTTTTTCCCACGCTTCAGTTGCCAGCCGACGATATTCGGCAAGACCCGTTTCGCCCAGGGCCTCCGAGTAATATTCGGCTGAGCCCGCGAAAAAGCCGAGATCATCCTCCATTTCGCGCTTATAGAGTTTGCGCGCAAGGGATACGGGTTCGGGGCGCGCGCTTATCGCGGCTTTGGCGTGAATATCGCGCGCGTACTCAACCAGAGCACCGCAATGACCATCGGAATCGTCTACACTCTCCTGCGCACGCCGGAGACTTTCGATGGCGCGCTCGGCAAGCTGCATGGCAAGTGCACCGTGTGAGCCGGATGCAAGCGGCTCGATGGTTTTGAGGACTGAGCGAATGCCGGCCGCCCATTCCCGCGCGTCGGCGTAGTCGACATGACCTCTGGTGCGGACAGCACTATCGAGTGCTTTTCGCAGTTGCTCCCCCAACTGGATCGCGTCGCCGAACTGCGCCGTTGCGGCAAGATCAAGCTTTCGAAACAGCTCCGCATCCTGTTCGGCGAGTTCGATAACCAGTTCTACGAGCCGTTCCACTCCTTTTTCTCGCAGATGCCGCTTGATCCGGTCGAGCGTCGCCGAGCCTTCCGCTTCCGCCTCGGGCGATGCAGAATTGGCGGTGAGCGCCGTTGCAACGAGGTGTTTGCAAAACCCGAAACCTTCGAAGGCCGGGCATGAACACGCGCCCTCAATGCGCTTGCCGCGGCCAGCAAGTTCGCAGCGGTAGTCCTCCGTTCCTGCAACCTGCGAAAGCACACGACTGTTATCAATCCTGATGATCGAGACGCTTCCGTCGCGGTAATAGGTCTCGCCGCGTGCGAACACCTTATCGCCCGCTAGTTCGCGCAGTTTGCCGACATCGAAACGGGCGGCCATTTGCAGCTGGGGGCGGAGCCTCGGGAGGTCACGTTATTTTTTCTGGCTGCGTTCCTCAAGATGCCGAATGGCGTTTCGCCATCGCCGCCGAAACTTCGCCGATCGATCGGCGCAAAACGGCAGGCCGAAGTACTTCCACCTCATCGCCCAGCCGCATGAATTCCCGCACGGCGTGGGAAACGGATTCGATCGGTAGCGTACAGCGGGTCCAGCCGCTCCGTTCGCGCCTCGCGGACTTCGCGGCTGCTTCGGCTACATACGGACCCAATAGCTCGATCATGGTCATGCCGCTTGCGGAGAGCCGCACGTCGGCGCGGGCGCGATAAACTTCATTTTCGTAGGATCGGGAAGACATCTGCCAATGCGCGGCAAGGTCGAAATTGGCCGGGCGCTCGAACGGTTCGTCCGCGATTTCCGCCTCGGCGATTTTTGCAACCCTATAGGTGCCTATGCCCTTGCTCGTTTGCGCGACGAGATACCAGACGCCGGCCTTGAGCACGAGACCGAGTGGGCCGAGCCTGCGGGCACGCCCATCGGGCCGCTCGACCATCGAATAGCGCACCCTGAGATAGCGCTCGCTCCACACTGCCTGCGCCACCGTCCGCAGGGACGGCAAAGGATCGCTCGCACGAAACCACGGAACGGTGTCCAGATGAAAGCGCGCGGCAATGCGTTCGGCATCGGGTTGTACGGCAGGCGGTAGCGCCGCCAGCAATTTCAGACGCGCCGCTGCAAGAATATCCGAAAGGCCCAACTGCGCGGCAGGTCCTGGAAGGCCCGCGAGAAACACAACCTCGGCTTCGGAGCGCGTAAGGCCTGTGAGCTTCGTGCGATAGCCGTCCATGAGCTGGAACCCGCCGGTTCTGCCGCGATCTGCATAAACAGGAATCCCCGCCGCGCTCAGCTGATCGATATCGCGGTGGATGGTGCGGACGGACACTTCAAACTCGCGCGCGAGTTCGGTCGCGCTCATCCGCCCGCGGGTCTGCAGCAGCATCAAGATCGACAGCAACCGGCTAGCCAACATTTTCTTGAACCCCGGCGAAAACATGACACGCGATGTCATGTTTAGCCCCGTAAGTTCCTCCGCGCAAATTCGAAAGGCACGACATCATGCGAATCATCATCCCGTTTTCGGCAGCGGCGTTCCTTTGCGCCACGGCAACTGCAGCTCCCCCGACGACTCTCACCAATGGAGCAAACATTGTGACGGACCATGCTCATGATTTCGATTTTCTGATCGGCAAATGGCGCGTACGTCACTGGCGCCTCAAGGATCGGCTGGCCGGCAGCCATGAATGGGTGCAATTCGAAGGCGAGTCACGCCTTTGGATGACCATGGACGGGCACGGCACCGTGGACGACAATGTCATCGGCCTGCCGGACGGCGCTTATGGCGCGGTCGGCATACGCGGCTACGATCCCAAGACGCAGACCTGGGCGATCTGGTGGCTGGACGGGCGCAATCCGCACACGATGGAGCCGCCCGTCATCGGAAATTTCCAGAACGGCGTCGGCACATTTGAGGGCGACGACATGTTCAGGGGGAAGCCGATCAAGGTCCGCTTCATCTGGTCGCGCATCACACCCAATTCGGCGCATTGGGAGCAGGCGTTCTCGCCCGACGGCGGCAAGACCTGGGAAACGAATTGGAAAATGGATTTCGCACGCGTCGAATAGGATTTCAGGAAAGGTCTTGGCGCGGAGGGCGCGGAGGATGCGCGGTGGCCGCAGGGGCGGAAAAAATGGCGCGAGAAACGCGCCAACGTTTCCTCTGCGGCCTCAGCGCCGCCTCTGCGGACGCGGCGCCGAGCCTTTTTGTTTAGGGGCTGTCGGGATGGTGCGTTCCACCACGTCCTTGGGGTATTGAAATCATTCACCCAAGCGGAGAACGTCCATGCGCCGGATCACGGTTTCGACATTCGTCAGCCTCGATGGCGTCATGCAGGCGCCGGGCGGCCCGGAGGAGGACCCTGTCGGCGGCTTTTCGTTCGGCGGATGGGTGTTCCCGCATTTCGATGCGGAATCCGGCAGCGTGATGGGGGAAATTTTCGGCCGGCCTTTCGACCTGCTGTTGGGCCGGAAGACCTACGACATCTTTGCCGCGCATTGGCCGAATATCACCGATCCGAATGACCCGATCGCGGGCCCTTTCAACCGCGCGACCAAATACGTGGCGTCGCATGCGCAGCCAAACCTCACCTGGCAGAACAGCGAATGGCTCGGCGGCGACACTGTCGCTGCGCTGAGGAATCTCAAGACCGGAGATGGCCCCGATCTCATCGTACAGGGTTCGAGTGTCCTGCTTCAGACGCTGTGGAAAAACGGCCTTGTCGACGAATTCACGGTCCTGACTTTCCCGGTGGTGCTGGGTCACGGCAAACGCCTGTTCGGCGACGGCGCGACACCGTCGGGTCTGAAGCTCGTCAAAGCGCGGTCCTTTCAGACGGGCGTGATTGTCGCGACGTACATACCCGACGGCCCGGTCAAGACCGGCAGCTTCCAGCCTGCCCAGCCGTCCGACGCCGAACGTGAGCGCCGCCGCACGCTATCATGATCGCGCCGGCCTTCGGCTCTTGGCCCGTGGTCGCCGCAATTCGAGGACGCTCAGTGTGGTCTCAAAGATCAGTTCGGGATCCGTCTCGGGATTGTGAACGAAGCCGACAGCTCTTCTCCCATTGAAGACGCCCTTCACAAGGCGGACACGGGTCCGATTTCCATTGATCGTCTCGTCGAGGTCAACACGCGCGCGCCGCCGCGCGAGAACGCCGCGCACATTCTCTACCAGCATTGCGGCCGTCTTCGACCCCATCCGGATCGGAGCGGTGATCGCAAAGAACAGTGTCCTGTCATCCGGCACGATGTCGTGCAGCGCCGATTGGACATCTTCGATAAAGCGGAGCGCTACCCTGTCGAAGCGCAGGCGTATCCCTGAATCTTTCTCCTCGAAGCGAGGTCCGATCGTGGCGATGTCGACCACAATTCCCTGCCGCCCGAGAGCGTCGATGATGGCCTGTCCCGGTTTTTTCATCGCCAGCACTTCGCGGACTTCTGTGTGGTTCGCGCTCCGCCGATTATACAGACGAGGCGAATCAGAAAGTGCAAAAAAACGGTCGCGGTGCAAAAGTCGAAATCCTTCCGCGCAGCTTCGCAGCGCTCGCGCACGGCCCTGCGATGGCTGAAACGGATCGCATTCGTGCTGTTCGTTCTCCTCGTACCCGTGCCCGCGCTGCTGATGCTGATGTTTCGCGCGGTCCCCGTGCCGGGAACGCCGCAGATGCTGGTGTCGTGGCTGCGAGGAGACGGCGCGCACTATCAGTGGGTGGATGGGAATCGCATCGCGCCTGCATTGGCTCATGCGGTGATTGCGTCGGAGGACCAGAAATTCTGCTCCCACCACGGGTTCGACTGGGGCTCGATCGACAGCGCGATGCGGACCTATGAAGACGGTGGGCGGTTGCGCGGGGCAAGCACGATCAGCCAACAGACGGCGCGCAGTCTGTTTCTTCTCCCCGTGCGCAGCTGGATTCGCAAAGGCGTCGAAGCCTGGCTGACGGTGCTCGCCGAAGCGCTCTGGCCCAAGCGGCGCATCCTCACGGTTTATTTGAACGTGGTGGATTGGGGGCACGGCAATTTCGGCGCCGAAGCGGCGTCGCGCGCCTATTTCCATCGCTCTGCGACGACGCTCTCGACACGGCAGGCTGCGCGGCTCGCGGCGATCCTGCCCGACCCGGACGAGTGGCGCGCCGCAAAGCCCGGCCCGTATGTTGCCCAGCGCGCGGCTTCTATTGTCCGGCGGATTGGCGAAGTGCGCCGCGACCATCTGGATTCCTGCATCCGCCCCTAGCGCCAAGGGCGGGAGAAGCTCCATGGTCCTCTAACAATGAGACAGTGAGCCAGTGAGATGGCTGTTCCGCTACACCGTCGTGCCCTTCAAGCACTGCAAGACAGCGCGCTACGCCAGCAATAAAATCCGTAGCGCACAGCGGCGCGAACGCAACGGCCATCTCACTCTCTCACCGGCTCGTTGTCAGGGCGCACCGGTGCGCCCCTGCTGGGGAATTCGTTTGTGGGGAATCTGACCCCTAGGAGTGCGGCGCAGCCTTCTCTACATTCGCAACGATGCGCCGCCTCGTTCAGCTCCTGCTCTCTCCGCCCTCGCGCTTCGTGCGCCTCCTGATCGCGGAGAAGCGTCTTGCCTGCGACTCCAGTGCGCCGGAAGACCTCGCTGAGCATTTGCCGGTTTTTATCGAGATGGACGGCAGCCGCTATCAGGGCCTGTGGGCGATCGTCGATCACCTGGAAGGCACCTACCCCGAGCACCCGCTTACGCCGGACGACGATATGGCGCGATCGGAATCGCTCCGTCTGCTCGACTGGTCGATGGGGCCGCTCCTGGAGAACGTCACCAAACGCATCGTCTATGAGCGCGCCTCGCAGCGCTACACCGGTGCAACCGCACAGCGCGCCCCCGATATGCAGATCGTGCGCGGCGGACGCGAAGCGCTGCGCACGGTCCTGACCGAACTAGGCGCGAGCGCCGAACGCAACGGTTGCCTCGCGTCGCGAGAGTGCTCGCTCGCCGATCTCGCTGTCGCGGCGCATCTCTCCGCGATCGACTATTTCGGCGAGGTTCCATGGAGCGAATTTCCCGCTGTGGCAGAGTGGTACATGCGCATCAAGTCGCGGCCGTCGTTCCGAACGCTGCTCGGCGATCGCATCCCGGGTCAACCGCCGGTCTCCCACTATGCAGACCTCGATGCCTGACGACGACGCGCGCGAACGCATTCGCGCACGCGGGCTGGGACTGGGTTTCGACGTGGTGCGCTTTGCAAAGACCGAATTGCCCGCAGCGGCGCGCGATGATTTGCGGCAGTTCATCGCCGAAGGGCGCCACGGAACAATGGACTGGCTCGCGACGAATGGCAAACGCCGCGAGAGCATCGACGCGCTCTGGCCTGAGGCACGCTCGGCCATCGTAGTCGGAATGAACTACGCGCCGTCTGCGGATCCATTGCAGACGATGGATGATGCGCGCGCCGGCGCGATCTCGGTCTACGCGCAAGGCGACGACTATCACGATGTGCTCAAGTGCCGGCTGAAGCAGCTCGCGCAATTCGTCGGTCATGCTTTCAAGGTGGATGTGAGAGTCTTCGTCGACACCGCCCCGGTGATGGAAAAGCCACTGGCGCAGGAGGCGGGCGTCGGCTGGCAGGGCAAGCACACCAATCTTGTGTCGCGCGATTTCGGCTCCTGGCTGTTTCTCGGTTCCGTTCTAACGACGCTCGAGATTCCTGCCGATGCGCACGAAGAGGATCACTGTGGCAGCTGCCGGCGCTGTCTCGATGCGTGCCCGACGAACGCCTTTACAGCGCCGTACCGGATCGACGCGCGGCGATGCATTTCCTATCTCACCATTGAGCACAAGGGACAGATCCCTCGCGAATTCCGCGAGCAGATGGGCAACCGCATCTATGGCTGCGACGATTGCCTCGCCGTCTGTCCATGGAACACCTTCGCCTCGGCGGCACGCGAGCAGCGGCTCCACGCGCGCGAAGAGCTTCGCTCGCCGCCGCTTGCGGACCTCGCGCGCCTCGACGACGGCGCGTTTCGCGCGCTCTTCCGCAAATCGCCCGTCAAGCGCATCGGCCGCGACCGCTTCGTGCGCAACGTACTGGTTGCGATGGGAAATTCCGGCGATCCCGAACTTGCACCGGAAGCCCTGCGCCTTCTGTCCGATCCCTCCCCCCTCGTCCGCGCCATGGCCGTCTGGGCCCTGTCGCGGTTGCTACCCGCAGACGAATTCGCACGTCTGGGCGAACATTGCGGCGAGCCCGATCCCGATGTCCTTTCAGAATGGGGACAGCCGTCAGCGCCCAAAGCTCAGCGCAGAGGCCGCTGAGGATTCGCGGATTACGCGGAGGAAGCTTGCGCGCGTTCCGCGCGCCGAAGGCGCGCAATCACTCCACTGCGTCCCCTGCGAGACCCCCGGGGTACTCCGCGCTGACGTTACTTCTTGTGACCCGCACCGAGTGCGTCGAGACGAGCCCGGGCGGTCTGCCCCGCATCGGAGTCCGGCGCTTCGCGTGCGGCCTGCTGCCAGTCGGTACGCGCGCCCGGCGTGTCCCCGGTCTCAAGACGCATGGCGCCGCGTTCGACGAGCGCCTCCGGATATCCGGGGTAGATCGCGAGCGCATGCGCAATGTCGGCGCGCGCTTCGGCTCTCTTGCCTTCGGCGTGAAGCGCGCTCGCACGCAGCACATAGACGTCGGCGCGGTCGGGATCGAGCGCGATCACCGCGGTCAGGTCGTCGAAGGCGCCGCTCCAGTTTTTCGCCGCCCCGCGTGTGCGGGCGCGATCAGCGAGAATGTCTTCATCTTTCGGCGCAAGCGCGAGGGCGTCGGTCAATGCGGCCTCGGCTTTCGCCGTGTCGCCGGCCAGCAACCAGGCGTTGCCTGCCTGGTCGAAAATTTCCGCCCTGGCGGCAACACCTGCGGTAATGCGCGCGGCATTTTCGAGCGCCTGCGCGGCCTCGGGATAGCGTTTGAGCTCCACGAGCGCGAGCGCCGCGCAGTGAAGAGACGCTGCACCGCCGCGCTCCGTCGACCATTGCTCCGCCTCGGTCAACGCGGCCGCGGGATCGCGCTTCACGGACGCAAGGCAATGCTCGTAAGCTGCATTCTGTTCGACAGCAGTTTCCGATGCCAGAAGGGCGGCGTTTGGCCATGCAGAAAAAAGGAGCGCGGCCGGAAGCGCCAGATCTCTCGCCATCGAATTCCAGGGCATGATCTACAATAGAACCGGACGAACTGGCGGGCCAGCGATCCTGCAGGTTGTGCCGCGGCTCGACACCGGCGGCGCCGAGCGCACGACCATCGATATCGCTGTGGCGCTCAAGCGCGAGGGCTTCATCGCATTGGTCGCCTCGGAGGGCGGCCGGATGGTAGGCGAGATAGAGGCCGTTGGCGGCGAATGGATATCGATGCCGCTCGATACGAAGTCGCCGTTTGCGCTCGCGGCGAACGCGCGGCGGCTCGAAACGCTGATCCGGGCGCGGGACGTGAGGCTCGTCCACGCGCGGTCGCGCGCGCCGGCATGGAGCGCGCTCCGGGCCGCGCACGTTGCGCGCGTTCCCTTCGTCACCACTTTTCACGGCGCCTATTCGGCGGGATCGGGCCTGAAGCGCCTGTACAATTCGGTGATGCTGCGCGGCGATGCGGTCATCGCCAATTCGCAATGGACGGCGGACCACATCCGCAGCACCTATTCGTTCCGGCCAAAACAACTGGTCGTGGTCCCGCGCGGCATCGATCTCGACCGTTTCGACCCCGCGCGCGTTTCGTCGGACCGGATCGACCGCCTGCGCAAGAGTTGGGGCGTTCTCGAATCCCACGTCGTCATTCTGCTCCCCGGCCGCATAACGCGGTGGAAAGGACAGCTCGTTCTCGTGCAAGCGCTGGCGAAGATGTTCCGGAACGGTGTCCGGTCGGTCCACGTCGTGCTCGCCGGAGACGCGCAGGGGCGCGATGCGTACGCGGCCGAACTGAGGCGCAACATCGAGGACAGCGGGTTGGGCGAGATTGTCACGATTGCCGGGCATGTCGAAGACATGGCGGCTGCGTATCGCTCGGCCGATATCGTTGTCTCCGCTTCGACGGATCCGGAGGCCTTCGGACGTGTTGCCGCAGAAGCGAGCGCCATGGAACGACCGGTCATTGCGACGGATCATGGCGGCGCGCGGGAAACGATTAGGCCGGGTGTGTCCGGCTTGCTCGTACCTCCGGGTGACGCGGTGGCGCTGGCCGCAGCGCTCGGCCAACTCCTGCACGCCGGAGCGGAGGTGCGTCTTGCCATGGGTCGGCGCGGCCGCGAGCACATCGTGAAGAACTACAGCCTCGCCCGCATGACCGCCGATACGCTCGCTTTGTACAGGCAATTGCTCGCGCACGGCGCTGCGTGACAAAAAGTTGGACGCGGCGGCGCGGAACAACGGCAACACAAAGTCATTCGGCGCGCCCTGGCGAAGCGCTGTCGCTTCGCTACTTGAGCGCATTTTGCGCGTTTCCTGGGTGGCCCGGACGCGGTTACGCCCGCGCCTGGCCGTGACAGGTCTGTTGTTTCCCCCGCGGCTCCGCGTGCCAACCTGTCGCTGGCACGCCATCCATTGCCCAGACAAAACGGCTGGCACGACGGCAATCGTCTGCTACCTTAAACCACACCAGGAGAACGGATCATGAGCTGGAGGCAGGTGGCGGCAACCGTCGCGATATTGTGCGGTGCGCTGTTCGTGACTGTCGGAACAGCCGCCGCGCAGAAGGATTTGCGCCCGGCGCCGCTGACCCCGGTCACGGTCCAGACCCTGCCCGCGCACAAACAGGCGGCGCGGCCGCTGCCGACCTTCGATCCGCAGAAGGCGACGAACGCCTATCTCGCGCGCGTTTCGGGCGAGGCCAGGAAGAATTCGGACTCGTATTTCGAAGGCGGATACGTACTGATTCTCGTCGACGGACTCTGCGCCGTGGCCGTTGCGGCGCTGCTTCTCTGGAGCGGGTTTTCCGCGCGCATGCGAAGCGTTGCGCAAAGGATCACGCGCATGCGTTTTTGGCAGGTACCGATCTATGTCCTGATGTTCGTCGTGGCGACGACCGTTCTTACGTTTCCGTTGAACGTGTACGAGGACTTCTTCCGCGAACACGCCTATGGGCTTTCGAACCAGAACTTTGCGCAATGGTTTCAGGATTTCGCCATTGCCTTCGGGGTTCAACTCGTCGTCTCGGTGATCGCGCTCACGATCATCTATTCCGTTATCCGTGCCACTCCGCGCCGCTGGTGGGCCTGGGGAACGGTCGTCACCGTCATCCTGTTCGGTTGCTTCGCGATGGCGGCGCCGGTGTTCGTCTCGCCGCTGTTCAATCATTACTATCCCCTTGCCGAAAGCCCGATCAAGGAGAGGATACTTTCGCTCGCCAAGGCGAATGGCATTCCGGTCGACAATGTGTACGAGTTCGATGCGTCGAAGCAGAGCAAGCGCATTTCGGCCAATGTCTCCGGTCTGTTTGGCACGACGCGGATATCGCTCAACGACAACCTGATGAATCGCTCCAGTCCTCGGGAAATCGTGGCCGTGCTGGGCCACGAAATGGGACATTATGTGCTGAGCCATGCTTTCATCGGCATCACCTGGTTTGGGCTCGTCATCCTGGTGGCGTTTCTGTTTCTGAACTGGGGATTTCGCGCGCTCGTCGACGTGTTCGGCGGCAACTGGGATGTACGTAACATCGACGACCCGGCGGGGTTGCCGGTTTTTTATGCCCTCATCGGCATCTTCTTCGTGCTCGCGACTCCCGTCACCAACACGATCTCCCGTACGCTGGAAGCACAGGCCGACATTTTCGGCCTGAACGCGGCGCGGCAGCCTGACGGGTTTGCCACCGCGACTTTGAAGCTCGGCGAATACCGCAAGCTCGATCCGACACCGCTCGAGGAATTCGTGTTTTACGACCACCCCTCGGGCCGCACGCGCATCTTCGGCGCGATGCGATGGAAGGCGTGGCACTTGAACGATCCCGACATCAAGGCCGGACCGGTGTCGCCGCAGTGAACGGATTTTCGCTCAGCGTCGGCGCGGCCGGCGCGCCGCTGCATGCGGCCGCGCACAGCCATCATCCCTGGCCCGATGTGACGCTTGCCGCCCAAGAAGCGGCATGGCGCGATGCCGCGCGTCTCCTCGACCGCAAATGGGAACACGTCTTCGGAACCGTCATTCCAGAGGCCCGAGCGCACATCGCACGCCTGCTGAACCTTCACGACCCCGCGACAATCGTTTTTGGACCCAACACGCATTCCTTCGTGCTGCGGCTTTTGTCCTGTCTGACGCGCGACCGGTCCCCGCGGATCCTGACCACAGGATCGGAATTCATGAGCTTTTCGCGCCAGATGGCGCGCCTCGAAGAAGAGAAGGCGGTATCGGTTACCCGCGTACGCACCGAACCTTTCGACAGTTTCGAGCAACGGTTCTCGGACGAGGCCGCGCGAGGCGAGTTCGATCTCGTCTACCTCAGCCAGGTCTTTTTCGATTCGTCATTCGCGGTCGATCCGTCGTTCGTGATGCGCACGGTGCAGAATCTACAGACGCTGATCGTGATCGACGGCTATCACGGCTTCATGGCCGTGCCGACCGAACTTAGCGCGATCGCGGAACGGGTCTTCTACCTTGCCGGCGGCTACAAATACGCGATGGCGGGTGAAGGCGTTTGCTTTCTGCATTGTCCGCCCGGCTGGTGTCCGCGCCCGCGCGATACCGGCTGGTACGCCGGTTTTTCGGCGCTCGAGAAGGGCGGCACAGGCGTCCCGTACGCGGAAGACGCCAGCCGCTTCTTCGGCGCGACTTTCGATGTCTCCGGACTGTACCGTTTCAACGCTGTGCAGAACTGGTTGAACGAGGAGCATCTGACCGTAGGCGGCATGCTCGACTTTGTACGGGGGCTCGAACGGGCTTTTCTGGCCGAGCTCGACAGGATTCAGGCCCCTCTCAATTCTGGATTCCTCGTCATCGGCGATGAAAAGAAACGCGGGCGGTTTCTATCGTTTCGCACGGACCATGCGGGGACAATTGCCGGGCGGCTGGCGTCGGAAAACGTCATCGTCGATCACCGTGGCGACCGCTTGCGCATCGGTTTCGGCATCTATCACCATGAAAGTGACGTGCTGCGCCTGGCGCGTGCGATGGCGCGCATTACCTAAGCGCCAATCGTCGTCAGACGCCCTTCCCTTTCGGGTATCGACTTGTGTCCCCGCGCGGTCTCGGGCGAAAACTTCGCCCATGACGGGCCCGCGCACAACCAAATTCGAGACGACGAAAGCCTATGACGTGCTGATGGCTTCGCCGCTGATCCTGTTTTACGCCTTCAGCATCGTTGGATTTGTTCCAAAATTCGAGGACGCTCGCGCGCTCGAGCCCTGGTGGTTCTCCATCCTGCAGGTTGCGAGCCTTGCGAGCACGGTCTGCTATTTCGCACTGGTGATCGCACTTGTTTTCCTGCGGCGGATGCCGGTCGCAAAGTCCCATGGCATCTGGCCGCGCACGGTTGCACTTCTCGCAGCCAATTTGCTGATCGTCGTCGCGCTCCTGCCGCGGGCGTCCCTTTCCGCTCCGGCGCTGACGGTAGCAACAGTCCTGACTGGTGGAGGCACGGTTGCCGAAATCATCATACTCTCCTGGCTTGGCCGTTCCTTCACGATTCTCCCGGAAGCGCGCAGGCTGGTGACGCGCGGGCCCTATCGGTATCTGCGTCATCCGCTCTACCTCGTCAGCATCATCGCCTCGATCGGCGTCATGATGCAGTTCGAGCAGCCATGGGCTTTTCTGCTCGTCACGGCGGCGGATGCCCTGCAGGTTGCGCGCCTTTACTACGAGGAACGCGTGCTCAGAGACGCCTTTCCGGAATATGCAGATTACGCTGCCCGCACGTGGCGGCTCATTCCCGGCGTCTATTGAAGGAGGCTCGCCGCGACGTTGATGGTGAGCGCTAGCAGAAGCGTATTGAAAGCGAAGGCGAGCGTGCCGTGCAGCGTGGCGAGCCGGCGGATTGGCTTGCTGGTGATCGCGACGTCCGAGGTCTGCGAACACGCGCCGAGCACAAATGAGAAATAGAGAAAGTCCAGGTAATCCGGTGCTTCGCCGCCGGGAAATTCCAGCCCACCGTGATGGCTGTCGGGATGACCGGATTGTCGCCTCGGCCAGAAATATTGATGCGCGTAGTGAAGCGCGAGGACGGTGTGCAGAAACAGCCACGAGCCCACCACCGTTACGACGGAAAGCACGAGGCGCAGAATCTTGCGCTCCGTCGGCATGTCCTTGATCCCGACGACCATGCTGGTGATCCCGACGAGGCTCGCGATCACCGCGACGATGCAGAGCAGGAGAAGCACCCAATCCGAGGCATCGTAATGCGCGGCGCGGTAGCGCATGGTCTCGCGGCCGCCGCGCAGCATCACGGTCCATGTCAACGCCAGAAAAACGAGCACGAGCGCGTCCCAGGCGAACACGCCACGTACCAGTGCGGGCGCACGACCCGGAACAACCCACGCGCAGAGAAAGCCCGCTGCGCATCCCGCCAGCAATCCGGGATGCATGCGCGCGGGTCTCAACAATCTGCGAAGCCGCATGGGAGTCTGGCGAATCGCCTCGAGCCAAGCTTGGCCCAATCACGCTGATCAGGCCAGCCAATTTGACCCTACGGCACGCTGGCGCGACAGCGCTGTCGGCGCGTTCTCGCCTTGGTGGATTGACCGCGCCTTCGCTGGGTTCACCGACGACTGAATTGACGGCGTTGACGGATCATCTGTGAATCCCGGGAGCCTTGTCTCGGCGGTCCTGCCAATCGCAGCGCGAAGGCAAAGATAATCGGCACCTGCATCGCCCAGGCAACATACCAGAGCAAATTGTGTGCTCTGACATCGCTGCCATATTCGAAAGTGTGCCACACCGCCAGAACATAGGCACACGGAATGATCCAGCGATGCAGCCAGCGCCATCTGCGTAGACCGATCCACGCGCGAAGATAAAAGCCAACTCCCAGTACAAAAGCGAGATAGAAGGACATGATGCCCAGGGCTTCCGGGAATCGTCCCGGAACATAGTGCGTCGCGTACGGGACGAAGACGCTGAACAGCGTGTCCCCCATCTTGTCCCACACAAGAAGCACCGCATGGGTGACCATGAGAACAATGACGGTCAGGCTCGTACTTCGGTGCAGTCGCTCCACGATCGCCCTCAGCCGCCATTGGCGATTGTTGACGAAGATCGGCAGCGAAACCCCAAGCAGGGTAGTGAGCCACGCCCATAACAACGCAGACCAACCGACCGCCTGACTCACGGAGTACGGCCAGATTCCGCCGTCGTGCAGCATCGACGGCATTTCACGGAGCGCCGGGTCTGTTCCGGTGCGCACATGCAGGAACAGGACAAGAAAGACGATGGTCGCGACCAGCGCCGCCGCGGCAGCATCGAAGACCGCGGCTCCGAGGTCACCCCGCAAAGTGGCGCGCGCCGTCAAATGGCTTCCCGGTTTTGACGCGTGTCTCGGCACCAGCTCCATCGGCGATTCCTATTCCACCGTGAAACGCAGGCCGGCCATCGTCTCGAACGGGGTACCAAGTATGGGAACACCACCGCCGTTGTTCGCGATGTAGCGCGCGCCGAACAGGTTCTGTATCTGCACAAATGCCTGGAGCCGTCCGGTGAGCGGATAGCTCGCGGAGAGATCGGTCACGAAATGCCCGTTTTGAATCAGGCCGTCCGCGGGGATCGCATCGCCATAGCTCTTTGAAAGGTAGCGGAGCACGGTTGTAATCCGCCATCCGGACGGCGCGGTGTAGGTGAGGCTGGCACCCGCATTGTGCATCGGCACGCCTTCGAGCCGTTCGCCAACCGATGCCGGATTGGCAGGGTTCGCCGTGTAATGCGAATCCGCATATGTGTAGGTCAGTTCCGTCGACACACCCCAGCCGACATCCCAGCTCACCTCCGCTTCAAATCCGCGGGCAACGGCGGAGGCGGCGTTTATATTCCGTGTACAGGTAAGATAGGTGAACGTCACCTGGTCGAACCCGCAGATCACGCCGAGAATGGACGGGTATTCCGAGGGGAGGAGGTTGCGCTGGGTGATCAGGTCGTCGATCCTTGTATCGTACAGAGTGAACTGGCTGCGAACGCCGGGGTGCGTGAAATCGAGGCCCACCTCGTCGCCGTACAACTTTTCCGGCAGGAGAAAAGGGTTGCCCTCATAGATTCCCGCGGTCATATCGGCGTAGGTGCGGTAAAGCTGATCGAGCGTTGGTGCACGAAACGATTGATAATAAGCGCCGCGCAGCGCGAATGCGTCGTCGATGCGATAGCGCGTGTCGATGCGCGGCGTGGCGCGGTAATAGCGGCGATCCGGAATCGTGTCGAAGCCCGGCGGGAACGTGTCGACCCCGTCGCTGCTGAGATAATATTGGTAACGGATGCTTCCCAGAATCTCCCAAGGCGCGACGGGCTTTATCTGCACCTGCGCGAAGCCCGCGAGAAACAGCTGATCGCCGCCGCCGATGATCGTGGGTGCCGCGAGGCTGCCCGACGGGGCAAAGTAATCCGCGATGTCGTGGCCTGAAATCTCGTGGAAATCCGAGCCGATTTCGACCCTGGGAAGGAGGTCGCCGAAGTCGCGGTCGAGCACAAGCGAAGCCCCGTTGTCCGATACGTCCGTGACATGCGTGTTCGAATTGTACTCTGTGGTGAACGTCAGGAGATGCGGGTTGTCGGTCAGGAAATCGCTGTCGTCATGGAAGAAGGTCGCAGCCAGCGTGGTATCGGCATCCAGGTTCTTCGTGACGCCCGTCGCATACGTCCAGATGTGCTGCCGGTTGAGACCGATGGGCGTCGAGAGGATTTGCTGGTTTTCGGAATAATGGACATCCACAAACCCTGTCAGATCCGCCATCGGTGAGAAGTCCGCGTGCATGCCGGCGTTGCGGGCATCATTGGACGTGGGCGTGTAGACCGGCGATCTGAGGCTGCGCGTTCCAAAACTCGTCCACGAAGCGGGCGTCGTCTGATAACCGTCGGTGCCGTTGAACGCAGCATTCAAGCCGAGCTTGACCCAGCTTTCGTCGGCATAGGCGCCGTAAAGGCTGGCATCGTAGGTCCCGTAGCTGCCGCCCGCAGCCGACAGATCCAGTTCATCGGTTTGCGGTGAGCGGGTGATGATGTTGACTACGCCCCCCATCGCGGCATTGCCCCAGAGCGGCGATCCCCCGCCACGGACGATCTCCACGCGCGCAATATTGTCCAGTGGAATGCGATTCCACTGGATGTAGCCGAAGAACGGATCGTTCACGGGAACGCCATCGACCATGACGAGCATGCGGGTTTCAGTCGTCGGCAGGCCGCGCATGCTTTCGTTGTACGCTGTGGGGTGCCCGACATCGGGCCCGATGTTCGTGAGGGTCATACCGGAAAGATTGCGCAAAATGTCGTTGAGACCTCGCGCGGGCGTATCCGCGATCGTTTGCGCGGTGACGACACTGACACTCTG
>DATGGN010000195.1:0-20818 GCA_035308485.1 Rhizomicrobium sp.
GGACGGAGCGAACCCCTGTCGCAGGATCAGCTGACACGCGTCTCGGCGCTGGTCGGCACCTTCAAGGCGCTGCATCTGCTCTTTGCCGACGGCATGGCCGACCGCTGGCCGCAGCTTCCCAACAAAGGCCCGCTGTTTGAAAACCGGCGCCCGATCGACGCCATGATCGAGGGTGGGATCCCGCGCATGCTGGATGTGCGCCGCTACGTCGATGCCGTCCGCGGCGGGCTTTAGGCGTCTGGCCGGCTTACCCTTCGACAAGCTCACCCTTCGACAAGCTCAGGGTGAGGTTTCGCTTCTTGTCCTCACCCTTCGACGAGCTCAGGGTGAGGTTTTGCTTCTTCTCCTCATCCTGAGCCAGTCGAAGGATGAGGATGCGCGTCTCCCATGAAACGTGATCTCGAAGGCCTTCCCGTGGTGCGCGCGGCCTTCCCGCGCACGGTGCGCCTCGTCACCACCGCGCGCCTGCGCGAAGCGGTGCTGAAGGCGCTGGTCGACACCGACGCCGAACGTACAGAGCTTGAGGAGATCGAATCCGCCACCAGCACGCGGCTGATTGCCGAGGCGCGCGGGATCGCGGGCGTGCCGGCCGGACAGCTGATTGCCGGCGTCGCCCATGCCGCCTTCATCAATGCGAGCTTCGCCTACGCCAAACCGCGCGAGCCGAACCGCTTCAACGGTCCCGATCGCGGCGCCTGGTACGCGGCGCTCGCCGTCGAGACCTCGCTCGCCGAAGTGTCGTTCCACATGACGGCCTTCCTCGGGCGCGCGGGCGACTTCCATGCCGTCGTCGATTACGCCGAACTGTTCGCGAGCCTCGCCGGCGAATATTGCGACCTCAGAAAGGCGCGCAAACATCCCGCGCTCGATCCCGATCCGGCGCTCGGCTATCCCGTCGGCAACACGCTCGCGAAGGTCGCGCTCGCCCGTGACGTGAACGGCTTCATCTATCCCTCTGTACGCCACCGGGGCGGCACCTGCTTTGCCGTCCTCTGGCCGCATGCCGTACAGTCGGTCGCGCAGGGCGCAGTGTACCGGCTGACGTGGGCCGGAACGTCAAAGGCGGAGATTGAGCGGGTTACCGGATAGCCTCGAAGAGCCGAAGTAGCGGGACCCAGGGAGAGGCCTTAGATCGCGATTCTGGTTTCGATCACATCGTAATCGGCCTGCACACCGCCATCGGCCGTGTCGACCAGCCCTGCCGCCGTGAGCGCCTGGACGTCGGCGTGGACATTGCTGTAGTCGCGCCCCAGGGCTTTCGCCAGCGCGCGGACGCTCGTCACTTTGTGCCGACGAACGTAGTGCAGCAGTTCCATCCGCTTTCCCGTCATGACGCGGGCAAGCGCGTCCCAGCTTTCGAAAGCAATGTGACGCTCGTGAAAGGTCTCGCCACGCCTGGCACGGCGCCAGGCATCGACAAACCGGCGTGAGGCATCTTTTTCCATCCTTCCGCCAACGGTTACTCTTACTTTGCTCATTTGCGACCTCGCAACGATCGTACATCGGACCAGAAATCGTCCATCAACTGTTCGACGGTCTTGAACGCATAGGCTGTCTCCGTTCCCTTGAAGTGCCGATGATCGCCTTTGCCCCGCTCGTTGTCGTATCCAACCTCGCGAATTCCCGCACGACCGTAAAACAGCGAATATTTCAAGTCATGAGATGAGGCCGGTACCGGCGACGGTACGCGCCACAGCACCATCTCCACGATGGCACCGTCGTCGTAATCGATGCGCTGGTGGAAAAGCAGCTCGGCCCTCATTGGCAGTAGATAATGGTATGATCAACCATATGGTGTCAAGAGCCGTAGAGGTCTCGTCCTTTGGCGGCCGCTGCATTTCAACAGAGCGCCAGGGTTGGCGCGCAAATGCGCTCAAGCAGCGAAGCTATGGCGCTTCGCCCCGGCGCCCGTCGATGGCGAAAGGTACACGAGTGCTGGTGCGCCATTCCAGGCGGTTGCAGGAGCTCGGTTCCCGCTTGCGCGGGAATGACAGGGCTTGTTTGCGGTTGAGAGAAATTTCCGCGTCTCGGCGCCTCCGCGTGAAGCCCTTGGTCGCAGCACTCGCCGGCGCCGTCGCCGGATCAAAACAGCTGCGTCCTGTCGTTCGGGTCTTCCGACCAGCCGCCGCCGAGCGCTTCGTACAGATGCACGCTCGCCTCGAGGCGCGCCTGGGTGACCTGCGCGAGCTGGTCTTCCGCCGAGAAGAGCGTCTGCTGCGCCTGAAGCACGGTCAGAAGATCGGTCGTGCCGTGCTCGTACTGCAGTTTGGCGATGTCGAAAGCCTGCTGCGCGGCGGCGATCTCGCGCACGAGATGATCTCTCGCCCTGGTGTTGTTCGCAACCTGCTGCAGCGCCGTTTCGACATCGGAATACGCCGACAGCACGGCCTGGCGATAATCGGCGACGAGCACCGTCTCGTTGGCTTTGGCGAGGTCTTCCTGGCCGGAGAGCTTACCGCCGTCGAACACCGTCTGCAGCAGATTGGCGCCGATGTCCCAGCCGAAACTGGAGCCGTGGAGCAATGTACTGACCGCGGCACTCGCGTATCCGCCGTTGGCGCTCAATCCGATCTGGGGGAAGTAGGCGGCGCGGGCGGCATCGACATTGGCATGCGCCGCGGCGAGATTGGCTTCGGCCTCCGCCACATCGGGCCGCCGCAACAGGAGCGCGGAGGGAAGGCCCGGCGCCACGGCGGGTGCCGCCAGCGCGTCGAGGTTGCGTGCCTTCACGTCGAACTGTTCGGGCGGGCGGCCGAGCAGCAGCGCCAGCGCATAGCGCGCTTCGACTTCCTGCTCTTCGAGCGACGGGAGCTGGGCTTCGACGCTTTCGACCTGGGCTTCTTCCTGCGCCAGATCGAGATCGGAGGACGCGCCGGCCGACACTTTCAGCTTGATGACATCGAGGATGGCGTTGATCGCGGCGATGTTCTCGTTGGCGATGGCGATCCGCTGCCGGAGCGCCAGCACGTTCATGTACTGATCGGCGACGCTGCTCGTCATGGTGAGCGCCACCACCTCCTGCGCAAAGCGCGCCGATTTCAGCGCCTCGTTGGCGGAACGGAGGTTGTCGCGCGCCAGGCCCCAGAAATCGAGCTGATAGGTGGCGCCGAATCCCAGTCCGAAATCGTTGCCGGTTGCCGTGGTTGTACGGTTGTTGCCCGATCCCGATGTCACCACGACAGGGCCGGCCGAGCGTTCCGCCTGCGCCCCGCCCGTGACCTGAGGGAAAAGGGCGGAGCGCTCTATCGTCACCTGTGCATCGGCCGCAAGCACGCGCGAAGCCGCCGCCGCGAGATCGAGATTGTTCGCTTGCGCCTCCGTCACCAGTCCGGACAGTTCGGTGCTGTCGAACACGTTCCACCAATCGGACTTCGGCCAGACTTCCGCCGAGGCCACGATCGGACCGACGAATGCCTTCGGCCTGTACTGCGGCGTCAACACCTGCGGCGGATCGGTCGCGCAGCCCGCGAGGAGCAGCGCCAGCACGCAAAAGGCGAAGCGCGCCATCGGCGCCTGCCTACTCATAGCGCAGCGCATGAACCGGATTCGCGCGCGCGACGCGCACGGCGTGCCCCACGATCGTAATCCAGGCGATCAGGAGCGCCGCGCCGCCGGCGGCCGCGAAATAGAGCGGATCGAGAGCGATCCTGTAGGCGTAGCTCTCGAGCCAGCCGTGCAGATAGTAGTACGCGACCGGCCAGGCGATCACGTTGGCGATCAGCACGGGGATCGAGAACTGCCAGAGCAACAGCCGCACGATGTCGAACGTGCGGGCGCCGAAGGTTTTCCGGATGCCGATCTCTTTTGTACGCCGCTCCGCGGTGAAGGCGGCGAGCCCGAACAGCCCGAGACAGGCGATGAAGATGGCGATGCCGACGAAGATGCCGAATATCGCGCCCTGCTCTTTGTCGGCGACGAACAGCCCCTCGAACATGTCGTCGAGAAAGCGCCGGCGGATCGCAACCGTGGGCGCGAAGCGGCGCCACGTCGCATCGATCGCGGACAGTCCTTCCCGGACGTGGCCGCCTCTCACATGCACCGTGAAGGTGTCGATTCCGTAAGGATTGTACAGGAGCAGAGTGGGATGCGCGCGCGAGCGCACGCCGTCCATCATCACGTCCGCCATCACGCCGGCCACGGTCACGGCAAGCGGCTTGCCGGCGTCGGTCTCGATGATCCTCTTGCCGATGGCGGCCTGCGCCGTCCAGCCGAAGCGCTTCGCCGCCGATTCGGTCAGGACGACGTTGCGCCCGTCCTGCAGCGGCATCTCCCTGTCGGTGTTGATGTCGTTGCCATGGGCGAGCGACAGCCAGCGGCCGGCAAGGAGCCGCATGTTGTACATCTTCGGCAGGTCGGGCGAGGCATCGACGATCCGCACGTACACATGCTGGGGGCCGCCCGGGACGTTCATGGTCACCATGTTGACGGAGTCGACGAACGGCGCGGCAAGGGACTGTGCGACCCCTTCGATCGCGGGATCGGCGGCGAGCGCGTGGGTGAAGGATTCGCGCGCGGCCGGCGTCATCCTGTCCGCATCGCTGATGACCACCATGCGGTCGCGTTCGAAACCGAGGTTGATATGTTGCGCGAAACGGATCTGCGCGAAGACGACGATCGCGGCGATGCCGAGACCGATGGAGATCGCGAATTGTAGAACGACCAGCGCAGTGCGGAGCGCGCCCGAGCCGCTTGCGCCTTTGACGCCCGACCGCAACGTTGCGGCAGGGCGGAAGCCGGAAAGCACCAGCGCCGGATAGACGCCGGCGATCAGACCGGTGACGACGGCGACGCCGACGAGTCCGGCGAGGAGCGGCCCGCTCGTTCGATAGTCGAGGCCGATCGGCCGGTCGAGGAAGGCGTCGTAGGCCGGCAGCAGCACCTCGACGAGGGCGAGCGCCAGCGCGAGCGCGATGAGTGCGGTAAGGACGGATTCGCCCAGGAACTGTACAATCAACTGCAGCCGCCGCGCGCCAACCACCTTGCGCAGGCTGACTTCGCGCGCCCGCATCATCGCGCGCGCGGTGGCGAGATTGGTGAAATTGAAGCAGGCGATCAGCACAATGAGGAGCGCGATGGCGGCGAAGCCGTAGATCACGGTCCAGCTTCCGGACGGCGTCATCCCGTCATCGGGAGTCATGTGGACATCCGTGAAGCGGGTCAAAGCGACATCGAGCACTTTGCTGCCCGGCAGTGCGACGTTCAGTTCCTTCTTGACGTCGATGTTCCGGTCGAGAATCGGCGCGAGCCTGGCGAGGACGGCCGCAGGCGAAGCTCCCGGCGCAAGGCGGACAAACGCTTCGCTGTCGAAACTCATCCAGCCGTCGGTTTTCTTGGACGGCGAGAGATCGTCGGCTTTGGAAGTATTGGGAATCGCGATATCGGCGACGAGCTGGGTGTTGTGCGGCAGGTCGCGCATCACGCCCGTGACCGTCAGAGGATGGATGCCGTCCACCGTGATCGTCTTGCCGACGGGGTCCTGATCGCCGAAGTATTTTTTTGCCTCGGTTTGCGAAAGCACCATCGATTCGGGTTGCGCGAAGACCGTGGCCGGATCGCCCTCGATGAGCGGCAGCCGGATGACCTGGAAGAAATTTGGGTCGACCACGTCGACCAGCTCGGAGAACTGGCGGTTGCCGGTCTGGGCGGTCTTTCTCTCTTGTGTCAGGTGCGTCTGCGCCGCGACTTCCGGAATTTGGGCCGCCATCGCGATCGTCAGCGGAAAGGGCGCGTCGCTGCTGGTGAAGGTCCCCTGGCCGGGAAAATGCAACGAGCCATGCACCTGATAGAGATTCTGCGTGTCCGGAATCCATCGGTCGTACGACAGCTCGTCGCGGATGAAGAGGACGATGAAGATGGCGCAGGCGAGGCCGACGGCGAGGCCGGCGATATTGATGAAGCTGTACAGCTTGTGCCGGGCGAAGTTCCGCAGCGCCGTGAGGAGATAGTTTCGAAACATGTCGCCCTCCTATTCGTAGCGCAGCGCATGAACGGGATTGGCGCGCGCGACGCGCACCGCGTGGCCCGCGACGGTGATCCAGGCGATCAGGAGCGCCGCGCCGCCGGCGGCCGCGAAATAGAGCGGATCGAGAGCGATCCTGTAGGCGTAGCTCTCGAGCCAGCCGTGCAGATAGTAGTACGCCACCGGCCACGCGATGACGTTGGCGATCAGGACAGGAAGCGAGAACTGCCACAGAAGCAGCCGCACGATGTCGGGGGTGCGGGCGCCGAACGCCTTGCGGATGCCGATCTCCTTTGTACGCCGCTCGGCGGTGAAGGCCGCCAGCCCGAACAGCCCGAGACAGGCGATGAAGATGGCGATGCCGACGAAGATGCCGAACATGGCGCCCTGCTGCGCGGCGGATGCAAACATCCTGTCAAAACTGTCGTCGAGAAAATGGCGGCGGACGGCAATCGTCGGCGCGAAATCGCGCCAGGCGCGGTCGATATCGGCAAGCGCCGGCTGGATATGTCCGGCCTTCACGCGTACGGAAATCACCAGAAACTCGCCCGGACGATCGACATAGATCGTGGGATCGGCGGTCTGGCGGACGCCGTAGAATTTCGCATCGGCGACCACGCCCACGATGCGCACGGGTACGCGCAAGGGACCGACACGCACCATATGTCCGGGAGCGCTTTCCGGCGTGAGATTCATCTGCCGCGCGGCGGCCGCGTTGATAAGGACGTTTTCACCGCTGGTCACCGAGTCGCTGCTGCGTGACGGCGCGGTGCTGACGTCGCCGCCGCGGGCCGTGGAAAGAAGCCGCCCGGACAGAAGCTTCATGCCATAGACGCGGAAGAAGTCCGGCGTGACGGTCAGGATGCGCAGGCTCGACGCCTGTGCGCTGCCGGGGATGACCGCATCGATGCCCTGCCACAACCCGTGGAAAGGCGCGGCGCTGGATTCGGTTGTACCGACGACGTTCGGGCTGGCAGCCAGCCGGTGCATCAGGCTCTGGCGGGCCGCTTCCGTCAGGTCATCGGCCCCTTCGAGCACCACCATGTTGTCGCGGTCGAAACCGAGATCGATCTCGTGCGCATAGCGAATCTGCGCGAACACGACGAGAGCGGCCACGCCGAGCCCGATGGAGATGGCAAATTGCAGCACCACCAGACCCGTACGCAGGAGGCCGGAACCGGCCCGCCCTTTCGCGCCCGGATGAAGCACGGCAACGGGGCGGAAGCCGGACAGAACGAGCGCGGGATAAATCCCCGCAAACAACCCGGTCAGTACAGCCGCGCCGGCAAAGCCAAGCATGAGCGGCCAGTCCTGGAGACCGGAAAAGGAAATCGGACGGCCCAAAAATCCGTCATAGGCGGGCAGCAGAATCTCGACGACGGCGAGCGCAAGAAGAAGCGCCAGCGCGACCGTCAGAACGGATTCGCCGAGAAACTGTACGACGAGCTGGATCCGTTTCGCGCCGACCACCTTGCGCAGGCCCGTCTCCCGCGCGCGCAGCGTCGCCCGCGCGGTGGCGAGATTGGTGAAGTTGAAACAGGCGATCGCCAGAATCAGCGCGGCTATGCCGGCAAAGCCGTAGACCGTCCTCCAGCTTCCCGCCTCGTGATAACCGTTCTCGTCGCCGACCAGGTGAACGGTGTGCAGCGGCACGAGCCGCGTCTGGACGATCCGATCGCCGGTCACGCTTGTCCTGGTATAGACCGACGGATCGGCATCGCGGCGAAGAATACCTTGCGCTTTCGCGATGACGTTTGCCGGCGACGCGCCGGGCAGCATCCGCGCGTAGGTGTAACTTTCGGGGCTGAACCACTCCTGCTTGTCGCCGAATCCGTCCGATTTCGACCTGTTCGAGACGTAAATTTGATCCTGAAAATCGCTGTTGTGCGGAGGATCGCGCAGGATACCCGTCACCGTCAGCGGATATTTTCCCCCGACCGTCAAGGTGCGGCCGACGGGATCGGCGGCGCCGAAATATTTGCGCGCGGTGCTTTCGGTGAGCACGACGGACTCCGGACCGCCAAGAACCTTGCGCGCGTCGCCACGAAGAAACGGCAGCTGTACAACCGCAAAGAAACCCGGATCGACATAGGCGACGGTCTCGGGAAACTGCCGGTCGCCGGACTTGACGGTCATGTCCTCGGGCACAAGGCGCGCCGCGGCCTCGACGTCGGGAATGCCGGCCTGAATGGCGGCGCCGAGCGGAAACGGTGCCGTCGCCTCCCGCTCTGCCGGACTGCCCGGAAAAGCGAGGGTCGTTTCGACGCGCCAGACATTCGCGCTTCCCGGTATCCAGTTGTTCCAGGACAGTTCGTCGCGCAGGAAGAGCACGATGAAGATCGCGCAGGCGAGGCCGACCGCAAGTCCGGCGATGTTGATGAAACCGTACAGCTTGTGCCGGGTGAAATTCCGCATCGCCGTGACGAGATAGTTACGGAACATCTCTGTTGTCCTACTCGTAGCGAAGCGCGTGGACGGGATTGGCACGCGCGACACGCACCGCGTGCCCGGCGACGGTGATCCAGGCGATCAGGAGCGCCGCGCCCCCGGCCGCCGCGAAATAGAGCGGATCGAGAGCGATCCTGTAGGCGTAGCTCTCGAGCCAGCCGTGCAGATAGTACCAGGCCACCGGCCAGGCGATCACATTGGCGATCAGGACGGGGATCGAGAACTGCCACAGGAGCAGCCGCACGATGTCGAACGTGCGGGCGCCGAAGGTTTTCCGGATGCCGATCTCCTTTGTACGCCGCTCGGCGGTGAAGGCGGCGAGCCCGAACAGCCCGAGGCAGGCGATGAAGATGGCGACGCCCACGAACAGGCCGAACATCACGCCCCGCTTCTCGTCGGCCGCAAACAGCTGGTCGTAAAACTGGTCCAGGAAGTGGCGGCGGACTGCCACGGTCGGCGCGAACTGACGCCAGGTCCTGTCGATCGCCGCGAGCGCTTCCTCCGTTCGCCCGGCTTTCACGCGCACCGAGAAGAAGTCGATGTTGTCGGGGCTGTTGTAGAAGATGAGCGGCTCCGGAAGCGCGCGCGCGCCGTTCATTCTGATGTCGTCCAGCACGCCGACGATGGTGAGATGTACGCCGTGCACGGTGATGGTGTGTCCGACCGCGCCGGCGACGGACCAGCCGAGTTGCCGGGCGGCTGTCGCGCTGATGAGTACATTGCGGCCGTTCGCGAATCCCTGGCTGGGACGACCCGAATTCACATCCGCTCCACGCGCCTGCGACAGCAACCGGCCGGCGAGGAGTCGCATGCGATAAACCTGCGGCATCTCGAAGCCCATATCGACCATGCGGATGATGAATGTCTCCGGCTGCCCGGCGACCTTCACGTCCTCGTTGTCGATGTCGCTTGCGAAGGGCACCGGACTCGATTGCGCCACACCTTCGATCGCCGGACTGGACATCAGCGTATGAATGAAACTTTCGCGTGCGCTCGGCGTCATTTTCTCGGCATTGCTCACGACGACGATGTTGTCGCGTTTGAAGCCCAGATCCATCTCCCGCGCATGGCGTATCTGCACAAACACGACCAGGGCGGCCACGCCCAGACCGATCGAGATGGCGAATTGAAACACCACGAGAGCGGTGCGGAGCGCGCCCGAGCCCGACAGTCCCGATGAATTTGCTTTCAGCGTCGCCGCCGGCCGGAATCCGGAAAGCACCAGAGCGGGGTAAAATCCGGCAAGCAGTCCGGCCAGAACGGCGGCGCCGAACAGAAGAAGCGTGAACGGCCAGTCATGCAGATAGTCGATCCCGATGGGACGGTCGAGGAACGTGTCGTAGGCCGGAAGCAGGACTTCCACCACCGCAAGGGCAAGCAACAGGGCGATCACCGCCGTCAGCACGGATTCGCCCAGGAACTGCACAATGAGCTGTACGCGCTTCGCGCCCACCACCTTTCGCAACGATACCTCGCGGGCGCGCATCATGGCGCGCGCGGTGGCGAGGTTCATGAAGTTGAAGCAGGCAATGGCGAGGATCATCGCCGCGATGGCCGCGAAGCCATAGATCGTCGTCCAGCTTCCGGCGGCCTTCAATCCGCCATATCTGTCGGTGGTGAGATGAAGGTCGCGGAACCGCGTCATGTGCATCTGCAGCGCCACGCTGCCGCGGATATGCAGGCCCTCCTCCTTTCCCGCATCGACATCCCGGTCGAGAATCGCGGCGAGCTTTTTCAGGACTACGTCCGGATTTGCGCCGGGGGCAAGGCGTACATATCCCTCGCCGTCGATATTCAGCCACAACTGCTTTTCGGTCTGGGAAAGCTCCTCGGCGCGCGACGTGTTGGGTACGACCAGATCGGCGATGAGCCGGGTGTTGTGCGGCAGATCGCGCACCACGCCCGTCACGATGAGGGAGTGGCTGCCATCGACGAGGATGGTTTTGCCGACCGGATCGGCGTTGCCGAAATATTTCTGCGCCGTCGTCTGCGACAGCACCACGGTTTCGGGCTGCGCGAACACACGCGCCGGATCGCCCGCGACGAGCGGCAGGCGGATGAGCTGAAAGAAATTCGGATCGACGACGTCCACGAATTCGGAGAGCTGGCGGTTGCCCACATTCACCGTCATCCGCTCGGGGATCAGGTGCGTGCCGGCCTGCACTTCGGGAATCTGCGCCAGCATGGCGGGCACGACGGGCCAGGGGGAGTTGCCGGTCAGCGTGACGCCGCTACCCGGGAAATAAAACCCGGCTTCCATGCGGTAGAGATTGTCCGTCCCAGGAATCCACCTGTCGTAGGACAGTTCGTCGCGCAGATAGAGCACGATGAAGATCGCGCAGGCGAGCCCCACCGCAAGCCCGGCGATGTTGATGAAGCTGTACAGCTTGTGCCGGGTGAAATTCCGCAGCGCCGTGACGAGATAGTTCCGGAACATGTCCCCCTCCTATTCGTAGCGAAGCGCGTGGACGGGATTGGCGCGGGCGACCCGCACCGCGTGGCCGGCGACGGTGATCCAGGCGATCAGGAGCGCCGCGCCCCCGGCCGCCGCGAAATAGAGCGGATCGAGGCTGATCCTGTACGCGTAGGTCTCGAGCCAGTTGTGCAGGTAGTAATACGCGACCGGCCACGCCACGACGTTGGCGATCAGGACAGGAATCGAGAACTGCCACAGCAGCAGGCGCACGATGTCGGGGGTGCGCGCGCCGAACGCCTTGCGGATGCCGATCTCCTTTGTACGCCGCTCGGCGGTGAAGGCCGCGAGCCCGAACAGCCCGAGGCAGGCGATGAAGATGGCGATGCCGACGAAGATGCCGAACATGGCGCCCTGCTGCCGGTCGGACACGAACAGCCGGTCGAACATGTCGCTGAGAAAGCGCCGGCGGATCGCAACCGTGGGCGCGAAGCGGTGCCACGTCGCATCGATCGCGGCGAGTCCGTCCTGGATGTGCCCGCCCTTCACGCGGACCGAGAAGGTGTCGATGCGGTCGGGATTGTAGAACACGACGAGCGGCTGCGCTTCTGAGCGCACGCCGTCCATCATCACATCGGCCAGGACACCGACCACCGTGACGCGCGTGGGCCTGGTCGCGTCGGCTTGCGTGAGACTGCGGCCGACGGCGTTCTGCGGCGTCCAGTCGAGGCGACGGACGGCTGCCTCCGTCAGCAGAATGTTGCGGCCGCCCTCGAGACTCTGGTCCCTGCCGGCGCTGATGTCATTGCCGTAGGACAGCGAGAGCAGGCGCCCCGCCAGCAGCCGCATGTCGTACAGTTTCGGAAAATCCGGCGCGGCATCGATCAGGCGCATGTAATGGTTCTGCGACCCGCCGGGCACGCGGAACGTCTCTATTTCCGTGTCGGACACAAACGGCGCGGGCCGCGACTGCACGACGCCTTCGATGGCCGGATCGGCGGCAAGCGCGTGCGCGAACGAATCGCGCGTGGCCGGCGTCATGGTGTCGGCATTGTTGACGATGACCATGCGGTCGCGTTCGAAGCCGAGATTGACCTGTTGCGCAAAACGGATCTGCGCGAACACGACGATTGCCGCGATGCCGAGACCGATGGAGATCGCGAATTGCAGCACGACAAGCGCGGTGCGAAGCGCGCCCGAGCCGCTCGCGCCCTTTACGCCGGAACGCAACGTCGCGGCGGGACGGAAGCCGGAAAGCACCAGCGCGGGATAGATGCCGGCAATGATTCCGGTGACGACCGCCACGCCGGCCAGTCCGGCGAGAAGCGGGCCGCTCGTCCGATAGCCGAGCGAAATCGGCCGGTTGAGGAACGCGTCGTACGCCGGCAGCAAAATCTCGACGAGGGCGAGCGCGAGCGCCAGCGCGAGGAGCGCGGTGAGGACGGATTCGCCCAGGAACTGTACAATCAACTGCACCCGCCTCGCCCCCATCACCTTGCGCAGGCTGACTTCGCGCGCCCGCATCATCGCGCGCGCAGTGGCGAGGTTGGTGAAGTTGAAGCAGGCGATCAGCACGATGAGGAGCGCGATGGCGGCAAAGCCGTAGATCACGGCCCAGCTGCCGGTGCGCGTCATCCCGCCGTCGATGTCGCTCGCCAGGTGCACATCCGTGAACGGCGTGAGGCGCAGCAGCAGGAGCTCGCTCCCCGGCATGTCGACGCTGATCTCTTTTTTCGCGTCGATATTCCTGTCCAGGATCGGCGGCATTTTGCCGAGAACCGTCGCCGGCGATGCGCCCGGCGCCAGGCGAACGAAGGATTCGCCGTCATCATTCGTCCAGGCCTGCTTTTCGGCCTGCGGCAGCTGGTCGGCATGCGAGGTGTTGGGCACGGCGATATCGGCGACGAGCTGGGTGTTGTGCGGCAGATCGCGCATGACGCCCGTCACCTTCAGCGGATGGGCGCCGTCCATCGTGATCGTCTTGCCGAGCGGATCCTGATTGCCGAAATACTTCTTCGCCTCCGTCTCGGAGAGGACGGCGGATTCGGGTTGGGCAAAGACCGTCGCCGCGTCGCCCTCGATCAACGGAAGCCGGATGACCCGGAAAAAATCGGGATCGACGACGTCGACATATTCCGAGAACTGGCGGTCGCCGACTTTCGCCGTCATCCGCTCCGGAATGAGATGCGTCTGCGCCTGGACCTCCGGGATCTGCGCCGCCATCGCCACGGCCACCGGGAACGGCGCGTCGGGATTGGTGATCGCTCCGTGCCCCACAAAGGAGAAGCCGCAATCGATACGGTACAGATTTTCCGTGCCCGGAATCCACCGGTCGTAAGAAAGTTCGTCGCGGATGAAGAGCACGATGAAGATCGCGCAGGCGAGGCCGACCGCAAGCCCGACGATGTTGATGAAGCTGTACAGCTTGTGCCGGGCGAAGTTCCGCAGCGCCGTGACGAGGTAGTTCCGCAGCACGCCCATGGCTAGAGCGCCCGCGCGATGTTTTCCGTGACCACGGCGCCGTCCAGCAGATTGACGATGCGGTGGGCGTATTCCGCGTGGCTGTGCGAGTGCGTCACCATCACCACGGTGGTGCCCTCGCCGTTCAGCTCCGTCAGCAGCTGCATCACCTCTTCGCCGTTGGCGGTATCGAGATTGCCGGTCGGCTCGTCGGCGAGGATCAGTTTGGGATGGGCGACCACGGCGCGGGCGATGGCCACGCGCTGCTGCTGGCCGCCCGAAAGCTGCTGGGGCATGTGGCGGGCGCGATGGGCGATCTTCATGCGCTCGAGCGCCGCGCGCACCCGCTTCCTGCGCTCCGCAGGCGAGACGTCCTGATGGTACAGGAGCGCCAGCTCGACGTTTTCGGAGACGTTCAGCTCGTCGATCAGGTTGAAGCTCTGAAAGACGAAACCGATGGAATTCTTGCGCAGATCCGAGAGCTGCGACTCCGAATACCCGGCGATGTTGTGGTTGCCGAACCAGTATTCGCCGCCCGAGGGATTGTCGAGCATGCCGACGATGTTGAGGAAGGTCGATTTCCCGCAGCCCGACGGTCCCATCACCGCGACGAATTCCCCGCCCGCGACTTCGAGGTTGATGTCGCGCAGCGCCGTCGTTTCGACGTCGGTCGTGCGGTACACTTTTTTGAGGTTCTTGAGCTTGATCATGGGCTGCCCCGGTTCACATCAGTTGCCGCCGCTTCCGGCGCTTTCGAATTCCACGCGGTCCATCTTCGAGAAGGCTTCGTAGCCGGACACGATGACGCGCTCGCCGGGTTTCAACCCGTCCAGCACTTCCACATATTGCGGGTTGCGGCGGCCCAGCCGTACAGTCCGGCGCGTCGCGTCACGGCCGTCCGGCGACAGCACGAACACCCAGTTGCCGCCGGTATCCTGATAGAACGGACCGTTCGGCAGCATCACCGCGCGCGCGGCGCCGCCGAGTTCGAGCTTCATGTCGACGGCCTGGCCGGTGTGGATGCCCGAAGGCGGCGTGCCGGCGAAATAGAAATCCACCTTGAAGGTGCCGTTGGCCACCTGCGGATAGATCTTGGCGACCCTCGCCCGGTAATCGTGGCCGTCGATCGTGAAGAGCGTTTCCTGGCCGGGCACGACGCGGCCGAGATAGAATTCGTCGACTTCCGCCATGAGCTTGAAGCGGTCGCGCGAATCGACCTGCCCCAGCACCGCGCCCTGCGCTTTCGACTGTCCGACTTCGGCGTCGAGCGCGGTCAGCTGACCGTCCATCGGCGCGCGGATCGTGAGCGCTTCGACGGCGGCATTGGCCAGCGCCGCGCCGTTCAGCGCGCCGGACGACTGGCCGCCGGTGATCTGGCTCGCGCGGATCTTCTGTTCGACGTTTTCGGACTCCACCGTGGCGCTGCGCAGGTGTACGTAATAATTGTACTCCTCCTCTTCCTCCTTGTAGGTGACGGGCGCGATCGCCTTTCCGTCCAGGAGGATCTTGTCGCGCGCCAGATCGGCCTTCAGCTTGCTGATCTGATGGTCGATGTCGAGGATGTCATGCTCGTATTTGAACCGCGTCTGTTCGAAGGCGAGTTGCTGCGAGGCCACCTGCAGCTGCAGGGCCGGATTCGACAGGATGATGAGCGGCTGGCCGCGCTTCACGATCGCGCCGTCTTCGACCAGCACCTCTTTGACCGTGCCGCCCTGGTCGGTCGTGAGATAGTTGGTGATGTACGGCGCCACCGTGCCGCGCGCGGCGACGAAATCCTCGAACGGTCCTTCGGTGACGGTCGCGATCGTCAGCCGGTCGATGGGAACGCGATAGACATGCGCGCCGGTGCCGGCGAGGAGCCATGCAACGATCCCGGCGAATACGACCGCGGCCAAAACATAGGGGCCGTAGCGCCGCCAGGCCGGCCTGCGCGCGATGGCGCGGTCCATCCCGTCTGCGGGGAGCTCGTCCTCGTGGCGGCTGCTCTTGAAAAGGGTTCGCGCCATGGGCGGTCTGTCCGGCGATGCCTGTTCACTCAGACTCATGCCTCCGGAAAGGCAAGCCGCGTGCCAATTTGTTAACCATGGAAATTCCGCGGTTTAGGGCGTTGGCGGTTGTCAGCGCCTGTCCGCCAGCGTACGGTCCGCCGGACACTGTCCGGAATCGAACATGCCTCCCGCCCTTCCCCAGCCCCGCCCCATCCTCGTTTGAAAACCGTTGCGAAATCTTCTGGAATCCTGGCGCAAGCGCCCCACGCGCCATGGTCAATTATCGGTCAACGTAGCCAGATAGTGACGGATTGGAACCTTCCCGAGCATGGGCCGGACGAATCTGGTTGCAAAAACCTCTCGCCGCGGCAAAGGACGAACGCAAAAAAACGCTCGATATCCCATCGGCGGGAGCGGACTGGCGCCGGGCGCGCTTCGAAAGCGCGCATAAGGCATCTTGCCCGCTGTATTCTGTTCACGGACGGGCCTTGCGCAGAAATGCGCTGCGCGGGTTCCGTCTAGTGGGCGCGTAGCACGCGGACTCGGCGGCAAGCGCCCTCAATTAGCGTTGCGAAATCTCTTCGACGAGGTTCTGAGGCGAGACTGCTATGGATTGTCCAACTCGATCCCAAAGTTCTCCCGAGCGGAGGCCGTAACGGCGCCTGAAACGACTTGTAGGTCCGCCGTTTGACCCACGGCGATCGTCGCGACATGAGTCGTGTCGTGACACGCCGTCTCCGTAAGGATCATAGTACAGGTTACGCCGGTGGAAGCGCCATTGACGCGAAGCGTGAAGGTCACTGTGCCGGATGCTCCCGGTGCCGCGGAAATCTGCGCGTAGAGATTCCTGAACGTACCCGCGAATGGAACAGGCGTATTGTTCACAAGGCTCTCCGACGCGGACGCCGACGGACAAAGACCCTCGATTGGGTAGTAAGCGGTCGTGCCGCCGGGCTGCACGACATTGCAGGTCATCAGCTTTGACTCCCGCGTTTCGCAAGTCGCACCGGCATCTATTGCGTTGCCGCTGGCGTCGTACTCAAGACAATGACCTGCCGTCGCCGAGCCTGTTGCTAGCTGAATCTTGCCGCCGTTGCCCTGAGTCGCCGCCGAGGAACCAAGAGCGACGCTCTGGCCGCCAAACGTCATCGACGCGTTTGCAAGTGCGGTATTCGGCACCGAACCGGCAACAAGATCAGCGCCGCTGCCCGAAAGCGCGATGTTGGCGAGCAGCGTGGCCGACCACGCGTTCGAAGCGCTCACGCAATAGGACACGGTCGTATTCGGAATTTGTGGAACAGAAGCAGCGCCGTTGATAAAATCGGGCATGCTGTTGCTGGTATTTCCCCACACCTGCATCGCATTCGCGCCACTGTTGATCACGATTTGGCAGCCGCCGAGACGTGACGGTTCCAGGATCACGGAATCACCGGCTGTTACGACTTTGCTGACCGAGTTGATGCCAGCGGTCAGGAGGGTCGCGTTTGTGCCGCCGCCGCCGGGAAAGGCGGTCAGACCAGACGCTGTCGACCAGGTCGGAAAATTGGGCCGTGATGTCCATAGCGGGTATTGCTGGGGCGTCGAGCCGGTCGGCTGCTGCGAGGCTTCAAGGTTGGTCGTTAGCGAACCTTCGCTGCTGTTGGCATTGTACGTGTTGTTCGCCCCAAGTAACCCGCCGGTCGGACTTGACACAGCAGTGAGCTGATAGTCTTGCGGAGCATTATTCTCGAAGTGCATTTGGCAATTTTGACAGGACTCTTCAACGACACCCTTGCCGAGCGCGTCGGCGGCACCGCCAATTTCGAGAGCTCCCGAAATATTGTGTGCTAGGTAATTAGCAGAACCCTGTATCCGCAGCGCGGCGTGCCCGTACTCCGGATTCGTCAACTGCACATCAAGTTCGGCGTCGCCCATGCTGTTGTTGGTGCCCGTGACCGGGTTGTTGCTTGCGTCCGTCCACTCTTCGGTTCCGCAAGTTGAATCACCGAGTTGCAGGATGTCGCCGCCCGCTCCAGACCCCGCCATTGCGGACGCCTCCAAATGCGTGCCGCCGTAGATCGTGACGTTGTGCGAGCCCGTAGAGCTCGTTCCACAGTCGGCGATTCGCACCGATGCGCCGAAGCTTTGATAGATGCGCCCAGTCTTGGATCGAACGTTGTTGATAGTGCCTGTGCCCAAAGCGGTGATGTCGATGGTCGGAACGTGGACGGTTTTGCCGGTCGTCATGTCTGTCGAATCAATGTCGCCATCGTGCTCGAACCTGTAGTCGTCGAGCACGCTCTCGGCGATTGACGCGTTACCATGCGCATTCACACCTACGCCCAGCGCTCGACCCCGCATGTAGAAGGCATAATACCCGAAATGACACCACTGCGCCGGGCCGTAGACCATGACCGCATTTTGGATTGCGGTGGACTCGCGCAGGCCTACGAAGGTGATCCCGTTTACGGCGCACCCAGCCTTGAGATAGTTCGCGCTGGGAGTACTTGTATCGGAATAGGTAATCGTTCCACCTTGCTGCTGATCCGGTATTCTGCCGCCGGCATCAACGATCTGGATCATGTCGCCCTGGATGTTCGGGATCACGAACACATTTGACAGCCCGAGATCCCAAGTTGAATCACCGCAATAGTCGTTGCGGCCGACTACCTGCGTTTTCCAAGGCCCTGTGAGATAGTTTCCTGCGGGAATGTAGAGGCATTTGGGAGCGTACGCGTAATTCGCGGGAGTTCCCATGAGACCATCGTTGTACGTTTGCATGGCCTGCAGCGCACTTATGAATGTCGACGTGTTGTCCGTGCCCCACGATGCCGTCTGCACGATCGTCGTGCAGTCCACTTTCAGCCCAGACCCGCTGCCGCCGGTCGTATTGGTGGCGCCAGAGCATCCGAAAGGAGTGGCGTACGCCGTACTGCTGCGGTGCAAAGCAAGCCCGCCGGCCGCAACACCAAAACCTCCCGGACTCGATCCTCCGGTTAGATCCAATTTCACGTTGATCATGTCGTCGCCGACCATCGGTTCAGCAGTGATCGAGGCCGGGGCTGTGTCGTAATAGCCCGGGAACGAAATGTTGTTAACCATCGTGACCATTCCGCCCGAGACAGTTACATCGACCTGAAGTGGCTTGCCCGCTAGCGCCGGGCTGGTGCCCGTGAGAATTACATGGGCGTGATCACACGAGAGCCCACCGGTCAAGCAGGAGCCGGAGCCGCCGCTCGCAACAATTGGTCTCGTAACGAGACTAACAACGTTTACCGTCGCGCAGAGCGACGAGTACCCGCTTAAACAGATGGTATCGCCAGGAAGGTACCCGGCACCCGAGGGCGGTGTGTCTGGATTCAGTGCTGTAGGCAAGACATAGCCACTTCCGTACGCAATTGTGCCGGCCACCGTTATGGTGTGAGTTGAGAAGGGGGTAGCGAGTGTGCTTACGAACGGGGCGTAGCCGGTGTCTGAAAGATTCAAGATTACTTTCTTGCCGACGTCTTGGCTCGAAAAGGTGTAGCCGTTGCATGTAAGTAATTGGTTCAATCCCGGATTCCAAGTGCATGCGGTATCACCCCAATGAGCGTCCGGAATGACGCCCCAATCAAGAACGTTTAGTGGCTGTATAATGGGCGTTGCGTAAGAAAAGTTGGAGAAAATCAAGAAAGCAAAACCAACGGCAAATACGCTTCGCTTATGCAGCAATCTCGACATTTCTTTAAACTCTAAGAGGGACACAAATAGCGATTGTTACTGATTCCTCCGTTGTCGAGAATGGGCGGTTCGGGAAGTTATTGTGGGTAACTCCATGCCAGCGAGGACTATCAGAGCCAACTCAAGGGGTAGATACCGCCTCCATTGAAAGTTCATTGATGGGACTGGCTTCCGATCAGCATTCGTTTCTTAAGAAGCCTTATTGCAACCTGCGGGGCTCTGCAGTACGCTCGACCCTCGGTGGCCCCGCGCAAACGGAGAAGACCCGATGCGATCATTTAGGCGTGTCGAGTTCGTTCCCGCTGCATTTGTAGCGGCTGTCCTCTGCCTCACAGGGAGAAGCATCTCGACCGCCGAGGCAAAGGAAGCCTACGCAACGTTTGATCCTGCAGGATCGACCAACACAAGCCCGTTAAGCATCAATAGCAGCGGTGTGATTGCAGGCTATTACGAGGATCCAACCGGGGTGCACGGCTTTGTACGGTCTGCCGACGGAACGATCACATCGTTTGATGCTGACGACTACCCAGGGACAGAACCAAGCAGCATCAACGATAGCGGTGCAGTAGCGGGGAGCTACGATGATGAAGCTGGCATCCTGCACGGCTTTCTGCGCGCGCCAGACGGAACGATTACAACTTTTGACCCCACCGGCTCAACCGCGACCCTCCCCTACAGCATCAATGAGCGCGGCACGATTGCTGGCACCTACTTCGACAGCGTTGGCGCTGCGCAGGGCTTCTTACGAGCCGGCGACGGGACGATAAAAACATTTAATCCCGCGGGGTCGCAGGATACGTTTCCGGTGAGCATAAATATGGACGGAACAATCGCTGGCTATTATTGGGACGGTTCCACGTACCACGGTTTCTTACGAGATTCCAATGGAACAATATCGTCGTTTGATCCGGCTGGGTCGACCATGACCGTGGCAACGGGCATCAATCGCAGCGGTACAATTGCGGGATATTTCGTAGGCGACGAAACATACAAAGGCTTTCTGCGAGCCGCCGGCGGAACGTTCACCACGTTCGATGTTGGAACAGGATCCGTGCAAGTTACCGGCATAAATCAGAAGGATGTAACAACTGGGTATTTTGATCCGGTCCGAGGGCACAAGACGGGCTTTACAAGACGGGAAAGTGGTGCTGTCAGCCAATTCAGGGTTCCTGGCGCGGCTGCCACTTTTCCGCAAAGCATCAATGACCAGCGCTGGATCACCGGGAACTGGCAAGATCGTGATCGCGTCTATCACGGCTTTCTCCAGACGCCATAGCGCGGCCGAGAAGACTTTTGCCTATTTGGTCAAATCGACGCGCGGCGCGCGGATACTTTTGCGCGCTTTCTCAGCTGTAAGCGTCCGGTCTTGCCGGTCTTGGCCAACTTCTGCAGTAAGACCTGATTTTTGGGGTGGTTGCGGAGAGTCGCGGTTTGAGCGGCCTGGGATACGGAACCGTCCCTATTCTGGAGATATCTCCAAGGTCTTTGTTGCCGACACGCGAAGGCGCTGTCGCGAGACGACGTTGAGACGCTACAATTTGTGAGGCTACCTTAGTAACGGGGCATCGACCAGGCCCCCAGCCCTTAGGTGCACCCTGGTCTAGGTAGCCCGTCCAGGTGCAACTTAATCTCCTTTGAAAGTCCCGCCAGTAAGAATCCCCTCGGCCCATTGTACGCTCGTGGCGTTTCCCCTATCATTAGATTACGAAAATAAGCCCTGTGGGCGTAAGCGTACGGCGGTCTACGCGGCCTGGTCGAGCGTTTCGGACGCGTTCCAGTTCCAGGGCAGGAGTTCGGCGATGCGGTTGATCGGGTGATCGGCGATGCGCGCGAGGACGTCGCGCAGATACG
>DATGGN010000196.1:0-13139 GCA_035308485.1 Rhizomicrobium sp.
CCGGCAGCAATTGTTCAGCGAAACGGCCGGACAATGGCCGAACACCGGCGGAAACGCGAATCTTGTGCCCGTGGTGGCGAACGGACTCGTGTACGTCGCGTCCTACCAGATGCTCACCATTTTCGGGCCAGGCGGAAGCAAAATAGCGCATCTGCCGCCCATCCACGTCGTCGACACGCGTCCAAAGCTCGACCCCGGCGAGCACGAAATCTACGGCACGGTTCGCAGCATGAAAGGCGCCGACATTACAATTGCCAAGCGAACCGGCGAGGAACTGAGGATCAATGCAACGGATGCGCAGAAGACGTTCCACTATGCGCCGCCGACGGTCGGTCACGCGTTGATCGCGCGCGGCACGCTCGACAAATCCGGCCTGATGCAGGCAAGCGCGATCCTGCATGCGAAGGACAGCCCGGCCATCTGGCCGTCAGACAGGTAGCCATCGCGTTACGGCGGCGTGCGCCAATCGCGCCGCCGCCGCGACGTTCTTCCTTGTACAATTGTTGGTGGCGGCAGGGCCGGAAATGCCGTTCGACACCACCGCGAGCGTGCCTGCACCCCTTTCAACGGCTGAAGCAAACGGCTTGAGGTCTGGCGGAAACAGAGAATCTCCGGCTCAAAAGCGGTGCGAAATTCCCAGATAGAACTGAACCGCGGCCGTTTCATGGTTCAGGCCGAAATTTGCGCCCGCGTCGAGCTGCAGATCGCGCGCGCCCAGCGGTTGCCAGGTTCCCGCGACGTCGAACGAGTACTGTTCGACCGTGGCGAAGGGATCGAAACTCGCATTCTGCCAGATCTCCGCTGTTGCCGAGACCTGCGCGGAAATTGCCCGCGTGACGCTGAATGCGGCAACGGCCGCCGTGTGGTGGCCGTCCTCGAATTGGTCCTTGAGGATGTCCAGTTCGGGAACAAGAGAAAGAGACCACACATCGCTCAGTGCATATTGCAGCGGGACAACGATGCCTCCTTCGACCGCGCCGTTGCCGATGGTCAAAGGTGCGGTGGGTATTTTCAGGAACGGGTCAAGTGCCGCGCTGAACGTGCCCTGGCCATTGCCAACAAGACTGGTTTTCACGCGCAGGTACATGTCGCCGAACCCTGAATCGTCGGTTCGGGCGCCGGTGGCGTGGTCGTGCGTGACAACTTCGACATAGGGCGAAAAATTCAGCTCGACATCGAGGTTCTGTGTCAGGCCGAGTCGGAAATTCGGGTTGGTGTAGAGATAGGTGTCGGTGACGACGCCGTCGCTGTTCTGCAGCGTCGCATTGAAGATGTCCGACTCGATCTGCAGGTGCCCGGCGTCCACCGTACAGGGACCGGTTCCCTTGGTCGGTCGATCGGTGCAGAACGGCCGCAACTGATCGTCTGGCACGGCATCGAAGAGTGAATACCCCGAAGTATCTGTCGACTGTGCCCGTCCCGCCGAAGGAGAGAGCAGGAACAAAAGCAAAATTGACATGAAACTGGCTTCGCGCCGTCCTGTCATTCGCCCGAACGTGAATCATTTGCAGGCCAATGGTGACAGTTTTGGCTCTCAACGTCATGTCCGGCTGCGCCGGACACAAAGCTACAAATCAAAACCCTGATTTGGGGCGGGCAATTCGACTTGGGAATCCGTGAGCAGTTTCGCAAACGTCTGCATGGTCGTCATTTCACTGTGAACAAGGAACGTGGTCTTCACGCCGGAAATCGCATTCCGCCACGCGAGCAGGCCCTTCTGGTCGGCATGCGCAGAGAACCCGCCAATCGCGTGGATCCGCGCCTTGACGGCAATATCCTCATCGAACAGGCGCACCGATTTTGCACCGTCCATAATCGCTCGCGCCGGCGTCCCGGCCGCCGCATAACCAACGAACACAACAGTCGATTCCGGACGCCACAGATTGTGCTTCAGGTGGTGACGGATGCGGCCGCCGGTCGCCATGCCGGAACCCGCCATGATGACCGCGCCGCTCTTGATCTTGTTTATGGCGATGGAATCGGCGGTTTCGCGGGTGATGTGCAACCCGGGTACACGAAACGGATCCTGTCCGCTTTGAAACAGCGCCGCGGCCTCCGGTCTCAAAAATTCCGCATGGTGGGCGAATATCTCCGTGGCCGAAATCGCCATCGGCGAGTCGAGATAAACCTGCATTGCGGGAGGGAGACGGTTGTCGGCGACGCCACGATTAAGGAAGAAAAGAATCTCCTGCGCGCGTTCGAGGGCAAAGGTGGGAATCACCACGTTGCCGCCCCGTCCGAAGCTGTCGAGGATGGCGGCGTAGAACTCCTCAACGCACGCTTCACGGTCGCTGTGCAGGCGGTCGCCGTAGGTGGTTTCCATGACGACGGCGTCCGCCGAAGGCGGCGGCTGCGGAGGATTGAGCAGCGGGCTGCCGGTGCGACCAAGATCACCGGAAAACAGCACGCGCTTTGTCGTGCCGCCCTCCTGGCTTTCGACGAGCACGCTCGCCGATCCGAGGATGTGCCCGGCATCGAAAAACGTGGCACGAACTCCCGGCCGGACTTCAAGAGGTGATCCATATGCGGCCGCCCGTCCAAAGCGGCCGAGCGCTCGGGTGGCGTCGAGCGTGGTGTAGAGCGGCGCTGCAGCGCCCGGGTTCGCGCCGCGCCGCGCGCGTTTCGCGGACGCCCGGCGCGAATCCTCTTCCTGCAGATGCGCCGCGTCCAGCATGACGAGGCGCGCCAATTCGTGCGTGGCACTGGTCGCGATGACTTCGCCCTTGAAGCCGCGTTTGGCAAGCAGCGCGATCCGTCCACAATGATCGAGATGGGCGTGCGTAAGCAGAAGGTAATCGATCGCCCCGGCGTCAAACCCGAAGGCGCCGGCGTTGTCCTCGTTGAGTTCTCTGCTGCCCTGAAACAGGCCGCAATCGATCAGGATGCGCGTGTTGGCGGTCTCGATCAGGTGGCAGGAACCGGTAACGTCGTGATCGGCGCCGTGAAAGGAGAGTTTCATCTGAGCACGTCCTTTTCAGGCGGACCGAGGAGCGGCCGACCGGCCGCGTCATACCAGTCGACGATACCACGCCAGATTTCCTCAGCGCTGTCGGCAAACCAGAACAGTTCGCGATCCTCCGGGTCGATTGTACCCTCGTCAACGAGGAAATCGGGGTCGAAAACTTTTCGCCAGTAGGATGCGCCAACAAGGATGACCGGCAACGGATTGAGCTTGCGCGTCTGGCTGAGCGTCAGCACTTCGAACATTTCGTCCATTGTCCCGTAGCCGCCGGGAAAGGCGACAAGCGCGCGCGCGCGCAGCAAAAAGTGCAGTTTCCGCATGGCAAAATAATGAAACCGGAAGCACAATTCCGGCGTGATGTAGGGATTGGGAAATTGTTCGTGCGGCAGGGTTATGTTCAGACCCACCGATTCCGCACCGGCATCGCATGCGCCGCGATTGGCTGCTTCCATGATTCCGGGCCCGCCGCCGGTAGCGATAAGGATGCGATTGCGCCGGCGTTTGGCGCCGGCTTCGCTGACGATCCGCCCTAACTCGCGTGCGATCTCGTAGTAGCGGCTTTTGGCAAGGATGCGTTTGGCGATGTCGAGACGGCGTTTCGCGTCACCGCCCTGTATGCGTGCCTGTTTCGAAAGGTTCTCCACCTCGCGCCGGGCTGCGGCAGGCTCGCAGATACGCGTGCTGCCGAAGACCACGATCGTATGGGCGATGCCGCGTTGTCTGAGCAGCAGTTCTGCCTTTTCGTAATCGAGCGCCAGGCGAATGTCGCGGGTGTCCGCACGCGAGAGGAAATCGACGTCGTGATCGGCCTGGCGATAGCTGGAACTGTTGAGAATGGCCTGTACCGCGGCTGGTGCCCCGGCATCCTCTGTCGCCGATTTTGGCGCTTGCGACGGCAGTGGTTTGCGCCGCATCACGGGATGCGGCGGCGGCGGGACTTTCCGGCGGCGTCGCCGAGGTTTGGTTCGGTTGCTCACGACGAACGTATCGGGCCAGCTGACGAATCAGTCAGGGATCATACCCCAGGCTTCGTCCTGCAAACGCCGCGAGAATGGTATGTTCGGTTTGCGACTGAATCGGGGGCCGGGCGCCCTTTGCAAATCGTGGCCGACCCGTGACACCCCGTGGAATTCCTGCCTGCTCCTCGTTACGACGCGAGTTCGTAAACAGCGCCCGTTGTACGTGCCAGGTCGATGACTTCGGAGAGCCGGCGAATGGAAGCTTCGATGTTGCGATCGGGAACGAGCCCCAATCCAAGAACAATGCCTTTTTCGCGCGGTTCCTGATGATAGCACAGCGAGAGCGGTGTGACGGTCAGTCCGGCGCGCGCTGCCATGTGCACCACCGCTCGCTCGTCCACGTCTTCGGAAAAGAGTAGAGAAAGATGGAATCCTCCGGTCGGTTCGACCGGCCTTGCCCGTTTGACATAGGTGCGGCAGGCATCGAGTGCAATCCCCATCCGGCGCGCATAAATGGACTGAACCATTTTTGCGTGCACCGCGTATTCATTTTCCTCCATGAAGGTCGACAGTGCCGAAAGTACAAATCCGTCGGGTCCATATCCAACCCGGTTGGCGATTTCGGCAAAGGCCGATGCGAGGTGCGTGGGCACGACGAGATATGCGACGCGCAGGTGCGGTCCAAGCGTTTCGTGCAGACTCCCAAAGTACAGGACTCGACTGCCGCCATCGAACCCTTGAATCGCGCGAAGCTTGCTCGCCCATGAGAGTTCCCAATCGGTATCCGCCTCGAAGATGATTCCTCCCGCGCGCCGGGCAAATTCCAGCAAGGCAAGCCTGCGCTGTTCCAGCATCTGGCCCCCAAACGGAAACCCCACCGAAGGCGAGACGAAGAGAAGCCGTGGCGGCGGAGATTTGGCCCGGTCCGGATCTGCCCCCGCTCGATCCACCGGCAGCGGGAAAACATGTGCGCCGCTCGCCTGGAACATTTCCCATGCGCCGAAAGTCGACGGCTCCTCGATGAGCACACAATGTCCAGGATCAAGCAACACGCGGCCGGTCAGGTCGAGCGCGCTTTCGAGGTTCGTAATCGGGATGACCTGGTGCGGTTCGCATTGAACGCCACGCATATGGCGAAGATACGCAGCGATTGCGCTCTGAAATCTGAATTTTCCCGAATTGCCGTCGGTTCCTGGTGACCGACAGAAATCGGTCAAGAGCAGCCGGCCGAGTTGATTGCGCGGATAGATCGAAGGATCGGGACATCTTGGAGCGAAAGGTCGCGCATCTGTCCCGAAGGGTCGTCCAAGCTTCAAGACGCGTTGAGCGCCGTAACTGATTGCAACATCATCGTTTGCGCCCTCTACGGAAACACCAAATTGCGGCGGCGCCTTGTCCTGTGCAATTGACGAGACGAACCTCACCTTCGAAACTTCGGTGCCACGGCGCCGGTTTGAAACAAGGTAGTTTTCCGCGACCAACCTGGCGTATGCAGCTCCTATGGTATTTTTGCCGAGACCGAGCGCCGCTGCGAGTTCCCGCGCCGTTGGCAGCGGCGCTCCGGGCGGCAGGTCTCCCGCGTCAATCGCGCTACGAATCGCTCGCGAAATCTGCTCATAGAGTGGAATGTTGGATTGCGGATTCAATCTCATATTCGCAATGGCAAACGGCAACCGGGTAGCTGATCCGTTTGCGCCAAATCCTTGCCCCGCCAGGCGTTGTGCGACGCTTGATTGATCGAGTGTCATCGGGACAGCTTGTCTTCTGCATCGAAGCACGCCAGAGCCATTTCCGCCACGGAGAAAGTACCACTTTGCGATATGGCGTGCGGATTTGCGCCGCTTGCTTGAGAAAATGCGGTGCTTTCAGGGACCGACAGCAGATTCACGAAGCCGTGATTCACGGTTTCTTGAGTTCAGAACGTGGGCGTCTCTTGCATTCCTGTGTTGCGGTTCCAAATCGCGAGCGGCTTGACCCATGGGGGCACCAACGAAGAGTCGTCGTCTGATTGACTTGCCCGGCAGCGATCCAGGCATGTCCGCCCACGAGCGACTGTATCGGCGAATTCGGTCCCTGGTTCTGAACGGCGCGTTGCCGAACGGCAGCAGCCTCGCATCGTCGCGCACTCTCGCGAAGCATCTGGGAATGTCACGCAATTCGGTGTTGACGGCGTTTGACCGGCTGATTGCCGATGGCTGGCTTACGGCGCGGAAATCCTCGGGTGTTTACGTCACCTATGCGGGTGGGGCGAAGCCACGGAAACATGCGGAGCTTTTCCCTTCGGAGGAACCAAAGCCGTTTTGTCTCGAAGCGCGCGCGCTGGATGTATTCCCGGCTCGGGTGTGGAGCACGCTGCAGTCTCGCAGGTGGAAGGCCATTTCGAGCGCCAATCTTCACATGGGTGACGCGCAGGGATGGACGCCGCTGCGCGAAGCGATTGCGGCGCATGCGGCGCTTACGAGAGGTATCGATTGTACACCAGACGAAGTCATGGTTACCACCACCGTGCCAGCGGGCATCGATCTGGCGGTTCGGGCTCTGGGGCTTACCGGAGCGGAGGCCTGGGTCGAGGAGCCCGGATACCTCGCCGCAAAGCGGGCGCTCCAGAACAATGCCGTTCGCCTCGCCCCCGTTCGCGTGGACAGCACTGGTCTTGATGTCGGACACGGCAAGCGCGTGGCACCGGACGCAAAAATTGCGGCGGTCATGCCGGCCTGTCATTTCCCGACAAATGTTGCGATGAGCGCTGCACGACGGACGGAACTTCTGGAGTGGGCTCGATTCAATAAAGCCTGGATTTTTGAAGACGACTACGACTGGCAAAGCATTACCGCGACGACTTCGCCGAAACCGATCGCGTCAAAGTGCAGGGCGAACGTTATTTATCTCAATTCCTTCAACCCGATGCTGTTTCCGGCCTTGCGGATTGCATACATGATCTGTCCGGCGGCATTGGTTGATCGCTTCGCCGCTGTTCGGTTCGGTCTCGACCAGCATTCAAATGTGCCGAACCAGATGGTAATGACGGATTTCATAGAGGGCGGGCATCTCGATCAGCATCTGCGGCGGCTTCGCGAGGTGTATGCCGAACGGCGAGCGACGTTGCTTCGTGCCCTTGAGAGTGAACTTCCGGAGAGGATGTCGGCACAGCGTCAGCCGGCAGGCACACAGGTTGTCGCGACGTTGCGCAACTTGTTGGAGCGCCCTCTGCTCGCTCGCTGTTCTGCAAGCGGTGTCAGGCTCGCAGGCCTGCGGGAGTTCCGATTGGTAGAGACCGGATGCGAGGAGATCGTGTTCGGTTTTGCCGGATTTTCCCCGACCGTTATTGCCGCCGCCGTTCGCAAAATGTCCGCTGCCATCGAAGGCGATGCAGATGCGGGATTTGGCGATACAATCGGGATGGCCGGAAATTTTGGATAGCGTCCCTGATTGCCGTTTGTGGCGGTCGCCTCCCTCATTGTCGAAGCAGCACGCCGGAAGGCTCGCAACTTTTTCCGCAAGGACCGATTTATCCGCGGGACAATCGACGGTTTGTCAGCGGGACAATTGGGCAAAATTTTTTCCGGCGAAATTTTGCTTCGGTGGCGAGCCGTGTACCCACGTCGAAACACCAAGAACCTATAGTGATACTCATCGCGCAGGCGATCTGCGCGGTTTCTGCAACAGGTTTTGTGGCTCCGCTTTGTCCGTATCAATTCGCGTGGATTACACCGGCGGTCGCTCCCTAGCGTGTCAATCCGAAGTCCGCCCGCACGAAGAGGCGCTGACGGTTAATAGCAGGGGATTGCGATGTACTACGGAGTCAATCAGGCAGCATACCTTCGGGCACGCCTGCTTCTCGGAGCAGCGACGGCCGCCGCGATCGGCATTAACGCCGCCAACGCGCAACAGGCGAGCGGCAACGTCGAAACCGTGGTGGTCACGGGTTCGCGCATTCCGCAAACCGGTGTCTATGCAGCGAGCCCCGTGACCGCGGTGGGCCAGCAGGAACTGAAATTCGAGGGTACGACAGACGTTACGACCCTCATCAACAACCTGCCTGAGGCCTTTGCCGATCAGAGCTCGCAGCTCGTGAACGGTGCATCGGGTACGGCCAACGTCGACCTGCGCGGCCTCGGTTCCAAGCGCACCCTGGTTCTCGTCAACGGCACCCGCCTGATGCCGGGCGATCCTCTCGACCCCGTCGCAGACCTGAACGACATTCCCGCCGCCCTTGTCGATCACATCGAAGTTCTGACCGGCGGCGCCTCGGCCGTGTACGGTTCGGACGCCCTGGCCGGTGTCGTCAACTTCATCATGCGCAAGGACTTCGAAGGCGTCGAAGTCGACGGCACCTATTCGATCTATCAGAACGACAACGACACCAGCCGCTGGCGCTCCGCGGTTCAGGATCAGATCAACTCCGGCGGGTTCGGTTTTGCGCAGTCCAACGAGAACGAATGGAACGGCCAGACCGAAGACGCCACCCTGCTTCTGGGCACGAACACGGCCAACGACAAAGGCAACGTCACCGCCTATCTGAGCTACCGCAACGGCTCGCCCATCCTCGAAGCCACCCGGGATTTCTCGGCGTGTACGCTCGCCACCACGGGTGTAAGCCTGGTGTGCGCCGGTTCGTCGAACTTCAATCGCTGGTACTCGCTCGACAACTCGGCGCACGGCATTCCGTACGACTTCTTCCAGCACGGCACGGGCAAACCCGGCAGCGGCTTCTTGGTGCCGTTCGTTGGCGCACCGTCCCAGACCTTCAACTACGGTTCGCTCAACTACCTGCAGCGTCCCGACACCCGCTACACCGGCGGCTTCTTCGCTCACTACCAGGAGAACAAGCAGCTCGACATCTATTCGAGCTTCATGTTCGCCGACGACCACACGATCGCGCAGATCGCGCCGTCGGGCCTGTTCCTCGGCTCCGGTACCATTTCCGGCGCCCAGGAGGTCAACTGCTCGAACCCGCTGATGACGGCGGCGGAAAACAAAGACCTTTGCGGCTCGATCGCGGGTGATACGCAAATCACCATTCCCGGTAACCTCACCTATAACGGGAAACCCTTCACCTACTATGGTGGTCAAGCCAACATCATTCCGGGGCAGTTCCTCGGCTTGATCGGCCGCCGCGACATCGAAGGCGGCAACCGCCAGGACGATCTTCGTCATACGTCATACCGCATGAACATCGGTGCGCGCGGCGAACTCGGCGACGGCTGGACCTACGACATCTACGCGCAGTACGGCCTCTCGCTCCTCACCGAGAATTATCTGAACGAATTCTCGAAATACCGCGTGCAGCAGGCCCTGGAAGTTTCCCCACTGGCGGGACCGACGCCGGGCGTGCCGAGCTGTATCGGCGAATCGACCAACCCGCCGGCGGCGAATGGTTGCGTACCGCTCGACATCTTCAACGGCCTGGGCAGCATCACCAAGCCGATGCTCAACTACGTCGGCGCCGACGGTTTCCAGGAAGGCTACACCCAGGAACAGGTCGTCAGCGGCTCGATCACGGGCGATCTTGGCGAATGGGGCGGTCAGTCGCCTTGGGCCAAGAATCCGATCGGCATTTCGGTCGGCGCGGAATACCGCTCTGAAGCTTTGAAATTGTCGACGGACCAGGAATTCACCACCAACGATCTCTATGGTCAGGGTGCTCCGACCCTTTCGGTGCCTCTGTCGGGGTTCAACGTTTCGGAAGGCTTCACCGAACTGAAGGTGCCGCTGGTCCAGGGTATTCCGTGGGTCGAAGACCTGACGCTGAACGGCGGCTACCGCTATTCCTCGTACAACACCGCCGGCGCGACCAACGCATACAAGTACGGCGCGGAATGGCAGCCGATCGACGACTTCCGTCTGCGCGCCAGCGTGCAGCGTGCAGTTCGCGCCCCGAACGTGCTGGAACTCTTCTCACCCAACATCGTCCAGCTGTTCTCGGGTCAGGATCCGTGCGCCAGCGCGGTCAAAGGCAGCGCGGTGTACAACAACTGCGTCAAGGAAGGCGTGACCAACGTGGGGTCGGGAGTCCTTGTTTGCCCTGCTACGCAGTGTAACCAGGAGACCGGCGGCAACGCGTTCCTGAAGCCGGAAACCTCGGATACGAGGACCGCGGGTGTCGTCTTTACGCCGACGTTCCTCGACGGCTTTACGGCAACGTTCGACTGGTTCGACATCAGGGTGAGCAAATTTATCAGCTCCGTCAGCCCCAACCTGACGTTGAATGAGTGCTACGGCGCAGAGGCGACGGCAGCGACGCAGGCATTCTTCTGCCCGCTCGTTCATCGCAGCCCGGGAAACAATCTGCTTTACGGCTCGGGTTTTGTTGCAGCGACCACGATCAACACCGGCGCCCTGCAGACGAAAGGCGTGGACTTCGAGTTGAACTACTCGACCGACATGGCCAGCTTCGGAGTGCCGGATACCGGATCGCTGGCGTTCAACCTCGTTGGTACGTATCTCAGCGAGTTGGATACCCAGGCGCTGCCGGGCTTCCCGACCTACAATTGCGGCGGCCTCTTCGGTCTGATCTGCGGTACGCCCAATCCCAAGTGGCGCCACAAATTGCGCGTCACCTGGGCGACGCCGTGGGACGTCGATGTGTCGCTGCAATGGCGCTATATCGGCGCGGTTGCCCTCGACGCCAACACGAGCAATCCGTTGGTCGGCGGCAGTCCCACTTCGATTGTTTGCCCCAATGGTCAGACGGTCTATGGCGTCGGTTCAGCAACGGGCGGCGATTGCGTCGACAACGCGATCAGCTCGTTCAGCTACTTCGACCTGTCCGGCGACTGGACGGTTCGTCAGGGCATCGACCTCAGGGCTGGTGTCAACAATATCTTCGGCATCGAGCCGCCGATCATCGGCACCACGCAGTTGCCCCTCCCAGAAGGCAACGGCAACACCTTCCCGGCCGTTTACGACGCGCTCGGCCGCACGATCTTCGTCAGCGCGACGATCAAGTACTAAGCCATCGCGTTATGCGACTTCGACGGCGGCCCTTCGGGGCCGCCGTTTTTCTTTGACCGACGCTGTTGTAGTTTACCCGCTGTGATGTCCGAACACCCGCAACATGCTCCGGAGTCCACTGCCGATGCCGTGCGCATGGTGGGCGCCGCCGTTGCGGCATCGCAATTCGAACAGGCGGCGGCGCTCGCCGATACCGCCCTTGCCCACGGGTTCATCGACCCGTCGCTCTACAATGCGCGGGCACTCTGGCTCGAACGCCAGAGGCGCGACGACGAGGCCCTGACCGAATATCGGCGCGCCCGCGCCCTGGCACCGAAAAGCTCCGCCATCCTGAATGCCATCGGCCTGTGCCTCATCCGCCTCTACCGGCCGGACGAAGCCATCGAGGCCTTCGATGAGGCGATCCGCATCAATCCAGGCTACGCGCCGTCCCATCAGCGCCGCGGCACCGCGTTGGGGATGGCCGGGCGTTCACGCGATGCAGAAGCAAGCCTCAGGCGCGCCGCGTCCCTCGATCCGCGCAACGCCGAAGCATTGGCGAACATCGCCACGATGGAGGCGCGGAAGCGCGATTTTGCCGCCGCCGCGCGAAACGCAGAGCGGGCACTTGCCGTGGACGCACACAACACCACGGCCCACGTGGCCATGGCCCTGGTTGAAATCGAGCGGCGGGAATTTGCCAAGGCAGAGGCGCGTCTGGTGGCGCTCCTCGCCGGGGGACGATTGGCGGGGACGGCGCGTGCCATTGTTCTCGGCATTCTGGGGGATGCGCGCGACGGGCAGGATCGCTGCCACGACGCGTTTGCCGATTACGCAGCGGCCAACGCCGAACTTCGCGCCGTCCATGCGCCGCGATTTGCGGAAAAGGTCCTGCTCGGCGAGATGCTCGACCGCATGACTGGCTGGCTTGAAAACACAGCGCCAGAGTCATGGACCGCCGGGGAGCTTTCCGGACAACACCCCAGCCCGCACGCGTTCATTCTCGGCTTTTATCGCTCGGGCACGACGCTGCTGGAACAGATCCTCGCGAGCCATCCCGCTGTTGCAACAGTCGAGGAGCGCGAATTGTTGGCGGAAGCCGGCGAGCGCTATTTGACGAGCGCGGAAGGGATCGGACGCCTGTCGCGTCTCGAAGGCCATGAGCTCGAGTCCGCGCGGGCCATTTATTGGGAGCGCACGCGGGAAATCGTGCCGACGCTGGAAGGCAAACTGCTGGTCGACAAACATCCGCTGAATACCGCCAAGCTGCCGCTCATCCGGAAACTCTTCCCCGGCGCAAAGATCATCTTCGCCGTTCGTGATCCGCGCGACGTTGTCCTGAGCTGCTTTCGCCGGCATTTGCAGATCAATGCCGCGATGTTCGAATTGCTGACTCTCGAAGGCGCGGCACATCTGTACGACCGCACCATGGGCTTTGCCGAGCTTTGCGGCCGGCTCCTGCGCATGGATACGTGCGAAATCCGCTCGGAAAGCCTGGTCTCGGGATTCGAGGATACGCTTGCTACCCTTTGCGGTTTTCTGGAGATCCCGTACAGCGGCGAAATGGAGAACTTTGCGGCCCATGCGGCGGCCCGGGACATCCGCTCGCCGAGCGCGGAACAGGTGCGTCGCGGGATTTCCGCCGAGTCGATCGGCCGATGGCGATGCTACCAGGACGATCTTGCACCGGTGCTCCCTGTGCTCGAACCCTGGGTGCAGCGTTTCGGTTACTGAAGAATCGGCAGGGGCCCCGTCTCGCCATCCACCCCATAGCCCAGCCGCTCCATGACGCGCCCGTGATCCCGCACGAGACGCGCGCGGAGGCTCTCGTCCAGAACACCCTTCCAGGTACCCGGACGCCCGGTGCGAAAGAACAGGCGGGATTCTTTCGCCTTCTCGCGGAAGCCCGCGCGTTTCTCTTCCCGCTGCAATTCCTGAAAGTCGCTGGCTTTCACCGCGGCCACAACGTCTTCCCGCGACACGGACAATCCTGCAGCTCTCGCATGCCGCTCGATGTGCTCGACCGGTCCGGCACAAACGTCTTCGTAACGCGACCAGCTGACCCGATACGCGGGGTTGTTCAGCCATGACTCCACGTTGCCGCTCCACGAGCCGAAGGTTTGCTGCAGCGATTTGACAAGCGTCCGGTACGGTCTGCGCACGCTTCCGTCGTCAGCCATGATCTGGACCGTGTGCTCCGGCGTCGTGTTCATGTGGTACGCCAGGGACACGGCGACATCGAACGGGTGACGTACCAGATAGATGACGGTCCTGACGCAATCGGG
>DATGGN010000197.1:0-17295 GCA_035308485.1 Rhizomicrobium sp.
AGAGTGTTTCTGTTTCCGGCGAGCCGGCCACCCCGCGCATTTCCTTCAACGCCGCGCAGGAAACCGCAACGCTCCAATTCCCGTCACCGATCACGGCCGGCCGCCACGTTCTTCGCATTGGCTATACCGGCAAGATCAACGAGAACGCCGCGGGCCTGTTCGCGCTCGACTACAACACCGTTCACGGAAGGCGCCGCGCCCTCTTCACCCAATTCGAGAACTCCGACGCGCGACGTTTCATGCCCTGCTGGGACGAGCCGGCACGCAAAGCCGTCTTCTCGCTTGCGGCCCTTGTCCCATCCAGCGAGATGGCCGTCTCGAACATGCCCATCGCCGCGAGTCGTCCGCTTCCCGACGGCAGACGGCGCGTCGTGTTCGCAGCGTCGCCGAAGATGTCGTCGTACCTGCTGTTCTTCGCGCTGGGCGATTTCGAACGCGTCTCCCGCACGGTCGATGGTGTCGATATTGGCATGATCGTCAAACGCGGCGACAACGCAAAGGCGCAGTTTGCGCTCGACGCGGCCGCACAAATCCTGCCGTATTACGACGATTATTTCGGCGTGAAGTATCCGCTGCCGAAACTCGATCTGATCGCCGGACCGGGCGAGAGCCAGTTTTTCGGCGCCATGGAAAACTGGGGCGCGATCTTCTATTTCGAACGCGATCTCCTTATCGATCCGGCGATAGCAACTGCGGATGACAGGCGGCGCGTGTACGCAACCATCGCCCACGAAATGGCGCACCAATGGTTCGGCGATCTCGTCACCATGCAGTGGTGGGACGACATCTGGCTGAATGAAGGATTTGCGTCGTGGATGGAGCTGAAAGCCACCGACCATTTTCATCCGGAATGGAAGGTCTGGCTCGATGCGCTCTCGGATAAGGAAGACGCGATGGAGGTGGATGCGCGCGCCGGAACCCATCCGGTGATCCAGCCCATTCGCGACGTGCTGCAGGCCAACGAGGCCTTCGACACGATCACCTATCAGAAGGGAAGCGCCATCGTCCGAATGGTCGAGAACTATGTCGGCGCGGATGCCTTTCGCGACGGAGTCCGGCGGTACATCCGGGCCTTCGTCTACGGCAACGCGGTGAGCGACGATTTCTGGCGCGCAGTAACGCCGTCCACCTCGGCACCCGTAAAGGCCATTGCCCATGATTTTACGCTGCAGGCCGGGGTGCCCCTGATCCGCGCGGCACCGGCCGCCGGCCGGCTGCGTTTGACGCAGGATACGTACGTCGAGAACAACGCGCCACAGAAGGCGCCTGTATGGCGCGTGCCGGTCATCGCGGCGACGCCGGGGAGCCCGTCGGAGTGGCGCGGCATCGTATCGCGCGCGTCACCGGCGGACATCGCCGTCGCGTCGGGCGGGATCGGGATCGTCAACAGCGGACAGACCGGATATTTCCGTACGCTTTACGGCGGGGGTGCGGCCCTCGCGATCGCAGCTCATTTCACAGCACTTTCACCTTCCGACCAGCTGGGGCTCCTGAACGACAGCCGCGCGCTTGGCCTCTCGGGTTACGAGTCCCTTTCAGACTATGCATCGCTTGCGCGCCGTGTTGCGCCGCAGATGGAACCGCTGGTCCTGCGGGCCGTTGCGATACAACTGCAACAATTGGACATTCTGTACGACGGCCTGCCCGCGCAGACGCAATTTCGCATTTTCGCGCGCGCCATCCTCGCTCCCGGGCTGGCACGCATCGGCTGGGACGCAAGAAGGGGCGAAAGCGCGAACGTACCGGTGCTCCGTGAAGCCCTGCTCGAAGCGCTGGGCGAGCTCGAAGACAGGTCTGTGTTGGCGGAAGCCCGGCGCCGCTTTCAGATGTACGTGCATCGCTCGAGCGCGCTTTCCGCCGACGCGCGGCGCACCGCGCTTTCCATCGTCGCGGAAAATGCCGATCGTGGCGTGTGGGACGAACTGCGGGAATTCGCCCGCAATACAAAATCCTTCTTGGAAAAGCGGGAGTTTTACGAATATCTCGGCCGCGCGCGCGACGCGAACCTGGCCAGGCGAACCCTCGAACTCTCCCTGACCGACGAGGTTCCGGTCACCACGCGTCCGACCGTACTTGGCGCCGTCGCTGCCTGGCACCCGCAGATGGCGCTGGCTTTTCTCGCCGCGCATTTCGACGCGTTCAATCGCGCAATCGAACCCGACAGCCGCGCCCAGTTCGCGCCCGATATCGCCAGAAATTCGAATGATCCACAGACCATCGTTGTACTGCGCGCTTTCGCAGCCGCGCACATTCCACTGTCCGCACGCGGCGACGAGGCCAGAGCGGAAGCGTCAATCGCCTGGAACGCGAAGATCCGCCGTGAACGCCTTCCGGTTCTCGACCGCTGGCTCGCTGCACAATCACGGCGTGGGCTCGAATGATCCGCAGCGAAGACCGGGCGGACCTCTTCGGTTGGACTCTCTTGAAGCCTGCGCTTCTACGGCAGCCGCTTCACCGGAATTGTCAGCGCTGGTTGGCGTTCTGACCTGAAATAGGCCTGCGAGTTCATGTGCGGGAAGGGCACATCGGGAATTCGCGACTCGTTTAGGAACTCGCACAACTCCTTCCACCCGTGGCCTGCGGAAAAGTCGATTACCAGCAATTTTCCTGGTTTATCGACGAAGAATTCGACTACTTCGCGATTGTGCCGCTCGTACCGCTCCACGTAGCGCTGCTCATTGCCCGCCGGGTGTCCATGGCCGTAAATCCACGTCCGCATTGGAGTGGTGTTCTGACCAAAGTACTCGCGGATGCTTGTCAGCCACTTCTCCGTCGGCCGGATCGTCAGGATGAATTTTCCATCCGCACAGTGCGCATACAGTTCACGATACAAAATCGGCCAGGGGTTATCCTGAAATGCATCGAACTGCCTGATGAGCCCGACACACATCGGCCACGCGATCTGCGCGATATCCGTGCGGTAGATTCCGTTCGGGCCGGTGACGGAATAGCCGAGTTCCCGCAGGGCAGCCGCGAGCGATTTCGTACCGGTCTTGTGGAATCCGATACCGAAAACTTTGTGTTCTTTCATGATTTTATCAATGTACGGTTTCGCGGCAACGCTAAAGCCTTGCGGTCAAACCGAGTTTCGTCATGATGGCCTGCGGCCGGATTTTGCGCCACTCCTCCTCGAAGCGGTTCAGGACGTCATCGGACACGGCTCTTCGGGCAACGTGCTCTCTGGAAAGAATCGTTCCGGATTGTGAATCCTGAGAGATGGCGCGCGCCAGCTCGGCATCCTCCTGAGCAGCCACGCTCGTCGGAAAGCGGCGCAATATTTCCTTTGGCTCTCGTACAATGTCCTCATACCAGACCGGCCCCGAGCAGTGACCGAGCGCAATCAGCCGGTCCAGGGCCATGAGTGCGACCGCCAGTTGCTTCGCCAGCATCGTCGCCTCGAACGGCCCGACGGCAAACATCGATCTCGCCCAATCGCGCCGATTGCGAAGAATGAATTCGCACCGAGACGCCGGCGTCGAGCCCATGATCAGTGGGGCTATGGTGTTGCAGGCGCTGCGGAGCTTGATGACGACTTCCCGGTGCGAGTGGGCGGCGAAGCATCTTGCTGCCGCCGCCAGGCATTGGCGTCGGTCCCGCGGCGCAAATTTTTGCGCTTCCGGTCTGGCCATTTGCGAAAAGATGTCGGGTTCGGAAATTGCCGTCAAACCCGCGGCGACCAGCATCCTGACAAGCAGCGTCGAACCGCATCGGCCGATGGAGAAAACGAATGTAGGCCCGGACGGCGCGTCCCGATCCATTTCCCCAAGTTGATCGAATGGTACCGCCAGAAACTTCTGTACGGACTCGTACTGGGCCTGATACAGGAAAGGGCAGTGAAACAGCGCGGCTGGATCTTCGTGGACCGAATAGAACAGGCAGTTCGATCCGGAATCTGCGGCGTACGGCAGGCGCCCGCCAACCTCTCCCACGGCGACATCATTGAGGTAGCGGAGACTGAGATACGACAGCGAGGCCAATGCCAGTTCGGGTTTGGGAAGACGCTCCCTAACCTGGAACAGCCTCGCGCGCCGTTGCACCATGTCCGACGCCCGCGACGTGGGGACGGATGGTGTGCCGGCATGCTGCGACTGGTTCAAGTTTCCGTTGCCTTCTATCAACTGCTGGCGCCCCGCATCAGGATCTTATGTACACTCTCCAGTTCCTGTCGGTCTTTTGGTACGCCAATTCCGTGTTCTTTGCGGCGATATCGTCCCAGCCGATGATCGGAGAGAAATAGAATTCCCGGCCGTTCACGATGCAGTCGAGCGCCGTGGCGTACACGGCGAGACTAAGGTTCGTCGGACCGGTGAACTTGACAAATTGGTGGTAAATTCTTTGCGGGCCCAGCGCGCGAAGAATGCCGGTCGCCCTGTCGAGCGCCTTGAGCAGGATTTCGTCTCCGGCCATGCAGAATATCGGGTTGTTGTTGAAAGCGGTCCGGTCGCTCGCCACGGGGACCAGCTGGGTTGGAACGGCACTTTGCGCAGGCAGCTCTCTCCATCCGATCGTTCTCAGCCGGAACAGGCCGTCCTGAACCAGATTCTCGAGACCCGCTCCCCGATAGGAGTCATCCGAGTCCACGAATATTCCGCCGTACCGGTGAAGATATGCCATCCTGAACAGATCCGACTTCATGGCCGGATGATTGCACAAATCGTACGCTTCCAGATGGCGGTGGTCGAAGTCGGTCTTTAGGAACTCTCTTGCCTGCTCTTCGTCGAAAAGAACGTATTCGAAACCAGGAATCCTCCACGTCGCCATGCACGTGGCGACGTCCGGCGGAATATCCCTCCGATCCCAGTACTGCAGAATGCGCTTGGGCACGGGGGTCTCACTGCGGAGCGAGAGCCCGTTGAAGGCCGCCAAATCGCAAGCGCGGGAGAACGCCGTGACATTGTTCAAGTTGATCTGCTGACGGGACGACCCTGCCTCGGCAAGGATACGACGGACTTCATCCGCGGTCAGATACGGGCGCAACCGCTCAATGACCGGCGAAGCCCCTGCGTAGGTGGGCGATCGCTGGATGAAAGTCATCTCCCGCGGTTCCTCAAACGGACATTGATACCGGCCCGTCTAGCAAATTCGTCGAACAAAAGCGCCGATAAAAAAGGAGCGGCGCACGAAGCGCCGCTCCCAGAACTGTCGGTTCAAAAAACCGAAAGTTTGTCTCAGCTGTGGACTTTGACGCCCTGAAGCTTCAGGCCGAGGCTCTTCGTGAGCTTGTCGGTCGTCGTCAGATGGCTGCCATGTCCCGGATACGGAGTGCCTTCGAAGCCGCTGTTGCAGAAATAAGCGGTGGTTCCGCTGGTGCTGTAGTAGCAATCCCAGTGGGACTTCTTCTTGATCGGCAGGCCGACATCGTACACGATTTCCCAAGGAACGCCATACAGATAGCCGAATTCCGCATCGCCAAGCTGCGCTTTGGTCTTCGCGCCAACCGAACCTTTGCCTTCGCCCGCCAGAGTGACGCCGGCGCCGTAGTACGTGAAATAGCCGCACGGTGAGAAGTTATGACGGCCGACCAGGTCGCCCGGCTCGCCAGGCGCGTTGTAGACCTGGATATTGTCGCAATAATTGAGCGTATTGCTGGAGTTCCAGAAGCCGACCGTTCCCTCGAACGTTCCGGCAAACGCCGGCATCGCGGCTGAAGCAACGGTACCAACCATGGCAGCCGCACTCATCATCAGATACTTGTTCATTTGGGATAACCCCCTTCAATCGGAGCCGGAGAAACCGACCCCTGTGAGCCGGAGAAGCCCGGCCCTTCGGGAGCAAATTGCGGCGAAATCGGGGTTACGTCAAGCGGTCTGATGCATGAACAAGGCAAAAAAATTGGAGAATTTGATTTATCAGGAAATCCGCTTACAAGCCGTCGGAAGGAAAAATACAACTGAAAGAAAGACTTACGTCGCCTTCGCCCTGAAGGTTGTCGCAAGCCCGACATCTCCGCTTGGTTATTTCCAAATCGCCTGCGCCCCAGACCCGGGCAAGTCCGGCGCTATTTCGATTCGTGATTGCCACCGGGCGAAGCCGGTACGGGCTTTTTCGGCTCTGGCACGCCTGACGTCGGCTTGTTCGGACCGGGTAAAGTTGGCGCCGACGAATTTGTGCTGTCCGGTCTACCCCCCGGAACGTGTATCCGTATCGTTTTCTTGTTTCTGCTCTTGTCTTCGCGCTGGGCGTAAAAGTCCGCCAGCATTTTGGCGACTGTCTCGTGGCGCTCTGCCGCCCAGGCGGCGTAGCTCTGGTCCACGGCGGCCAGGAATCGACGACACGCGGGATGAAGCTCCGGCCTGTGTTTTTCCAGGCAGTAAAACTTGCGGCCGCCACCGGATTGCACCGCATTGCAGAACTGCCGAGTGTCCTGCTGGCAAGGGTGCGGCGGAAACGCCGGTCCGCGCGCTGGCATCGGGGCCGCCGGTTGCACCTTCGGTCCCGCTGCCGAGTTCGTCTGCTGCGCTCTGGGCATCGGCCCAGAACTGGCTTGTGCCATGGCGCGGGCGCCCAGAAGCGATACAACACAGATGGCTATGATTACACGCATTTGGCGAGACATTCTCCCTTGGCAACCTTGTTTGTGAGCCGGCGTGTAGCCGGGCACCGGGCGATTTGCTGTTTGTCAGGCAAAACAAAGAGGAACTTAGCGGTACGCTGCGATGCATTGCAATCCATTCCCGCCCCGCTTAAGCATGCGCCCGCCGGATCGATCGGGCTGCCGGCCTTAGCCAAAATCAACGCAGTTATCGCCTGAGCCCGCAGTGATGGAAGTCATGCAGCCGGCAACAGCCGCCAGTGCGCCTCCGCCTCTTTTGTCCCTGCTTGCGAATGCAGCGGATCGCCTCGACGGTTTCCCGGAGGAAGCCGAAAACGTAGCCCGCGATATACTGCTGTCGGTTCCGGGCCAACAGCACGCCCTGGCGTTGCTGGCAAGCGCGCGCAAAGCGCGCGGGGACTGGGCGGGCGCGCGTTCCATCCTCGAAGCCATGGCGGCCGAGCGCTCGAACCTGGCCGCGGTCCACTACGAACTTGGGGCGTTGCTCGCCGAAGCGGGCGACGTTCAGGCCGCCATTCCCGCGTTGTCGCGCGTCGTCGAGCTTGAGCCGCAACACCCCGCCGCGTGGCGCCTTCTCGGCGACGCGTTTGCGGATGCCGGCAATATGGACGCCGCTGCAAAAGCGTACATCAGATATATCGCCGGTGCGGTTGCCGAACTGAAGATGCTCGAAATGGCTGCTGCATTCGGGCCCGAGCAATTCGAGCTTGCCGAACAGCTTTTGCAGGAGTTCCTCAAGACTTATCCCACGGATGTCGCTGCCGCCCATGCGTTGGGCAAGCTCTGTATTCAGTACCTGCCCGATCACGCAGAGAAGATATTCGCGCAGGTGGTCGAACTGGCCCCCGATTTCACTCCGGCTTTGGATGATTACCTGAATCTGCTCCAGAACGTGTCGAAATGGGAGGAGGAACTGCAGGTTATCGAGCGGACACTGCAGAGATATCCGAACGCGCCCGAGTACCGGTTCCGCAAGGCGCGCGTTCTGTCGCTCATAGGCGATCACGCGGGCAGTCTGGGGATCTACGAGAGCCTGGTACAGGAACTGCCTGACAATCCGGGCTACTGGTCGTCCTACGGCCACGAGTTGAGAACGGTCGGGCGGCGCGAGGACTGCATTGCCGCCATGCGCAAGAGTATCGCGCTCGATCCCGGGCACGGCCAGGGTTGGTGGGGTCTCGCCGCTCTGAAGACGTACCGTTTCTCGGCTGCTGAAATCGACGCAATGCGAGAGCAACTGCAACGTCCGGACCTCGCAAACGAACCGCGATTCTGCTTGCACTATGCGCTCGGCGAAGCACTCGAGCATGAACGCAAGTTCGAGGAATCGTTCGGAAGCTATTCCCGGGCGAATGCGTTGCGCCGCGTCGGACTTTCTCACGATGCCGAACGGCACAGCGAAATCGTACGGCGCATCAAGGCACAATATTCGCGCGCTTTCTACAAACGCCATGCGGGGAGGGGTTGCCAATCCCAGGCGCCAATCTTCATTCTCGGTTTGCCGCGTTCCGGAACGACCCTCGTGGAACAGATTCTCTCCTGTCATTCTGCGATCGAAGGCCTCGGGGAGTTACCCTGTTTTCCGACCGTCGCGAATCGATTCGACGCCATCGAAACCGTCGACGGCTTCGACATCTCCGACGCCGACCTGAAATCGTCGGGCGAACTCTATCTCGAGCGTTGCAAAGCGTACAGAAAGCTGGGCCGGCCGTTCTTTACAGACAAGTCGCCGGGCAACTTTCACTTTCTGGGCCAGATCTGCGCGATGTTGCCGATGGCGAAAATCATCGACGTGCGCCGGCACCCGCTGGCCTGTTGTTTCTCCAATTTCAAGCAGTTCTTTCCGTTAGGCCAACCCCAAACCTACGACCTCTCCGACGTCGGACGCTATTACCGCGACTACGTGGATTTGATGGCGCATTTCGACGCGGTTCTGCCGGGCCGCATTCATCGCGTGATATACGAGGATCTCGTCGCCGATCCGGAAGCGCAGATTCGGGCGCTCCTTGCATATTGCGGCGTACCTTTCGAGGATGCCTGTTTGCGTTTCCATCAGACCGATCGCACTGTTCGCACCATAAGTTCCGAACAGGTGCGCCAGCCGATTTATTCGGACGCGAACGGACAGTGGCGGCATTACGAGGCGTGGCTTGAGCCGCTGAAGATCGCGCTTGGCCCCGTACTGGACGCCTACCCCGCTGCTCCGGATGGATTCGAGCGCTGACGCCGCGAGACGTAATTCCACTCAACACCGGCAAGTCATGGAACATGTGAACGAGAACAAGCGAAGCGAAGCAACATCCGTCGCGATCTCCCGAATTGCAGATCTGCTCGGCGTCGATGCGGCGGAAGCCGCGAAGGAAGCGAGCGGTGTCCTCGACGTTGCCCCTGGACAGCGTCAGGCCCTGATCGTCCTCGTCTCGGCGCTGCGGCTCCTGGGCCACGATGACGTGGCGCGGGAAATGCTTGAATGGATGGCCGAAGAGCGGCCCAGGCTCGCGGCGCCGCGGTACGAACTTGGCATGCTGCTGGCGAAAGCTGCGACCCGCCGCGAGTCGATCGCGCAGCTGTCCCAAGTCGTACAACTCGAACCCAACCATCCCACGGCCTGGCGTACGCTGGGCGATCAGCTCTCGCTTAACGGCGCTCTTTCGGGAGCCGGAAAGGCCTACGCCCGCCACATCAAGCTGTCGCTCAGAGAACTCAAACTGCTCGACGAACTGGAGCAGCTTGGCGTTTCGGAACTGGGCAAGATCGAAGGTGCGTTGCGCGCTAGTCTTGACGTCAATCCGACCGACGTCATGACGCTGCGGACGCTTGGGCGTGTTTGCATGCGGCTGATGCGGTATCGGGAAGCGCAAGTGCACCTCAGCCGAGCGCTCGAACTGGCGCCCGACTATACGCAGGCCCGCGAGACGTACGCCTACGCCCTCAATTTTGGCGCGCGGCATCGCGAAGCCAACGAGCAGTTCGACATTCTCGCGCAAGGCGACAATCGTCGGCGGAACGCTTTTAAGCTCCAGAAAATTCCCAACCTGATGTTGCTGGGAGACTACGACGAGGCGTTTCGAATCCTCGACTCATTGCGCAACGAAGAATCGGCCAACCCACTCTTCTGGTTGCAATATGGCCATGCCCTCGGGACGGTTGCCGGGCGAGGCGGAGAAGCCCGGGACGCTTACCGCAAGTGCCTTGAACTTGACCCCCAACTTGCTTCCGGGTGGCTGGCGCTCGCCCATCTCAAGAAGTACCGTTTCTCGCCGGCGGAAATCGAAACCATGCAGGGCCTTGCCGCGCGCGACGACCTGGAAGCCCAATACCTGTTGCATTTCGCGCTCGGACAGGCGCTGGAGAACGAGGCGCGCTACTCCGAGTCGTTCGAACAATATCGTCGCGGCAACTCCCTCGTGAGACCTCAAATCAAACTCGACACGACACTTCTGCCCGACATGGTCAAGGCCACGCGCGCCGTGATGACCAACCGGTTTTTTGCATCAAAAGCCGGCAGCGGTTGCTCCGCCGCGGACCCGATCTTCATCGTCGGAATGGCCCGTGCAGGCTCGACATTGATCGAGCAGATACTCGCAAGTCACTCGCTCATCGAGGGGACAAGAGAACTGCCCGAAATTATCGACATCGTTGCCGACTTGCACATGCGCTATCGCGATTCGCAACACCAATATCCCTCTTTATTGACGGTCATGGATGAGAAGGAATTCAAAATTCTGGGCGAGCGGTACCTGGAATCAACGCGCGCGCACCGGACCCTCGATCGGCCGTTTTTTACCGACAAAGCGGGTGAAAACTTCATGCACGTCGGTCTGATCCAGCTCATCCTGCCGAACGCCAAAATCATCGATGCTCGCCGGCATCCGCTCGGCTGCTGCTTCTCGTGCTACAAACAGACATTTCCTGTCGGCTCGATTCCGGAAAGTTACGATCTCGCCGACATGGCGCGGCACTACCGCGGCTACGTCGAGATGATGGCGCACTATGACAAAGTATTGCCGGGCAGAATTCATCGCGTGTTCTACGAAGACGTTTTGCGCGATCCGGAAAGCGAAGTCCGCCGGCTGCTGACCTATTGCCGTCTGCCGTTCGAAGAAGGCTGCCTGCGGTTCTACGAATCGGATCGCGCTGTCCGCACCATCAGTTCGCAACAGGTGCGCGAGCCGATCAACCGCGATGCCGGCGAAAAATGGCGGCACTACGAGCCCTGGCTTGGCGCGGCAAAGGAGGTGCTCGGCGATGTGCTGGCGCGATATCCGGATGTGCCTGCGTTCGACTGATCGAATGGGAGCGACAATTCTGCCGACCTCCGGATTTATGCTGCAGGTACAGCCTCTATGCTTCCATAGGAATGGGAAATGGCCTGCAGCTGAAACCTGATCATTTTTCTGACACTTGCCGCAATGCGACTTTCCTGCGTTTCGACCAGTTCCAGCAGTGCCAGAAATGCCATTCTGTTGAGATGCAGGATGTGGTCGAATCCTTCCTCGGGATTCCGCGCCCCCGCTTCCTTCAGGATGCGGACGAATATCGATTTCGGCACTCTGGGGCGTTTTATGCTGCCAATCATGAGACTGGAGAGCGCGACCCGGCCACTCTCAATCATGAATTTCGGGACCGGAAGAGCGCCGTGTTTCGAATCAAGATTGATGTCGTTGCCGACGACCAGTTCAGGTTCTTCCTTGCGGATCAACGGCATGCTGAATGCCATATCTTCGGGGCTCGCAAATCCATACCGCATGAACATGCTGAACGGGTCCCATTCGTCGTAGCGCATGAGCACCTCGTCCGGAATCATTCCGCCAACGGCGATACCGTTGTCGACCTCACCGTGACGCTGGGCCGAATACTCGTGATTAACCAAATCCAGAACAGGCGCCACGACATTGCGGCCCTTCCAGTGTAAGCTTCTGCTTTGCAGGAACCACTGTTCCGACGCTGCACTGTCTTCGGCGATCGTCCTTCCCCAGATGCGCTCGAGCACGGAGATTGCCTCAGGTCCGAGGCTTTTCAGTCCGGCAAGAAATGCCACGGAATCCGACCGGCCGTTGCCTCCCCAGGAAAAGGCGTTCTGATACCTCTCGAAAAACTCCCGTTCCCGCGCGCCGATTTCAGCCGATTCGACGACCTTGAGCCTGCCGTCCTCGAACGCGATATCTTCAACAGAGACCAGCAAACTCTCCGGGACCCGCAAATAGGTGTGATGCGTCGGATCAATCGGAAAAATTCCGCGGCCGCGCGGACCACCGCGCGGAAAGATATTCTGGACGCGGCCCCCCAGACGGTGAAAATCCGCAATCATCTCTGCCCAGCCGTAGGTCATCGGGTAGCACCCGCGCAAAATTCGCTCACAAGCAGTCTCTCCGCGCGCGCAAGGCGGCTGTACGAGGGCGATAGCCGGCGCGGCCAGCATCGCGGGCTTGCCGAAACGGTGAGGCGTTCAGGACGACATTTCATCAAACCCGGCTCCAGATTAAGGTGCTCGCGCTAGCTCAAAGGGCGCGCTCTTCTAAGCGACGAGCGGGTTAACCGTCCAGACGATATTGCTTGCCGGACCGCGCACCCAATCGGCCAGATGCGAGAGCATGGTTCGAAATCGCACGCACAGCACAAAAAGGACCGTACCGGCCGGACGGCCCGTAACCGTCAATATTGCTTGCGTTGCCAGGGTGCGGATTGCCGCCTATAAATTTCCGGGATTTGTTCAGTTTGGAGCCATGCACTGGAACAGATCCTCCTCCCGCGAACCGCCTTCGCGAATCCCATGGCTCGTGACATTTGAGGTCACGGAAGACCTGAAAGATGGCGTACGGCTGGGACGACATGATCGAAGAGTTTCGCACACTTGGCGGAGCGGCTGACAACATCGTGCAGCGCGTCGGCACGCGCGGACGCGGAATCTTTCCTATCGACAACGCAAAGCCGATCCGCCTCCACGTTCCGGAAAACCTTCTGATCCCGGTGGAGGATATCGAGTTCGTCGACGACAGGCTGAGAATTCGCGGCGCGTCCGCGGTGGGCGCGGCCGAACGGGACTTTGTCGAGAGGTACGAAGACGCCTTCTCCTGGGGCGCAGGCGGCCGCACGGATTGCGCAGCGTTTCTTGAAGGAATGAAGCACCTGGAGCTCGAGGCGTCGACCCACTCGGTCGTCAGCCCGCTCGTCGCATGCGTACGCGCGCACACGCGCTCGCGCGACTCCGTCGGACAACGATTCCTGGAAAGCAGGACAATTCTCCGGAACGATGCGGCTGTGCTGATGCCGCTCATGGAGTTGGTCAATCACGATCCATTCGCCCCCCCCTATGACGTGAGGGGCGGCGTCGCCATCGGGGGGGTGTTTCAGGACGAAGTTCTTGTTCGCTATACGATACAGGATGCCTTCGGCATGTTCATGAATTTTGGATTTGCCAGTGCGGAGCCGATGGCGTTCGGTCTGACCATGGATCATCCGGCTTCGTCCAAACCGGACGCTGACCGCCGGATCGTGATCAAGCGCGATATGGTTTTCAAAGGCAAACTCGGATCGTTTGATGTTCCCGAGTTCAAGATAGAAGGTGGCATCCTGACCCTTTCCTGTTTGATGCTCGGCGCTACGAGAGCCCCAAGGCTCCCCCGATCCATATTCTTCACCCTCCTAAAGGACGCAGGATGGCAGAGCTGGGCAGAAGAATTCGACCGCATCGCTCATGCGAACAGAATTGTCTTCCTGGATATGCTTGGCTCCATCGAGGCGCGTGAAGGAGAATTCGCCGTAACGGTCCGCAGAGCCCTGCGGCACCAGTTGTCCGCGTTGTCTTTTTATTTTGGAATTAGGCAACTCTGACCTCAAGAGCCCACGATTTTTGTAGAGTGAGTTTACCCACCGGACAACGGGGCGGATGTTGTGCCCTGCCCCGGCGTGCTAAGGTTCCTTGACGGAAGCGGATTCCGGGCTTAGCAACCTGCAAATGTCGTTTCGCAACATTGGAGCGCCGACGTGCTGTCAAGACAATCTGGAATTCCCGCGAAAACGGCAGTTCTCGTTTCAGCGCTCTTGCTTACCGGCCTAGGACAGGCGTCATCCGGCCCGGTAGCACCACAGCAGGTCAGGCCGGTGCCGGGTCACCCATGTGTAGATGATATGAAGCGATTCTGCAGCAAGATCGCTCCCGGTCAAGGACGCATACTCACCTGTTTGCGCCCTCACATGGCGGAGCTCAAGCCTTCTTGCCGAGAACGGCTGAAAAGCGTCCCCGCGACCTCCGGGCACCCCGCAGCGCCGAAGCAGGGAAGCCCGCCGAAGTAGACCGGCTCGCCTTGTCTACAGATAAAACCGCAGCGAGAGCTGGCCTTGCGTGTCGGACTGGTTTGGAGCGAGGCCCTCGACGTTGTGCTCATCCCGCGTACTGTCAATGTACAGGACTTCGCCGGTCAGCCGCAGCCAGTCTTTGGGCACCCAGGTCGCGGCAAAGGTCAGCGCGTAGCCGTTTTCGCTGAGAAAGGAATTGCCGGCCGTATGGGTGCGGAACAGGTCTCCGCGCGCGGCGAGCCGCCAGTCGTCGCGTTCCCAACCGATGAGCGCATACGCCGAATCGAAATTCGTGATGCTGGAAAATCCGGGAAACGGCGTGATGATGGTCTCACCGCTAAGGCCCTGGGCGAGCAGGGTGAACTCTTCCCAACTGTTCGAAAAGCCTGCATCCCAAAAATCCGTACGCCAGGCAAAGTAGTCGCCGTCATGCGCCGCGGGATCCGCTTCGTTGTCGTAACGAAACAATTGAACGCGCCATGCGTCCGTGTCGCTCCAGTCTGCACCGGCGTACCAGCCCGCCCGGTGGTCGATCTCATCGAAGATCGGCGTCGTGTCGGGATAGGGCTCGTGAAACAGGATGAGTGTTGCGTCCGGCTCGCGCAGGTCGTCAAAGAGCGCGGTTGGCCGGTCGTCGAAGGTCCAGCCGCGATCGGCCATCATCACGCCGGCGGGATCATTCCAGCCGAACAGCGAGCCGATCAGAGACAGCGTTCCTTCTTCGCGGCGCCATTCGAGCGTTCCTTCGCCGCCGATCGTGCGCAACTCGTCTCCAAACCAGCTGTTGATCGCCGATGGCGTCAGCGTCCAGTGGCTGGTCCACCCGACTTCGTCGTTCTCGAGCGAAAAGGGCGCAAAAAAAGCGCCCGCCTTGACGGACCAGCGCCATGGCGTCGTCGACACCGGCCGGTAACGCAACCAGCCTTCCATCGGCAGCACGAAATCCTTCTGCGTGTCGTCGGCGCGCACAACCGCGACGGCGACGAGTTCGGGCGAGAGGAGCGCCGTCGCCTGACCGTAAGCATCCCCGAACTGAAAATTGGAATCCCCTTCGCCGTAGCGGGTTTTTCCGAGCCCGCCGTCGATCCACGAGCGTTCGCCCGCCGGCGCGACGAGGCGGAAATCGGCGAACCCGTCGAACGAAAAGTCGACCGCATGGGCCGATTGCGTCAACACGAAAAACGCCGCGACGCCGAGAGGCGCTAACGCGCAATCAGGCCGCATACCCGACTGCCTGCTGGGCGACCGGCAATTCGATCGTGACGAGCGTGCCCTGCCCCGGCGTGCTCGCAACCGAGATGGTGCCGCCGTGCATCTCCGCGATCGCCCGCGCATAGGCGAGCCCAAGGCCAGCGCCCTGGTGCTGTCCATCGAGCGCGGAGCGCAGCCGGTGAAACGGCTTCAGTACGGACTGCAGATGCTCGGGCCTGATGCCGACGCCGGTATCGGAAACCCTGATCGCGACGCGGTCGCGCTGGATTCGATTTGCTATGGTAACCCTTCCACCAGCGGGGGTGAATTTGATCGCGTTCTGTATGATGTTGGAGAACGACTGCCGCAGCTTTTGTGCATCGCCGTCGACGCGTATGCCGTCGACGCAAGGGGCGAGCACCAGTTCCACTTCGGCGCGGCGCGCAAGAGCGCGGTGCATCTCCACCGCTTCCCGCAAAAGCATGCCGACGAGAAGCGGTTCGCGCGTAATCGACAGATTGTGCGATTCCGCCTGGGCGAGATCGAGCATCCGCGCGAAGAGATCGCGCAAATGTTCGCCGCTTCCCTGAATGTCGCGCGCATATTGCAGGTAGCGGGGGTTTCCGAGCGGGCCCAGCACCTGTTGTTCGAGCATCTGGCTGAAGCCGACGATCGCGTTCAGCGGCGTGCGCAATTCATGGCTCATGTTGGCCAGAAACTGCGACTTCGCTTCATTCGCCTTTACCGCTTCGACGCGCGCGATTTCCGCCGCTTCCATGGCACCTGTCAGCGCCGCCTCGCGATCCGCGATCGCGCCGGTCATCCCGGCAATGGCTTCCGTCAGGCGCCCGATCTCGTCGTGCCCGGGCGACGGCAGGAGCGCGTGGCCGTAGTCACCCGCGGCAATGCGTTGGGCGGCTCCGGCGAGCGATTCCAGCGGACGCGACACGCGGCGCACGATGAGAGTCGCACCGCCGGCGGCGACGATCAGGGCAGCGCCAAGCATGAGCAGCATCGGCGTGATCAATCCTCTGTACGCTGCAAGCGCTTCGCTCAGGGGGAAATCAATGATCGCGGCAACCGGCGCGCTCGCTTCCGCGGTCTTCAGCGGCGCAACGATGGCAAGCGACCGCGAATCGTCGTGCAGCAAGATCCTCGGCGCGCGCGCCTCTTCGACGATCGCCGGCAGGTCGAAATCTCCGGCGCCATCCGTTCGCGCCAGAACGCGCCAGGTACCATCTGCCGTCCTCGCGGCGAGCGCGATCGGGTGCGGCGACGAAGAAATGCGGCGAATCTCGTCGAGCATTGCGCCGTCCAGCGGTATTGCGGCGGCGATGAACGCGATGGGAAGCGGCGCACGGACAGGAACGACCACCATCCAGTACACATGGCCGGCGAGCGTCACCAGCGCGGTGCCGCGATCGCTTTCCGCCGCCATGCCAAGCAGCGTCGCAAAAGGAAACTTGCCGCCGGCCGGTTGTGCTGTTTCGGTATCGGCGGAAATCGTTCCGTCGAGCCGTACAAGCATCATGCGCGCGGCGCCGATGCGGTGGCCGTGATTGCGCAACACCGACAATTCCGTGTCATGGTCGCTTTTGGCGATCGCCGAGCGCAGCGCATAGTCGAGGGCAAGCACCTGCACGCCTTCGGTCGAGCGTTGGGCGAGAAAATCCACCTGCCGCATGAATGCCTGCATTGCCGCGGACAATTCGCGTTTTCCGCGTTCGACAATCTGTCCACGCAGATAGGTATAAGCGAAAAGGGCGGTCGCGGCCTGCACGCAAACGAGCGTGGCCATCAGAAACAGTGCGAGACGGTTGCGGAAGCTCATCGCAGCGCCTACGCTCAGTACATCTGCATGTGCATGGATTTTTTCCCCGAAGCCACGGTCCCGCGCACCGGCAGGGTGATGGTCGTTTTCGTGCCCCCTGCCGCGGCGGCAAGAGCAAACGGGCGCAAGGTCGTGCCCAGCTGCGGATGCCAGGCCGTGCCGCGGTAATTCCCGGGCGGCAGCGCGACGAACGAGATGACGCCTTTCGCGTCAGTTCTGGCCGCGAACGGCGAAACGGCAACGTACACATAGGTGATCATGCTGTCATGGATGTTGCATCCGATCGCGGCGATGCCCGCGGTGTCGAAAACAACCGGCGGCGAACGCTGCCCCTCGTCGATCTCGAACGCGAACTGCTTGATCGGCGAAAACGAGTAGACCTGATGCATGGTCGTATCGTTGTTGGTGAAAACGACGTGTC
>DATGGN010000198.1:0-4314 GCA_035308485.1 Rhizomicrobium sp.
TATTGCCAGTAGCGGACCATCGAACTCGGGCGGCACTATTCCTGATGTCTGCCAGTGTGTCCTGAGTTTGGTAACTGTCGAAGCGTCCAATCTCTTGACGAATTCTTCAACTGCGTTAACAACTTCACCACTAAGTGTACCAGCATGCGGTGCAGGCATGATAGCGGTTGCCGGCGCTATTGGGCTCTGAGCGGTCGGCAATGCCACTGACAAGAACTTCGATACGATAACTTTGTCCCACTCCGTCGTAGTATCGGCTTCCTGCAACAAGTTTTTTGACTGCGAACCACGCGCAGGTGCGATTCCAATCAGATGCGCTCTGACACCAAACTGTTGTGCAATTTGAACACCTATACGAACATCTTCGTCACCCGAAAGAAGTACAGCATCTGTAATTGCATGATTTCTGGCAAGATCGATCAGATCAGTCACGATCAGGGAGTCGACACCTTTCTGCTGGCCGGAACTGTTTATGAACCCGAGGCGAAGCTTGACATTGTCCATGTGGGCTAGGCGCTCCTGGTCCAGAGTCGGTCCCTTGAAGCTAATAACACCGTCGTACCAATAAATGCGCAGCAGGGCGCAACTGTCCGCCTTCGCGTACGCTACTGCGTTTAGCTCTGCAATTGCGGCGGTCTCGTTTAACTGGATTTGCGACCTTGGTTGCTTTGCCCCAACCAGAGCTGCGGAGCCTTGAGCGAACAAATACCCGGCATCCACGAAGATCGCGGCGCGCGACATGACTATCATCCTCTAAAATTAAGAGGACCCCCGCAGGGGTCCTCGCTAGCCCGAATACCCACGGTAAGTTTAGCGGGGCTCCGGGAAGGCGTTGATGTAGGCGTACAAATGCAAAGAATCAAGCCCCTTCCGATGAAGTGACTTCCACGCACACTCGCGAAAAAGCGATAGAATTCAACAGTTTAGCGAAAAGGTGCTGCACGCAGGCGTTGCGTTCTTAGGAACACGGGCGTCCCATGCAGAGCTTTTTCTTCGTAACGCGTCGGCGGCCAGTCAATGGGCCGCAAGCACCAGTCGCCAGCCTTCTCGGCGATCCACGAAAACGCAGAGTGCGCAAGAACGCGCTCCAGCGTCCATGACACGTAGCAGGCATCGTCGCTTGCGAAGCGAAACTCTGCGCCCGGTTTCATGACGCGCGCCAGCGCGTCGAGCGCTTCCATCTGAATGAAGCGTCGTTTGTGGTGACGCTTCTTCGGCCAGGGATCCGGAAAGAGCAGAAACACACGCCCGAGCGATGCATCCGGGAGTGCGTCGATGATCTCGCGCGCATCGCCCCCATGAATTCTGACCCGCCCGAGGAGATCGTCTCGATTCTCGAGAGCGCTCAATTTCGAGAGGAGTTTTGCCACGCCGGATTCGTACGGTTCGGCGCCGATGATGCCGACATTCCGATGCTGTCGGACCTGCCAGAGCAGATGCTCGCCGGCGCCGAAGCCGATCTCGAGCCACACGTCGTCGACCGGAAGCCCGAACCAGCTCTTCGGATCGGCGCCCCCGCGAATATCCAGCCTTAGTTCGGGAACTAGCGTTTCGACGAGCGCCGACTGATGCGCGGAAAGCTTCGGTCCTTTGCGGCGACCGTACAGCTTGCGGCGCCGTCCGCCGGCACTGTTTGCGCCCTTTTCAGAGAGCCCGGGCAAGCTCCGGCGCGAGTTCGTCGGTGCGCTCCCAGGAAAAACCGCCCTCCGCATCCGGCTCGCGGCCGAAATGGCCGTACGCCGCCGTGCGCGCATAGATGGGCCGGTTGAGCCCCAGTTTTTCGCGAATGGCGCGAGGCTTCAGACTCATCAGTTCGGGCAAAATCCCTTGCAGTTTCGACTCGTCCACGCGCCCCGTGCCGTGCAAATCGACATAGAGCGAGAGCGGATCGGAGACGCCGATCGCATAGGAAATCTGGATCGTACAACGGTCGGCGAGTTCCGCGGCAACCACGTTTTTCGCGAGATAGCGTGCCGCGTAAGCGGCGGAGCGATCGACTTTGGTCGGATCCTTGCCCGAGAACGCGCCGCCGCCATGGGGTGCCGCGCCGCCATAGGTGTCGACGATGATCTTGCGGCCCGTAAGTCCGCAATCGCCGTCCGGGCCGCCGATGACGAATGCACCGGTGGGGTTGACGTGCCAGACGGTCGAGTCGGTGATCCAGTCCTGCGGCAGCGCCCGGCGGACATAGGGCTCGATGACCTCGCGCACGTCTTCGGAGGTCATGCTCTCGTCCATGTGCTGGGTTGAAACGACGATCTGCACCGCTTCAACCGGCACGCCGTTCTCGTAGCGAAGCGTCACCTGGCTCTTGGCGTCGGGGCCGAGCTTCGGCTCGCGCCCCGATCGGCGGGCTTCCGCCATCAGCCGGAGAATCTTGTGACTGTACAGGATCGGCGCCGGCATCAGTTCCGGCGTTTCCCGGCAGGCGTAGCCGAACATGATGCCCTGATCGCCGGCGCCCTCGTCCTTGTTGCCGGACGCGTCCACGCCCTGGGCGATGTGCGGCGACTGCGCATGAAGGAGGACTTCCACGCCCGCTTTTTTCCAGTGAAAGCCTTCCTGTTCGTATCCGATGTCATGAATCGCGCGGCGTGCCGCCTCTTCGATCATGCCGCTCGTGATCGCCTTGGGCCCGCGGGTTTCGCCGGCGATGACGACACGATTGGTGGTCGCCAAAGCCTCGCAGGCGACGCGCAGATCCCTGGGCGAAAAATCGTGCTTCGGCCCTTCACGGAAGAACAGATCGACGATCTCGTCCGAAATCCGGTCGCAGACCTTGTCCGGATGGCCCTCGGACACGCTTTCGCTCGTGAAAAGGTAGTTCGCCGCCGGCATTGTGATGGAAACCCTTGGAAAGAAGCGCCACTCCTTGCAAGGAAAGCGGCACCCGTCAACGGCGCGGCCAGAGGCGGCTAAAGGATGAACCGCGAGAGGTCCTGGTCTTTCGCCAATTCCTCCACCCGGGCGCGGACGTAGCGTGCGTCGATCGTGAGCGTCTCGCCCGACCGGTCGGTTGCACCGAAGCTGATCTCGTCGAGAACACGTTCCATCACGGTCTGAAGCCGGCGGGCGCCGATGTTCTCGACCGTGTCGTTGACGTGCGCGGCGATGTCGGCGATGGCGTCGATGCCGTCTTCGGAGAAATCGAGCGTCACGCCTTCGGTGTCGAGCAACGCGCGGTACTGCTTGATGAGACTGGCCTCCGGCTCGGTCAGGATGCGCCGGAAATCGTCACGGCCCAGCGCTTTCAGTTCGACGCGGATAGGCAGACGCCCCTGCAGTTCCGGCAGCAGGTCGGATGGCTTTGCCTGATGAAAGGCCCCGGATGCAATGAACAGGATGTAGTCGGTTTTCACACCGCCGTACTTGGTGGCGACGGTCGTGCCCTCGATGAGCGGCAGGAGATCGCGCTGTACACCTTCGCGGCTCACGTCGCCGCCGCCGCGGTATTCGCTGCGGGCGCAAATCTTGTCGATTTCGTCGAGGAACACGATGCCGTTCTGCTCGACCGCATCGATGGCGTCGCGCTGGATGGCATCGTTGTCGAGCAGCTTGTCGGCCTCCTCCGCCACCAGCGGCTCATGGGCTTCCGCAACCGTCATTCGGCGCGTGCGGGCGCGCCCGCCAAACGCCTTTCCAAGCATGTCGCCGATGTTGATCATCCCGATCTGCGCGCCCGGCATGCCGGGAATCTCCAGCATCGGCGCACCGCCTGAGGAGTCGCGTACCTCGATTTCGATTTCCTTGTCGTCGAGTTCGCCGGCGCGCAGGCGCCGCCGCATGGTTTCCCGCGTCACCTGACTCGCATTTGCGCCGGCCAGTGAATCGACCACGCGGTCTTCGGCGTGCGCTTCGGCCTGGGATTCCACGTCGCGCCGGCGGCGCTCGCGCACCTGTGCAAGGCTGATCTCGACGAGATCGCGGATGATCTGTTCGACATCGCGGCCGACATAGCCGACTTCCGTGAATTTCGTCGCTTCGACCTTGATGAACGGCGCCTGCGCGAGCCGCGCCAACCGCCGCGAAATTTCGGTTTTGCCGACGCCCGTGGGACCGATCATCAATATATTCTTCGGCAGCACCTCATCGCGCATTTCCGGCGCCAGCTGCTGTCTACGCCAACGATTGCGCAGCGCGATGGCGACCGCCCGTTTGGCGTCGCCCTGGCCCACGATGAAACGATCGAGTTCCGAGACGATTTCTCGCGGCGTGAAGGAGTTCATGCGGTGCGGATGCTTTCAACGACGATCTGGTTGTTGGTGTAAACGCAAATCTGCGCGGCAATGTCGAGCGCCCGTCGCGCGATCTCTT
>DATGGN010000199.1:0-16674 GCA_035308485.1 Rhizomicrobium sp.
CCTCGATCGGTGACCTCTTTGTCGCGGTCATGGGCGGCGACCAGCAGAAAGGAAAGTTGGCGGCATGAGCATCGAAGCAGATGCCGGTTCGTCTTCGGCGGCGCAGACCGCGGCGATGACCACGGCACAATCCACCCGGCCCTATTTCTGGTCGGTACGGCGCGAATTGTGGGAAAGCCGCGCGGTGTGGATCGCGCCGCTCGCCGCGGCGGGGTTTGTCCTCTTCGGCTTCATCGTCAGCGTCGCGCGCACGCCCCCTACCATCAAGGGCATGTCCAGGATCACGCCCGAGAACCTGATGGCCATCCGCGTTGCGCCGTTCGGGATCGCCGCCGTCGCCATCGTCCTGACGAGCGTCGTGGTCGGCGTCTTCTACTGCCTGGGCACTCTGTACAACGAGCGCCGTGACCGGAGCATCCTGTTCTGGAAATCCATGCCGGTTTCCGACCTGACGACACTGCTCTCCAAGATCACTGTTCCGATGCTCATCCTGCCGATCGTCGCGTTTGTCGTGATCTGCGCGACCGAGCTCCTCATGTACCTGCTCGACATGGCGGCCTATGCATCGCGCGGCGGCATCTTCGCGCAACTGTGGAGCCAGGTTCCGCTGCCGCAGGTGTGGGCGGACGTGGCCTACGGCATCGTCACGCTTACGCTGTGGCATGCGCCGATGTACGCCTACTTCCTCGTGCTGTCGGCGTGGGCGAAGAAGCAACCGTTCCTCTGGGCCGTCGTTCCGCCGATCGGGCTGTCGGTGTTCGAAAAGCTCGCCTTCGATACGTCGTACATTTCCGGCGCGATCCACGACCGCATCTTCGGCAGCTTCGGCGCGGCGTTCACCGGCGGCTCGGGCCACATGAACTTCGATACCCGCGGGTCCGCGGCTTCGGCGCACGGTCACGCTTTTCACCTCCCCGTGCCGGATCCGATGAAATTCGTCGGCACACCCGGGTTGTGGATCGGACTTGTACTGGCAGTCGGGCTCTTCGTCGCTGCCGTGTGGCTGCGGCGCCGTCGCGAACCGATGTGAACCGAGACGTGCTTTCGAGCCGGCGACAGAGGAAACCAATGACGCCGCACGCGATTACGCAACTCCCGCCTGGAACACACGCCTCCGCCGCCAAGCGCGCATTGGAGCAGCCGGCATGACGCCGCTCTTTCACGACGCGACACTCGTCGCCTACGTGCTGCACGTCGGCGGCGGCACGATCGGCCTCTTCTCCGGTACGGTCGCGGCATGCGCGCGCAAGGGCGGCAGGCTTCACCGCAACGCCGGCAACATCTTTACAGCGTCCATGCTGGTGATGGCGGTGTTCGCGGTGGTCCTTGCGGTGGTCATCCCGGACCAGATTCCGAACTTCTTCGGCGGCACGTTCGCCGGCTATCTCGTAGCGACGGCATGGCTGACCGTGTGGCGGAAGCCGGGCACCAACGGTCTCGCCGAGAAGGTGGCGTTCGCCGTGGTCCTCGCTCTCCTGCTGTTCTTCGGCGTTTTCAGCTTCTACCTCGTGACCGGCCTGCCGCTGCCATTCAAAAGCGCGACGCCGATCAAAGGGCCGGTGCTGATCGCCATGTACACCTTCACGGTCGTGATCGCGATTGCCGCGCTATCGGACCTCCGAGTTCTGTTCGCTGGTGGCATTTCCGGTGCGCCGCGCATTGCCCGACATCTCTGGCGTATGTGTACAGGCCTGTTGATGGCCGCCGGTTCGGCCTTCACCAACGGCCTGCCGCGGCTCTTGCCCGGTCATGTGCATGTCGGCCTGATCTTCTTTCTTCCCCAGCTGGTGCCGCTCGGGCTCCTCATCGTCTGGATGATCCGCGTGCGGTTCACCGGCTGGTTCCGGCGGAACGCAATCACGGGAGTTGCCAATGCTGTTGCGTGACTCAAAGAGCGCATCGATCTTTGCTCTTCCCGCTGCCGCAACCACGGCTGCGATCCTCCTGCTGCTGCGCCACCGGCAGATCACGGGTGTGAGTTCTCCCGGTTCGGGCGTCACCATCGCCGGCGCGGAACTGCTGGTCCGTGCATCCGCGATCGTCCATGCCATATTGTCGATTGGCGCGCAGGGCCTTTCGCTCCTGCTGCGCATCGCGACGGCGCCCTTGCTGCTTGCCTTGACGACTTTGGAGGCGGAATTGCGCTTCGCCGCCTCGGCGGCCGACGGCATCGGCTCATTTCTTCAGCACGCGGCGCTCACCCTGCTGTCGATGATATCGGCGGGGCACTTCTGAATTTGGGAGGTTGACATGCACGACACAAAGGAGCGGTTGTCTGTACTGTGGATATTCGTGTTGCTCAATTACCTGTACGCCGATGTCATTGCCCTGTGGGACATTGTTGGCATGGGACACCCATTCAAGCTCTACCCGGGGCTTCTGATGGGTTCAGCGGTCGTGATGGAAATACCCATCGCCATGATTCTGGCGTCTCGCCTGCTTCCGTTCAGAGCGAACCGGCTCGCGAACATCATCGCGGCTGGCGTTCTGACCCTGATAAACGGTTTCGCGACATTCGTTGCGCCCCTGCTCGGACTGGGCCGCCCGCCCGCCTTTGCCGAGTACCTGTTCTTCGCAACGATTGAAACCGTGTGCACCCTGGTCATCATCTGGCAGGCGTGGACCTGGTCAGGGGTGACGGCGGCCGTTGGTTCGGAGCGCGTCGTTGGAACCCCGGCACTGGTTTCGTAGCTCCTAGGCTGCCAGACTGTAACAGTGCCTCACCCTTGATCCAGAGGGTTCGAGCCCGAATCCTGTATGATCTGTCGGGATGAGGGTGATTCTCTCGCGAATGCAGGCGCTTGCCGGAACGGCGGCCGTGTTGTCGCTCGTCCTGATTGCGCCGAACCGGACCGAGCCGTCGCCGCCCGGCACGATCAAAATCGGGCATTGGCCCGAAGACGTCCCCTGCCGCGTGTTGAGGCGGGACGCGGACGGCGCCTGGGAGATCACCGTCCCCTACACGCTCTACCGGACGCTGCACGGAGGCGCGAAAGTCAGAGGGCCCGAGGCCACGGGCTACTGGGAGCGGAAGTGCCGGGGGCAGGCGACGTAAGGACGTGCGGGCGGTGTGCGCAGTATGTCAACAAAACATGTAGGATAGCGTCCTACATTGTGCTAGCTTTCCCCGAAACCGGCTTCTCGTGGAGCCGGGCACGATGGGGACACGCATGACAAACCGATCGATTTTGCGGCTCGGCGTACCGGGCCTCGCAGCGTTCGCGTTGCTCGCGGCAACATCTGTACAGGCTGCCACCTTCACCGAATTCGACGTTCCGGGATCGAGTTTCACGACGCCCTTCGGCATCAACGCCGCAGGCGCGATCACCGGGTTCTACGGCGTAGGCGACCAGGACGCGAGCGGGTTCGTGCGCGCGCCTGATGGCACCATCACCAGTTTCGATCCCGAGGGTTCCGTGGTCACCCGCCCGTACGCGATCAACGATGACGGGCGCATCTGCGGCAGTTACACCCAGACGAACCGCAATCACGAGCACGCGTTCGTGCGCGAGCGCGACGGCACGATCACGGTTTTCGATCCGCCGCATGCGAAGGACAGCTGGGCCACCGGCTTCGACGCCAGCGGCAACATCGTCGGATCGTTTTCGACCGAGAAGGTCAAGGCACAGGGTTTCATCCGCTATCCGGACGGAACGTTCACGGTGATCAATTACCATCGTTCGCTCGTTACGTCCTTCAATGCGGTCAACAATTCCGGCACGATCACCGGCGAGTACATCGGCCAGGATTTCAAGGACCGCGCGTTCGTGCGCTCGCCCGACGGCGCGTTCACGCTGTTCAAACCCATCGGAGCGGACGAAACAACCGGCGATGCCATCAACGACGCGGGCACAATCGCCGGCCAGTTCGACAAGGGTACAGCGGCGGAAACCGGATTTGTGCGTGCGGCCGATGCAACCATCACCACCTTCAATCCGAAGCATTCGGTCGACACCGAGGTTTCGGGCATCAATGCGGGCGGCCTGATCGTCGGGACCTATCAGACGCCGGACGATATCGTGCATGGGTTCGTGCGGAAGCCCGGCGGTTCCATCGCCAGCTTCGACGCGCCGGATGCCGTGTACGCAACGACGCCCACCGGAATCAACAAGCGCGGCGTCATCACGGGATTTTACGCCGATACCGGCCGCACGGCGTCGCACGGTTTCATCCGCACGCCCTGAGCCGGTTCAACCGGCTCCGGCCGACAGCAGAGGCTCCAGCGCCAGTCCGATCGCCAGCAGACGGCGGTCGGACAGGCGGGGGCCGATCAGCATGAGCCCGACAGGCGCTGTACCGGGCAAGTGACACGGAATGGTGAGCGACGGCGCGTCGAGCAGGTTCGCCACCATGGGATTGCGCAGGACGAGCGCGTTGGCACGGCGGAATTTGTCGTCATCGGCCATGTCCCGGATCAGCGGCGCCACAATGGGCACCGTCGGTGCGATCAGCGCGTCGTACGCCACCATCGCGCGCTCGAAGCGCTCTCGCATGGCCCCGAGCGCAGCGAGGTTCGCCTTGTGGTCGTCGGCCGTGATGCTGCGGCCGCGCGCGATGCGTTCGGCAATGCGCGGGTCGATATTCTGCGGCCGTGCCTCGATCTCTTTGCCAAAGCGCGCCCACGCCTCCTCGCTCGAGAAGCTCCCGCGCATGACATATTGCGGAACCTCTTTGAACACGCCGGCGGGCAGCGCATCGATCGACATGCCGCAGCCCTGCAGGATGCTCCTGACACTCGCGTAGGCGGACAAGACGGTTTCGTCGGCGTCGGCCAGCATGAAATCGTCTGCTGTACAGAGTCGAAACGGTCCGTCGATCGCCGGCAGCGGTCTGGGGTCGTCCGCGAGAATGCGGTCGAGGAGCGCGCAGTCCGCGACCGTGCGCGCGAGCGGGCCGACGGTATCGAGCAGGGTCGACAGCGGCAGCACGCCATCACGCGGGACGCGTGCCTGGGTCGGCTTGAAACCGGCGAGTCCCGTCAGCGCCGCGGGAATCCGTACAGAGCCGCCCGTGTCCGTTCCGATGGCCGCAACCGCCATGCCGTCCGTCACCGAGATCGCGGCGCCCGATGACGAGCCGCCGGGAAGGCGGCGGGTGGCACGATCCCAGGGATTGGCAGGCGTGCCGTAAAAACGGTTGTAGCCGAGACCGGAGAACGCCAGTTCCGACATGTTCGTGCGGCCGACGATCACGGCTCCCGCAGCCCTCAACCGCGCTACGACCGCGGCATCGGAAGTAGCGGCCGGCACATCCTCGAGCAATTTGCAACCGGCACCGGTCGCTTCGCCCGCGATGTCGATGTTGTCCTTGATCGAGACCGGCAAACCCGCGAGCGGCGTTCCGGCCGTGTGCGACGCGCGCAGCAGGTCCTCTTCGACGGCTTCGCCCCGCGCTGCGTCCATGCGCAGCGCGCGAAAAACCCACTTGCCTTCGCCTGCCACATACTTTGCATGGGCAAGCGCCATATCGACGATATCCGCGCAGTTCGTTCGCCCGGCGGCGAGTGCGGCATTCAATCCGTCGATGGTCCAGTTCGACACGCTTCGAGCGCTTTCAACGCCCGGGTGAATAAAGCGCCACTCTGTGCAGTTTTGTCAGTACATAGCAGACGCCGGGATCGCCCGAATGCCGGCGGGCCGCACCGGTTGCAGAAAGGCCCGGGTCGTAAACGACCACGCTTCCTGTCGGACAGCGCTCGTCGGTGTTGTACGGATATTGCCGCGTTCCGTTTTGCCAGCCATAGGCGGATGCCACGCGCTGCCGCATTTTCCGGCGTTCCAGACCGGCGATGGCCCGATGGGCCCGGACGAGTTCGGCGGACAGGACGGCAATCCGCGCGCTCTTTTTCGGATCCGGCGTTTCTACCGTCCGGATGCGATCGCGCCATTCGATTCTGGTGCCCCGGTAGGCGACGGGGCAGGGTGCAACCGTCGTACCCGAGCGGCGGCAGTCACGGGCCTCGTCCCGTTCGGCCGTCAACTTCTGAATGGCGCGATTGTCCCAGAAGTGGGTCGCGCCAAAGCCGATACCCGCGGCAATGACCGCCGTCAGCGCCAGTGCAGGAAAAAACGACTTCCGTGCTGCCATCGAAACGCCCCTTCGTTTTCAGTCACGTGGCGACCCCGCCTAATTGCAGTCGTCGAACTTGAACGCCGCAATGCGCGTGTCCCAGTCGCCGCTGACGGCGCCGCCGTGCTTCTTGTTGTAGTACATCTGGCTGTACCAGAACGTGCAGTCGTCGCCCGGATCGACGCTCATGCTCGAGTAGTCGCCCCAGCGCTGGCTGTCGCCCGTTTCAATCGCCGTTCCTTTCGCGGCGGTCGTCGGGGCTTCCATCTTTCCAAGCGGATCGCTCGAGAGCCGTCCGGTGTACCAGACGCTCGGATCCTTCGCGTCGCTGGACGCGCTCATGCCGAGCGCAATATTGCCGTCCTTGTCCATGGCGGCGCTGCCCATCCACAGGCTCGTGCTTTTGTTCTGGAACGTGCCTGACTGGTAGAGCGTGAACGCGCCACCGGCGGGCGTCGCCCGCAACTCGTACCAGCGCATCGCCGAAACCGCCGAACCGCTTGCCGGAGCAACATTGTGCGCCACCACGAGCGATTCGTGATCGCCGAAATTGCGATAGGCGAGGCGGAACATCAGCCGGTCACCGAGGCCCTCGACTTCTTCGCCGCTGTTCGGTTGGGGAATGCAGTAGCCGAACCCGGAACAGGCCTCGTTGAAATTCGGCACCGTAACGTTGTTTGGCCCCGTGAAGGTAGACTTGCCTGGTTTCGCGAAGTTCACATGGAAATCGTATTCCTGCAGGAGGTTGGTGGTATTGCCGAGCTGCAGATAGTGGTCCGGCGCGCCCTTGGGCGGCGCCGTCGCGCCGTCGAGATCCGACGGCAGCAGGCTCGAAACATTGGCCGGGGTGAAACAGACCACGGCGGCCGAAGCGCCGCTCAGCATGGCATTGCGGTCGTAGGCGCAGGGCTCGGCGGCGCCGCCGTCGATGTTGGAGGTGCTGTAGTACGCATCGGGCCAGACGGCGTATTTCGGATAGTCCGGCAGGTAATCGTAATCATATTCGTAGCGGTTGTACATTCCTGTCGCGTCGGAGGTCTTCGAAACCGCGATGCAGAGCGCGTAGGCGGTCTCATAGTTGAAGTAGGACACGAGCCAGCGGTCGGCGAGCCTGTCCCAGACCACCACCGGATCGCCGGGGTCGGTGTTTTCGCACCGCCCGCCGAAACCGGCGAATATCGTGTTCGTGTCGGTCGGCTTCAGCACGTTCTTGCCGGTCGATTTGTTGTACACCGAATAGTCGAAATTCGTGATCTCGACGAACTGCGTGCTTCCGACCGCGCCATTGGTGTCGGGCACCTGCGCGTTCTGTTCGTCCTCGCGGACGGCGTCGAAGGAGAGAACGGGAACGGTGTGGATCGTCGGCAGGTAGAATCGCTGCACGGCGGTGTCCGCGCCTGGGGGACCCTCGGGAAGCAACCGTTTGTGGCCGGGTTCGGGCATTTCGATCTGGGTGCGGTGCTGCCCGGCCGTCCGCGCCAAATCGCGCAGCGGAAGCGAAACGTCATGCCGCGCATCGTAGTGCACCGTGGGATTGGCCAGGACCTGTTGCGCCTGCGCCGGCGAAAGCGCCGGAAGAAGGAGTGCGGCAACGGTGATAGACAGGCGCGATTTCATGGATATCCCCTTGTGACACCGTTTGTTTCCGGGCAGGCGCGACCCGGGCAACCTATTGCGGCAGGCCTTTCTTGGCAACGACGCCGATTCCGGAGAGGATGACCGACAATGCTGACAACCTATCCTGAAGGCGCGCCGCCGGAGCGCGCGGTCTGGATCGATCTGTTCGATCCGACCGAAGATGAAAGAGCGAAAGCGTCCGCGCATTGCGGTGTCGAAGTCCCGTCGCGCAGCGCGCTCGAGGAAATCGAAGCGTCGAGCCGGCTCCGCGCGAAGGGCGAGACGCTCACGCTCAGCATGCCGATCGCGTCGAAATCGCCGACGGGAGATTCGGCACCGACGCCGCTGGGATTTGTGCTGACGCCGAAACTGCTGGTGACCGTTCGCTATGCCGAGCTGCATGCCATCGGGCCGGCGCTCGATCATCTGGGCAAGAGCACCGCGGCCACCAGCGTGGAGATGTTCGCTCTGTTGGTCGAAGCGATGGTGGACTACTCGGCCGATCTTCTGGAACACATATCGGCCCGACTGAACGACACGGCACGGGGCGTATTTCGCCGTAGCGAACAGGAGACGCGCCGCAACGTCACGCGCTCGAATCGGGCGCTCAAGGAAACCTTGCGCGAAATCGGAGCGGTCGCAAACCGCCTGAGCCACATCCGTGACAGCATTCTCGGCCTGCAGCGCATCGCGCCGTTTGCGGCGGAGAGCGGAAAGCCGTGGATCGGCGAGGCGGTCCAGGCGCGGCTCAAGACCGTGGACAAGGATCTGCAGTCGCTCGCCGACTTCGAGGTGCATCTGACCGACAAGGTGCAGTTTCTGCTCGACGCGGTGCTCGGGTTCATCAACACCGAGCAGAACGACATCTTTAAGGTGTTGACCATCGTCTCCGTCGTCGGCATTCCGCCGACCCTGATCGCCAGCATGTACGGAATGAATTTCGACACCATCCACGAATACCACTGGCGTTACGGCTATGCCTGGGGCCTGTTCCTGATCGTGCTCTCGGCCGTCCTGCCCACCGCCTGGTTCAAGTGGCGCGGCTGGTGGTGAGGGGCGGAGGTGCCGGCGCGTTTCCTCCCCCATGCTTCGCACCGGGGAGGAAACGAAAACGCGAACACGGGGATGATCTTTCAGCCCTGCCAGCCGCCACCGAGAGCTTTGTACAGAGAAATCAGGTCCTGGGCTGCCGCCTGCCGGCTCTGGGCGAGTTCGTCCTCCGCACTGAGCCGCGCCGTCTGTGCCGACAGCACGTTGACATAGGTAACGAAGCCGGCGCGGTACTGCGCCGAAGCGATCGCTTCCGACGATTGTGCGGATTGCACCGTCGTCCGGAGCGACGCCTGGCGCTGCATTTCATGCGCGTAGCGCGTGAGTGCGTCTTCGGTCTCCTGCATCGCGCTCAGCACCGTTTGTTGATAGGCGAGATAGGCCTGCTGCGTCTCTTCCTTCTTCGCGCGGATGTTCGCGCGGATCTGCCCGCCCTGAAAAACGGGCCAGCTGATCTGCCCGAATGCCACGGTCGCGAAATTGTTGCCCGAGATCAACGTGTCGAGATGATTGCCGACAAAGGCCGTCGCGCCGACCAGGTTGAATTTGGGATAAAGGTCGGCGACGGCGACGCCGATTCCGGCGGTTGCTGCGGCGAGCTTCCGCTCGGCTGCGCGGATGTCGGGACGCCGCCGCAAGAGATCGGACGGCAAGCCGACCGCAATATCCGCCGTGATTGCCGGAAACGCCGCGGTTGTCTCGAGTTCCTTTGCAATTCCCTCCGGCGGCGCGCCGATGAGCACGGAAATCGCGTGTTCCATGGTGCGCGCCTCCGCCTCGATCGTCGGCAATTGTGCAGCCGTATTCGAGAGCAGGGTCTGTTGCTGGTTGACGTCGAGTTGCGTGACGAAGCCGGCGCGCCTGCGCGCCCCGATCAATTGGAACGCATCACGCTGGCGCGCAATCTCGTCCCGCAGGATCGCCATGCGCGCCTGCTCTGTACGCAGATTGAAATAGTCGTTGGCCACTTCGGCGGTCAGCGACACTTCCGCGTCGCGCATGGTCCAGGACGTTTCCTCCGTGTTTGCTTCCGCCTGTTCGATGCCGCGGCGCACGCCGCCGAAAACGTCGATCTCCCAGGTTGCGTCGAAACCTGCCGAGTAAATCTTGATGTTGGTCGGGGCCGACGGCGGCGCGTTTGGTCCGCCGCCGCCGATCGCCGAGGCGATGGGACTGGAGTTCGAATGAAGGTTGAGGCCCGTTCCGGTCGCGCTCAGCTCGGGCCATTCTTTTGCGCCGGCGATGATGACCTGCTCTCGCGCTTCGCGGATTCGCGAGACTGCCGTTTTGAAATTGAGGTTCGACGCCAGTGCGCGCGCAATGAGGCTTTGCAGCTCGGGATCGTCGATGCGCGTCCACCATTTCGCAAGCGCTGCATCGTCGGCGGGCGTTTGGGCGCGCGCGGCCGGCAGTTCGCTGAATGAAGGGGGCGTCGGCACGTCGGGTTGTTTGTAGTCGGGACCGACTTCGCAGCCCGCGAGAAAAAGTACGAGAATTGCGATCGCGCGTTTCATGGCGCTGCGGCCGCTGTACCGGCGCCGCCTTTGCCGGGTCCCTGCATCAGAAGTGTGAGCGGCAGGGCCAGTGCAACGAGAATCATGAGCGTGTGAAACACGTCGATATAGGAGAGCATCGCCGATTGCTGAAGCAGTTGACGGTAGAGGAGCGCCGCCGCCATCTTGCCCGCCTGCGCCTGCTCGATGCCGCGGCCCACAAGCGCGTGCGTGATCTGGGCGATGCCGTGTGCGTAATTCGGATTGAGGGGGTTCAGCGTCTCGACATATTGCGACTGATGCACCTGCGCGCGCTGGGCGAGCATCGTCTGCACGAGGGAGATGCCGAACGTGCCGCCGAGATTGCGGGACACGTTGAGCAGGGCCGATGCCTGGTTCGACTCCTCGGGCGCAAGCCCGATATAGGCGGCGTTGCTGACCGGCACGAACAGGAACGGCAATCCTATGGATTGAATGAGACGCGCGAATGCCGCGTCATTGAAGGAGATCTGGGTGGTGAAGTGGCTCAGATTCCACATTGCCGCCACCTGAATCGCAAACGCGCTCCCGATCAGGATGCGCGGGTCCACGCGGCCGGTGAGAAAGCCGGCGAGCGGCATCACGAGGAGCGTCGCGAGTCCCCCCATGGTCAGGGCGAGGCCCGCATCGGTCGCGCTGTAGCCCATCACTTCCTGGAGGAACTGCGGGATGAACTGCGTCGTGCCGAACACGATCACGCCCATCAGCAGCATGAACACGTTGGCGATGCCGAAATTGCGCCGGAGATACATCCGAATCGGCACGATCGGATCCTTCCGCGTCCACTCCCACGGAAGAAAGATCAGGAACGAAACAGCCGCGACCGCGGCGGTAATGCAGATCGTGGTGCTCGAAAACCAGTCGTTGCGCTGCCCGCGGTCGAGCGTGACCTCGAGACAGCCCAGCGCAAGCGCAATGAGCGCAAAGCCCAGGAAATCCATGCGCAATCCGTGCGCGCGCATTTCACGGCTCTTCCGCCGGATGGCCTCCGGTTCGTCGACGAACATGCTGACGAGGACAAGCGAGAGGATTCCAAACGGTACGTTGATGAGGAACACCCAGTTCCAGGAAAGCGCATCGGTGATCCAGCCTCCGAGCGTCGGCCCGAAGATCGGTCCAACGATCACTACAATGCCGTACGCCGCAAAAGCGGGTCCCCGCTTTTCCGGCGGAAACGTGTCGACCAGCATCGACTGTTCAACCGGCGTCAGCCCGCCCCCGCCAATGCCCTGGAAGATGCGCGCGACAACGAGCATCGTCAGGCTGTTGGAAATGCCGCAGACGAAGGATGAAATCGTGAAGAGCGCGACCGAGATCATGTAATAGCGCTTGCGGCCGATCACGTCGGCAAGCCAGCCGCTGACGGGAATGATCACGGCATTGGCGATGAGAAAGCTCGTGATCACCCATGTCGCCTCGTCGTAACTCACCGAAAGGCTGCCGGCGATGTGTGCGAGCGCCACGTTGGCGATCGAGGCGTCGAGCACCACCATGAAGGTGGCGATCGAAATCACCCCCACGATCGACCAGGGATTGCGCTTCCCCGCGACCGAGCGTTCCGGCGTCCACCGGTGTCGGCCGGCGGCCGGCATCAGCGCACCTTCACCTGCGGCTCCACGCTCATGCCGGGACCCAGCAGGCACTCGCGCGGCACGCGGTCGATCACGATCTTCACCGGCACCCGCTGTACAACCTTGACGTAGTTTCCCGTCGCGTTTTCCGGCGGCAGAATGCCGAAGGCCTGGCCGGCGCCGCGTTGTATCGAATCGACGTGGCCGCGAATGTCGGCATCCGGACAGGCGTCGACGCTCACCGTGACCGGCTGGCCCACCCGCATATGCGCAAGCTGCGTCTCCTTGAAATTCGCAGTCACCCAGATCGCGAGCGGCACGATCGCCATCATCTGCGTGCCCGGCGTTACGTAATTTCCGAGAGCAACCGTCTTCTGCGCGATCGTGCCGGCCAGCGGCGCGACAATGCGCGTGTAGCCGAGGTTGATCCGCGCCTGTACTTCCTGGGCCTTCAGGACCCTGATCTGCGCCTCGGCGCCGGTGATCTGCGCCGCGGCGCCTTTGATCTGTGCCTCCGCCGCTTCGCGCTGCGCGGCCGCGCTCTTCGCGGTCGCCTGCGCCTGATCCATCTGTTGTTGCGCGACTGCGGCCGGCGCGGTGCGCTTCAGGAACCGGTAGCGCGCAAGATCGCGCGCGGCATTCTGCGCGGTCGCCGCCGCGCCTCTTTCCGTGGCTGTGGCACCCGCTTCGGTTGCACGCGCCTGGGCGATCTGCATCTCGGCCTGCGCCTGTTGCGCAAGGATCTGGGCGAGCCGCGACTCCTCATCGGCGGAATTCAGATCGACCAGCGGTTGGCCGGCCTTCACGAATTCATTGTCGGCGACATGGACACGCGAAACCTGGCCCGCGATCTGCGGCGCCACCTGCACGATGTGCGTGTCGATGAAGGCATCGTCGGTGCTTTCGTACTGGCGCGCGTTGAGCCACCAGAGCACACCGGCGATGACGATCACGACGACGATCAGAACCGCCGCCAGCCGGACGAGCGGGTTGGCGAAAAAACTGCGCCGCTTTTCGGGGCCGCCATTGCGGTCCGGCGACTGCTGCCCGTCCCGGTCCGGGCCGTCAGGCGCTCGCTCGCGACCCTTCTCCTCGCGTTCGGGCATTCGTGGGTTCCGGGGGGCCTCAGCAGATCAGGCTATCGGAAAACCCTTATCCTTTGATGTAGTTCCGGTCTCCGCCTGCGAGGTCAGGCGGCGCCTTACCTCCGCAAACGCCGCCTCGAATCCCGAACACACCTGGCCGTTGTTTCACCCTCCGGCGAGACTGCTCGCGAGCTGGTCGTGCGCGCCTTGCCAGTCGCGGAAGAGCGGGCGGGCAAGCAGCGCCCGATATTCCGGCGTATCGCGAAACGCCGACGGCACCAGTTTGTCGCCGGGAAGGACGAAAAGCGAAAATTCGCGATCGTCGTACGAGCGTCCGAACCAGGAATCCGCTTTGTCGAAGTCGCCGGCGATCGCGTATTTCTGGGCGAGCGAATAGGCGCTGATGCCGCTGCGCGGAAATCCATCCGCCAGACCGTCCACGATCCGGTGGGCATCGCGGGTGCGATGTTGCGCAATGGCGATTGCGAACGCGCACAATGGCCGCGCCGTATCGTCTTCCGAGTGGGCGCCGACGTCGGGCTTCAACTGCGAAAGCTCCGCGTACGTCGCGGCGGCGAGACCGGCTTGTCCCGCGTTGGCAGCCGCTGTACAGACGATCGCGAGCGCAACCGCATGATGGGGGCGCAAGGCGAGAGCCGCTTTTCCCGCTTCGATCGCCTCGGGAAAGCGCGCGTCGTGCAGGAGTATGCTCGCCATGTTGAACCGATCGGCAAACGAAAGCGGGTCGAGGCGCGAAGCGCCCCGGGCGGCGGCCAGAGCCAGATCGGGAAACGCCATCAATGTGAAAAACCGAAACATCTCGTGGAGCACTTTCACGCTGTTCGGCGCAGCCTGCTCCAGCTTTCGGGAATCGCCGATGGCGCCGCGCCAATCGAGCTTGTGAAGCGAAATGTCGAGATGCGCGCTGAGCGCCCCGACATTGTTCGGGTCGAGCCGAAGCGCGGTGTTGGTCGCCGTTTCCGCGGCCGGGATCAGATCGCTGCGCTCCGGCATCTTGTCGGCGAGGACGATGTTTGCGTCCGCCAGCGCCGCGAATCCGTCGGCAAAGTCCGGGGCGAGCGAGACGGTCGTCCGGAATGAGGCGAGGGCGGCCTGTGTGCCCTCGGTCGTCCGCGGCTCGAGCTGATGCTTGCCAAGGAGGTAGGCGCGGTAGGCCTCGGCGTTGATGGTCCTGGCGGCCGGCAAATGCGCCCCGGACGGTATGAATTGCCGCGTGAGCGCCGCGGTGATCGCGCGCGCGATGTCTTCCTGGACGACCAGGATGTCCGTGAGATCGTGGTCGTAGATCGAGGACCACAGGCGATAGCCGGTCGCGGCGTCGATCAGTTCGACCGATATGCGCAGATGCTGCCCGCTTTCGCGCACGCTGCCCTCCAGCACCGAGCGTACAGACAGGAGCCGCGCAATCTCCTTGATGCTGTCGGTCGAATTCCTGAACGCGAAGGACGAGGTTCGTGCCGCCACCCGCAATTGGGACATGCCCGAGAGATCGTCGAGCAGTTCTTCCGCGATGCCGTCGGAAAAATACTCCTTCTTCGGATCGCCGCTCATATTGGCGAAGGGAAGGACGGCGATGGAATTTTTCGGCGGCGCCGGGTTTGCGGGCAAACCCTGCGCATGTACGGCCGGCGAGGCGCGCGAAAGCAGCAACGAAAGATCGACGGCAACGGCGACCAGCACCACCGTACACGTGGCGAAGAGCGCATAACCGGCTCTTGACGGTTTCTTTCGGGCATGAGCGGCCGCAACGTGAGGCGAAACGTGCGGCGCCGCAAACCACGCGCCGGTGAGCGTCGCCGGGAAACCCAGGAGAAGAAATATGATGATCGCCCTGACGGCCTGGGCGCTCACATCGAAATTCGGGACGACGATCGACGCCGCCTGGACGACAACCCACGCCGTAACCGCGTAACCCGCGGCTATGCGGTCGAGGTGCCGGGCCCTCACCGCGCGCACAATCCCGTCCAGGCGGGAGGGCAGGTCCTTATCGTGCGGAATCGACATCGTTCAGAGGCGCATTCCCGAGGGACGTTTTACAAGCGTTTCCGAGCGCGGTAGCATAGGATGCTTTATCGCCGAGCAGAGGGGAAATCTTTATGTCCAGCAAAATCAGCGGCGCCGCGATCGCGCTTGTTCTCGTATTCGCCGCAGCATCCGGTGCTCTCGCCCAGTCCGATACCGGAACCCATCCGCCGCCTCCCCCGCCGCCGCCGCCATCGGCCCCCCCACCGCCGCCGGTACCGCCGGGTGCGATGATGCATCACCACCACTGGCGGCACCATCATCACTGCCTCTGGATTCATCACCGCTGCTACTGCCCCTGTCACCGGCGCTAGAAACGGGCTCCTGCTCTGAATGGCGCGCGGCCGCCCGCGCTGTTCAGCGCAAGAGATTTCGTCCTGGAAGGTGACCGACGTTCTGCGGCAATTGGCGGGGGGTGACCGGCGATCCATCGGGGCGTCCAACCATGTGGTGCGGCGCGTCCTCGCCGATCGTTCGACGCTGAAGACGATCATCGGGGGCATCACGTCGCAGGATGCCATCGTTCGCATGCGATGCGCGGACGTCGCCGAAAAGGTATCCGTTGTACATCCGGACTGGCTCCAACCGCGCAAGAAAGCTCTTCTCAGGCTTGCCGCGTGCGTAGAGCAGCGGGAGCTGCGGTGGCATCTGGCCCAGATGCTCCCGAGACTTGTACTCAGCGCCCCCGAACGCAGGCTCGCGGCGCAACTCCTCCACGGCTATCTCCATGACAGGAGCACAATTGTGAGAGTCTGCAGCATGGAGGGCCTGGCCTGTTTTGCGGAAAACGACAGCCGCTTGCGCACGCGGCTGTTGCCGCTGTTCGAAACCCTTCGCCGTACAGGAAGCCCCGCCATTCGCGCGCGGGCACGCAAGCTGATCGCGCGGCTGGGGCCCCTGGTGGGGCAGAGCCCGCGACGGAACCGACGCTCGATCAATGCGGTCATACAACCTTAAGCAAATTGCGCCGGGAAACGCAGGCATTCATTAACGCGGCGGATACGCGCCCCTCCTAGCCTCCTCGGGTCAACGGCCCGGGAGGCTGATCGTGCAAGCGAGTTTCTCGACCCTGAAACGCGAGAGCGATCTTTTCGTGCTGACGGCAGGCGCGAACATCGCCGAGGGCATGACCGGCACATCCGGCGCGCCGCGAAGGCCAAGGGAGCGTCTGCTTTCCGCGTTCGGCTGGACATGGCTCTTCGCCGCCGGTGCCGCGATTGTTGCCGTGACATGGTTCGTCGTCCACCTGCCGATCTAGGGATGTCCCGCACGTCCTGGAACTCCGCTCGGGCGTCCCGTAAACGCCTGGTTAATTACCGTTATGTTAGAAAAAGCGCCGGAGCCAACCCCGTGACAGAGAAAAGACGCCGAAGATGAATGAATGGCGAAAGGCGGTACAGTACAGGAATGGCGCGGAAATGCTGCGCACCATTGCGGTCGCCACTCCCGATGAAGAAGACCTGATGGCCCTGCTGGCAGCGGCGCAACGCTTCGACGAAGAAGCCGCTTCGCTGGAAATCGTGGCCAAGAACGCGCCGGCGCACGGCTGACATCGCCGTTCGCGGCGCTGTGGGCCGTTCGCGCCGCGCCCTCGCAATCGTCGTACATTGCAAAATCTCGCCGGGTTGGGCGCGAATGGCGCGTTTCAGGCTGGCTCGGGCTCGGACCTGTCTTTTGAGGGGTCGGAATCCGATACCGACTCCGGCT
>DATGGN010000200.1:0-39366 GCA_035308485.1 Rhizomicrobium sp.
TGTGCGCGGCCGCAGCGTCGATGCTTCGTAGAGGAGCGTGTACTCGTCCTGGTGGTTCAGATCGAGCGTCGGGTGGCTGTTCAGAACGTTGTCCATGAACACCGAGACGTCGAAGCTGTTGAAGGTGGTACCGGCGCGAAGCGTCAGGACATTGGTCGACGGCTCCGGCACAAGCCCCGGATCGAACAGCGTGGTCCCCGGATCACGCGACGGCGTCAGCCCCGTCTCGGTGCCCTGGAACTGGTCCTGCAGCGTGAAATAGGCGTCGTGTCCGAAGATGTTCTTGCGATATTGCGCATTGACCGAGAATGTCCATGGCGGTCCGGGAAGCTTGTCCCCGTTGTTCGCCAGAACCAGCCCGGCCGAAACAACGGTGCTGTCGTAATAGGCGTCGACATAGCCGGCCGTGAAGCCGACGTCGAAATCGTCGGCGACAGCCCATTCGCCCTCGAGATCGAACCCCTTGCTGATCGCCCTGCCCTGATTGGTCGTATACTGGAAGCCGCAGGACGGAAGATAAACCTGCTGCTGGATGTTGCTCCATTTCAGGTAATAAATGCTGCCGGAAAGCTGTACCGTGTCATTGAAGAACTTGTCCTTCGATCCGAGTTCGTAATTGACGACGGTGTCGGACCCGTAATCTTCGGGTTCCGTGGTGATTTCGGTACAGGCCTGGACGGGGAACAACGGATTGGCTCCGCCCACGCGATAGCCCTTGGAAACCGTCGCATAGACCATGTCGTCGGGATTCATCTGGTACGTCAGACTCGCCATCGGCGTGAAGGGCGTTTCGTTCTTTGCCCCCGGCCCCGGATAGAACGGCCCGAAATTCTGCGGCCCGTCGGAGAAATTGAGAAAGTCGAAATGCGTCTCGGCGATGCGTGCGCCGGCCTGGAATTTCAGGCCGTCCCAGATCGTGTAGGTGCCATTGCCAAACGCGGCGAACTGCCATTCATGTCCGAGCGTGTGATTGAGGTAGTCGTCGCCGTTCGGCAGGAGGTTCTCGCCCCATATTGCGAGCATCGACCGGCCCCAGAGATAGTCGGTCAGCGCCGGCAGCTGGGGATCGCGGATTTCCTCCACGCTCAGTTGCGTCTGGTGTTCGTAGAAGAGGCCGCCAACCCAGACGAGGCGCGCATTGGGGTCGCTGGACTGAAGCCGCACTTCCTGGGTGAAGTTCTCCTGCGTGTTGGTGATGTAGTTGTTGGCTTCGTAGTGGCCGAAGCCGGGAAGATCGATTCCATTCGGCGTCAGCAGCGGCGGAGGATTGGCCAGCCCGGCGTATTTCGCGCACAGGCCGCCTGTACACGGCGTCACGAAATCGGGCTCCAGTCCGGAGTCCACGGCCTGCTGAAAATACGAAAGATCGTACAGCGTGGCGCTGTAGTCGTGAACGAGTTCGTGCCGGCTGAAATAGGAGGTATCGGAGATCAGCTCGGTGTCCTTCAATTTCCAGTCCGCCCGGACCGCAGGCAGGACGAACTGGTCGCGGTCGCCCATGTTTTCCGGCGTTGCAGTCTTGTAGACACCGTCGCCGGGATTGGAGAGGCCGACCCAGTACTGATCGATGTTGTTCTGGTCGCGGTACTGATAGAAAACGCTTGGCGTAACGGTAAAATTGCTTTGCGGCTGCCACAGGAACGCAACGCGGCTCACGGCCGTATCGACATAGTTCGTGTTGGATTGCAGCTCCTGCCCGGTCATGTAATCGACCTTGTCGATCCAGCCGCCGTCATGCCGGGCCCAGATGCTGGCGCGAAAACCAAGCACGTTTTCATCGATCGGGCCGCCCATCGCGGCTCCGAGTTCGTAGCTCGGCGCGCCGTATTGTGTGTCTCCGAGTTCTGCCTTCGCAAATCCGCTGAAATCGGTAAGGCTCGGCGCTGGCGTGATGTAGCGGACCGTTCCGCCCTCCGAGCCGGCGCCGAAGAGCGTGCCCTGGGGCCCGCGCAGCACTTCCACGCGCTCGAGATCGAAGACCGCCGGCAAAGTATTGTCGGAGCCGAATCCCAAGGCGCGCAGCTGAATCGGCGTATCGTCGATATAGATGCCCGTTGTCGCATCGCCGGCGGTCGAGTTGACGCCGCGGATCGAGATGTCCTTGCTGACCGGATCGAAGTCCACGCCCGGCGTGTAGCCGACAAGATCGGCAATGCTTTTGGCGTCGAGCTGCTGCATGTCGGCCGCCGTAAAGGCGCTGATGCTGGCGGGTACTCTGTCCAGCCTCTCCGCGCGGCGCGTGGCCGTGACAACGACTTCTTCGATAACGCCCTTGGAGGCCTGAGGAGGCGTTGTTTGCGCCGCCGCCCGCTCTGCGGAGAAACCCGATGCCACCAGTGCCGTCAGCAGAAACGCCGCGGATGCAGCCTTCGACATTCTGAACACCCCTCGCCCGCATCCCCATGTTGGCGCGGGGTCAAGAGGCCGTCAATCCCAATAAATGTGCCTTTGTCACAAGTCATTGGGTGTTGATCATCACGTGGCGGGCCACGGAATAGTCGTCGAGCGCGTAGGTGCTCAGATCCTTGCCGTAGCCGGATTGCCTGAGACCGCCATGCGGCATCTCGTTCGCGAGCACGAAGTGGCAGTTGATCCAGGTGCAGCCGTAGCGAAGCCGCGCCGCTGTCGCCAGGCCGCGCGAAATGTCCTTCGTCCACACGGAAGAGGCGAGACCGTATTCGGAGTCGTTCGCCCATGCGACGGCCTCCTCGACCTCGCGAAATCGCGTCACCGAAACGACTGGTCCGAATACTTCCCGCCGCACGATCTCGTCGTCCTGCCGCGCGCCGGCTATGATTGTTGGCTCGAAGTAGAAGCCCGAACCGGAACCGGCATTCCCGCCAGCGACGATATCCATGTGCCTGCCCCCGCGTGCGCGATCGACAAAGGCGTTCACGCGTTCGCGCTGCCGCGCCGAGATCAGCGGCCCGATTTCGTTTTCGCTGTCGTCCGCCAGATTGAATCGCAACGACGACGCGGCGGAGGCAAGTTCGGCGATGAGATCGTCGTAGACGCTGGCGGCGGCATAGACGCGGCACGCGGCCGTACAATCCTGGCCGGCATTGTAAAAGCTTGCGCCGCGCAACGTCGAAACGACCGCTTCGAGGTCGGCATCGTCGAAAACGATCACGGGCGCCTTGCCGCCCAGTTCGAGATGCGTACGCTTGAGCGTGGCCTGAGCGGCGGCGATGACCTTCCGGCCGGTCGCCACGTCACCCGTCAACGAAATCATCGCCACGCGCGGGTCGTTGATCAACGCGCTCCCTACCGTGTCGCCGCGGCCGGCGATGATGTTCACAACGCCTTCGGGAAAAATTTCGGCGATGTGTTTTGCGAGCTTCAGCGTCGTGAGCGGCGTCTGTTCCGATGGTTTCAGGACGATCGTGTTGCCCGCAGCGAGCGCCGGCGCGAGCTTCCAGGCAGCCATCATCAGCGGATAGTTCCACGGCGCGATCGAAGCGATGACGCCTACCGGATCGCGCCGGATCATGGATGTGTATCCGGCGATGTATTCGCCGGCGGCAGGCGCGTGGGCGGTGCGCGCCGCACCGGCAAAGAAGCGGAAGCAATCGACGATCGAGGGTATCTCATCGGCGAGAACGAGATGCCTCGGCTTGCCCGTGTTCAGGGACTCGAGATCGGCGAAGGCTTCGGCTTCCGTTTCGATACAGTCGGCGAGTTTGAGCAGCATGCCGCTCCGCTCCGCCGCCGTGGTCCGCGACCACGGTTCGAATGCTTTCTCCGCAGCACCCACGGCCGCAGCGACCTGCTCATGCGACGCTTCCGGCACCTGCGCAATGAGGGCCCCGCTGCGCGGATTGATCACGGGCTCCGGCTCGCCCTGCCCTGTCTCAAATCTGTCCCCAACGCGCAGCAAAGTATCCATGATATGCTCCGTTATTCAGGTTGTTGAACGTACACGTGAGACGGCGTCCTGCCAGCCGTCGTACAGGCTGTCTCTTGTCTGGGCCTCGAGCTGCGGCAGGAAATTGCGGTCGAGCGACCACGACGACGCGATCTCGGATACGTCCCGAAACACGCCGGTCGCCAGCGCCGCAAGCGCGGCCGCGCCAAGCGTCGTCGTTTCCGTGACGCGCGGGCGAACGACCTTGCAGCCCGTCATATCGGCAAGGCGCTGACAGAATGCGTCGTTGCGCGCCATCCCGCCATCGACCTTGAGAACCGCGGGCGCGCCGAGACCTCCGCGCGCCATGTCGCGGCCCATCGCTTCGATGAGGTCGCGCGTCTGGTAGCAGACCGAATCGAGCGCCGCGCGGGCGATCTCGGCTTTTCCGGTATCGCGCGTAAGCCCAAAGATGCCACCGCGTGCATGTGCGTCCCAATGGGGTGCGCCCAATCCCGTGAACGCCGGAACGAAGTACAGGCCCGCAAGCGCGCGCGCACTCCCGGCCAGAGCTTCGATTTCGTCGGCGGATTTCAAAACGCCGAGCGCATCGCGGAGCCACTGCACCACGCCGCCCGCAACGAAGATGCTGCCTTCCAGCGCATAGGTCGTCTGCCCGGCGATCCGCCACGCGGCGGTGGCAAGAAGGCGCTCCGCCGATATGGGAATGCCGGATCCCGTGTTCGCGAGCGCAAAGCATCCCGTACCGTACGTGGCTTTGACCTCACCTTGCGCGAAACAGGCCTGGCCGAACGCCGCCGCCTGCTGGTCCCCCGCAACACCGCGGATCGGAATTGCAGCGCCGAGCACATCCGAAACCGTGTCCCCGAAATCGCCGGCGGTGTCGCGGATCTCGGGCAGCACCGCGCGCGGAATATGAAACAGCGACAGCAGGTCTTCATCCCATTCAAGCGTGTGCAGGTTGCACAGCATGGTGCGTGAGGCGTTGGTTACGTCGGTCGCGTGGACGCGTCCGCCGGTGAGGCGAAATACCAGCCAGCTGTCGATCGTCCCGAAGGCAAGCTCGCCGCGCCCGGCGCGAACACGCGCATCGGGAACGTGATCGAGCAGCCACTGGAGTTTCGTCGCCGAAAAATAGGGATCGATGACGAGGCCCGTACGCTCGATGATTCGCGGTTCGAGCCCGCGCTGCTTCAACGCAGCGCACGCGTCGGCGGTGCGGCGGTCCTGCCAGACAATGGCATTGTGCAGGGGCCTGCCGGTTGCCCGCTCCCACAACACCGTCGTTTCGCGCTGGTTGGTCAGCCCGATCGCGGCGATTTCGCCCGGCGAAACGCCTTTGACGGCCACCCGGCAGCAGGCGAGAACCGCCTGCCAAATCTCCTCCGGATCGTGCTCGACCCAGCCGTTTGCGGGATAGATCTGCCGAAGCTCGATCGCGTGCGCGGCAAGCGGCGTCAGCCGCGCGTCGAAGAGAATCGCCCGGGTAGACGTGGTGCCCTGATCGATGGCGAGTAGAAACGGCGGCTCTGCGTCCATTCTCTGCGACGCGCTTTCTCGGTTTACCCTTCGACAGGCTTGGGGTGAGGAAATTGCCCTTTGCGAGCCGGTCAGGATAAGGACGACGGCACAAACATTTGCATTAGCAGGCGGGCGACCCCTTGGGCTAGAATTGTTCCATGCTTGATCCGTTCGGCCGAAAAATCACCTACCTGCGCGTCTCGGTGACGGACCGCTGCGATTTCCGCTGCGTGTATTGCATGCCGGAACACATGACGTTCCTGCCCCGGAAGGATCTGCTCACGCTCGAAGAGCTGGAGCGGCTCTGTCGCGCCTTCATCCACAAGGGTGTCGAGCGGCTGCGAATCACCGGTGGCGAGCCGCTCGTCCGCCGCGACGTGATGCAGCTGTTTGAAAAGCTGGGCGACGGGATCGGCCGTGACCTCGCCGAACTGACGCTGACCACCAACGGAAGCCAGCTCGCGCGCTTCGCCGGGCCGTTGCACGCGGCAGGGGTGCGGCGCGTGAATGTCTCGCTCGACACACGCGACGCCGAGAAGTTCCGCGCCATCACGCGCGGCGGCGACCTGAAGAAGGTACTCGCTGGCGTCGATGCCGCGCAGTCGTCCGGGCTCTCGGTGAAGATCAACATGGTCGCGCTCAGAGATGTGAACGAAGACGAGATCGAGGACATGCTGGCCTGGGCGCATGGCCGGGGCATGGATCTCACGCTGATCGAAACCATGCCGCTCGGCGAGGTGGATGCGGAGCGCGTGGAACAGTACCTGCCGCTGTCGCTGGTGCGCGCGCGCCTCGCACGAAAGTATACGCTTGCGGAAGACGCGTTTCGAACCGGCGGTCCCGCCCGCTACGTACGCGTGGCGGAAACCGGCGGCCGGCTGGGCTTCATCACGCCGCTGACCCACAATTTCTGCGAAAGCTGCAATCGCGTGCGCGTGAGCTGTACCGGTACGCTGTACATGTGTCTCGGCCAGAACGACAGCGCGGACCTCCGAACGCCCCTGCGCGCGTCGCCCAACGACGCGCTGCTCGAGCAGGCCATCGACGAGGCCGTCGCACGAAAGCCCAAGGGTCACGATTTCGTCATCGATCGACGGAACAAACGGCTTGCCGTCGCGCGGACCATGTCGCTCACCGGGGGCTGAACCGCTTGACCAAAGCGCTGCATTTCGTGGCCTCGGATTCCCCCGAGGCGGAGGACGCTCTCAAGCGCATGCGAGCGCGCTATGACGACGCGGGCGCGGACAAGGCCGAGATTGTCGTCGCGCTCGGCGGCGACGGCTTCATGCTGCAGACGCTGCACGCTTTCCTCGACCGCAACAGGCCGATCTACGGGATGAATTTCGGATCGATCGGTTTCCTGATGAACGAATTCCGCGAGGACGATTTGCACGACCGCCTGGCCGCGGCCGAGTCCGCGCGCGTGCATCCGCTCCGCATGACGGCCGAAACGCGGGACGGCAAGCCGGTCGACGCGCTCGCCTTCAACGAAGTATCGCTGCTGCGCGAGACGCGCCAGGCGGCCAAGCTCCGCATTCTCGTCGACGGAAAAGTGCGCATACCCGAACTGATCTGCGACGGCATCCTGATTTCCACGCCGGCCGGAAGCACCGCGTACAATTTGTCGGCGCACGGGCCGATCCTGCCGATCGATGCCGACCTACTCGCGCTCACGCCGATCAGCGCCTTCCGGCCGCGGCGCTGGCGCGGCGCGCTACTCCCTCATCGCGCCCGCACACGGTTTGAAATCATGGAAGCCGAAAAGCGGCCGGTGAGTGCGGTGGCGGACGACAAGGAAGTGCGCAACGTGCGCTCGGTCGATGTCGCCGAGGACCGCTCGATCACGATGACGATGCTCTTCGACCAGGGCCACAGCCTCGACGAACGCGTTCTGGCGGAGCAGTTCGTGGATTGATGAGATCACCTTCCCCTTGAGGGCGGGTGATTATTCATCCTCGCCCGTACAGAAAAACCGGCGCCCCTCCGGGGCAGGAAGGGGCGCCGATTCACGGTTCTATTCGGTCAGGCGTTTCCGGTCAGGGCTGTGTCGCAGGTAGCCGTAGGGGCCGGTGGAGGACCGGAGGCTGCCGCTTCACCCTCGCAGCGCTGCTCGGGCAGTCCCTCGCCTTCGGACAGTACAGATAGCCGACGACGACGCCGTTTGCTCCGGTTCCGTCGACCGCGACGACACCCCTGTCATTGAGGCCCCAGGCTTCAACATAGGTCGCATTGGGTATCGAAATCTCGGTAAAGGTCTTGCTCGCAATGTCGTAGCTGAACCCGTGCCGGTTGCCAGCCGAATCGGTATAGAGTCCACTGATCTCGCCCCTGTTGTTGATCCCCTCGAGATTGGTGGGGCCGCCAGGGTTGTCGATGGTTGTGGCATTCCCGCCGCTCAGCAGGAACCCGTGCTCGTTTCCGCTGGCATCCGCATACCAGCCGACTACGTCGCCCTTGTCGTTGATGCCGCGGCCGGCGACGGCGGTCGTGGTGATGCCCGGCAGGGTGATGCCGTTCTGGAACTGGGCGTTCTTACCCGTGTAGCCGAGGATGTTGCCCGACATATCGAGGTAACTGCCCGTGAAGACGCCCTTCTTGTTGATGCCTTGGGCGAGATAGTTCATCGGCGAGCCATCCATGGTTATGTCGGTGATGGTGCCGTCGGGACTGCGCTCGTACGGTACGTACTGGGTTACATCGCCGCTGTCTACGTTGTCGATGCCGGTGATGTACCCCTTCTTGTTTATACCGCGCGGCTGCGTGCCGCCGGCCCCATCGTCGTTGAAAGTTGTGTAATCGCTGCCGTCGGCCGGTCCGACAAAGCCGTTCTGGATGGAGCTGCTGCCGGCGTACCATCCGGTGACAACGAGCTTGTCGGTGACTCCGAACGCAGCGGTTGACGTGCTGCCCGATACCAGGGGAAGCGCATAGAGCGTACTCCCTGCGAAAGCCGGCGCCGCTGCTGCAAGGCCCGTGAGCGCAGCCGATATCATCAGTGCTTTTCTGGTCATGGTTATCCCCGTTTGTGGAACATTGGTGTACGGAGTTCGTCCGCTTTGTCCGGCTGAAGCGAGAGCCAATTCCGGCGCTCGATCGGGACAGCCTCGCGATTTCGTGAACACGCACATGTCCGACGCGCCGGAAAATCCCTGAATTCCTGCGAATTGCGGTTACGGCGTTTGCGCCGCGGGCCTGGCCGCCGGAAGAGCCACGTCGATCTTCGGGAGTCACGTTTGCGTGAAGGATGCGATTGCGCGCGCGTGTTTCGGCGTTTTCCTTCAAGCTTCGCCGTTGCAGGGCACCTGGAGCGGGACAGTGCGGTATGCCGACGGGGATTTGCCGCTCAACGAGCGGGTGTACCAACGAATTCGTTGGCTCGTGCTCTCCGGAGCGTGGTCGCGGGGAATGAGACTGCCACCCTCGCGCGTGCTGGCCGCGCAAATGGCCGTTTCGCGAAATACGGTTCTGAACGCGATGGATCGCATAGTCGCGGATGGATGGGTTCGGGGGCGCAAGGGCTCCGGCACATACGTAACCTATGACGGACCCCGGGTGGCTCCGCCGGCAAAACCGGGACACGCGGTGTCACGCGCACCCGCGCTGATTCCCTGCGCGCGCCCAATCGACCTTTTTCCCTCGGCGCTCTGGAACAGGTTGCAGTCCCGGCGCAGGAAACAGATTTCAAGCGCTGCGCTTGTACAGCCGGGCGCGCTCGGCTGGCCACCGCTGCGGGAAGCCATCGCCGCGCACGTCATCCTTTCGCGGGGGATCGAATGCGGCCCCGACGACATCATTGTGACAACCAGTACGCAGGCTGCGATCGACCTCGCGATACGCGCTCTCGATCTCCTGGGCGCCGAAGCATGGGTCGAAGATCCGGGATATACCGCTGCCGTACAATATTTCCGGAACTGCGGCATGCGCCTTGTACCGGTTTCCGTTGACAAATCGGGAATGGATGTGGCCTGCGGGGTCGCCACGGCGCCGCAGGCGAAACTCGCGATCGTCACGCCGGCCTGCCAGTTTCCGACCTGCGCCATCATGACGGAAGACCGCCGCGCAGCGCTTCTCGCCTGGGCTTCCGCGCAGGACGCATGGATCGTGGAGGATAATTTCGACTGGCAGAGCACCGACTGGCGACGCGTTGCAAAGCGGGAGATAGCGGCGGACAGATTGCGAACCATCTATGTCGATTCATTCAATCCGGTTTTGTTTCCCGCCCTGGGCATTGCCTTCGCGGTATGTCCCTTATCTCTCCGCGACCGATTCCTGGAGATGCAGGTCGCCATGGACGAATACCCGAGCCTCCCCAACCAGATGATTCTTGCAGACTTCCTCAATGGCGGACATCTCGATGACCATTTGCGACGCCTGTCCTCCGCCTATCCCGAACGCAGGGACGCGCTGATCAGCCGTCTCGAGAAGGACGTTCCCGGGATCGTGGCGCCGCAGAAGAAGGACTGCGGAACCCACGTCGTGGCGTCGCTTCGCGTCCATCACGCACAACAATTCGCGGAGCTTTGCATGCGGGAGGGAATCGTGGCGCGTGGAATGGACATATTCCACCAAACCCCGCGCCAAACCCGCGACGTGGTGTTCGGCTGTGCCGGATTTCGACCCGCCGCGATCGCTTCCGCCGTGACCGCGATGGCCAGGGCCGTGGAAAACGGCTAACGACGGCCTCAGCCTCGCGGTTATTCAATAGACTTGTACCGTGACCTTGTTCATTGGGGACGGCTTTGCCTTGACGACCCGGCCCGGCGGCCGACAAGCCTTTCCATTCCGCGAATCTTGGTTATCGTCCGTGCTGGGATGTCGAGGGGGATCAGCATGATCCGCGCTATGCCGGCATCTCCGACCTCGCGCGCATGCGCTACCGCCTGACGCTCGCCTATGGCAGCAAATCGAGCGCGGTTTCCGAATGGGACCAGTACATGGGTGCGTCCGACGTCTCCGCGCATGAGGACGCGGCATCGCCTTACCGGCACGCCGATCGGGTCAAGGCGCCCGTGCTTCTGGTACACAGCGAAAACGACACGACGGTCCCCATTGAACAGAGCGAGATCGAGCAAAGCGCACTGCAAAAAGCCGGAAAGCAGGTCGAATTCGACAGGCTCGCCGGCGACGATCACTACCTGCACGAGGAAAAGGCGCGCATGCAGCTGTTGGCCGAGGTCGAGCGGTTCCTGAAGGCGCATATCGGGAATTGAGGCTCCCGTTGCGGAGCGCGGACGGGGGGCCGCAGCATGACACCTTTAGCGGTTCGGTTTTTTTCAGCGGCACGCAAACCGCCGGAATTCAAATCAGGGCACTACCTAAGCCGGCCACGGCTTGAAGTGCTTGGCGAGTTTTACGCCCTGCCCCTGGTAGTTCGACCGCATCTGCGTGCCGTACAGCTTGCCCGGCGCACCGCCAGCCAATCTGCTGTAGTTCAGCCACCCTACGGTCTGTCCGTGCTCCAACATGAATGACACACCGAACGAGCGTACCTCCAGTACGGCCTTGCTGCCCTGCGCGCGCCCTTCATGATAGCCAAACCCCGGGTCGAAGAAGCCGGCGTAATGGACCCGGAACTCGCCGGACGACGTATCAAAGGGTACCATCTCTGCGGCGAATTCCGGCGGCACGCCGACTTCCTCCCTCGTCGCCAGAATGTAGAACTCGCCCTCGTCAAGCGGGAGCCGCCCGTCAACGTCCTGAATTTTGTCCCAGAACTCCCGGGGATCGTAGTGCCCGATCAAGCCCATATCGATCGTGTCGGTGGTCTTTTTCGCCCGATAGCCGACGATGCTTTCGGGGCCGGCGCCGCGAAGATCGATCGATACCGGGACGTGTGGCCCACGCATGGGCAACAATGCCCCGTCCGGCTTCACGAGTTTCCCGGCCTTGTACATTTCGGCGAGGCCGCCGACGGTGCCGACCGGCACGCCGGGCGCCGTCCCGCGCACAAACCGCAACTGGTTCAGCCGGAGCCCCTCGCGCACCACAATGCTGAACGCCTGCGGTGCAACCTCGACATACAGGGGCCCGTCATAGCCGCGGCGGACGATATCAAAATGGGTGCCCCCATCCGTGATGAGGCGGGCGAGAACGTCCAGCCGCCCCGTCGAACTCTTTGGATTTGCAATCCCCCACAGACCATTGGCCAGCCTGGTGCGCTCCAACAGCTCGACCACATACACGACGCCGCTTTCAAATACGGCATCCTGGCGCAAATCAATTTTTGTGCCGCCGAGTGTTTCGATTCGCTGCTCGACCGTGTGATCCTTGCCGGGAAGAAAGCTGGCGCGGACGCGCCACGCCCGCCGGGCAAGCCTCAAGTCAATGCTCGCCGGCTGGATCTGGTCGGTGTCGAATGGCACCAGGGGCGCGTAAATCTCCCCCCGACGCGTCATTTCGTGAAGCGCGTGATGGGAGATTACGCCGGTTCCATCGGGATGGCCGCCATCAGGGCGAACATCGTCAGCCATTGCGAACAGCTCGGGAAAGACATGCCGATCGCTCATGCTACACCATCGCTGCAGTACCGTAAGAGCAGCACTTTGGGCGCTGCGGGGGTGTGCGCAAGGGAAATGATGCGCACAATCCACCCCCACCCCTCCAGGCGGCGATCTCCGGCAGGGGAAAGCGGCTTCGGCTTCGTTCCGGCCATTGTCGTCCACATATCCACAGGGGTGTGGGCAAGCCCGCCTGTTGATGGATTGCTCCGTGTGCTGATCGTCAACCTGTCAGCGGGCCGCCAAGCCGGACCACTGAACCCGTTATTGGTGGTGTCCAGTTTGAAGTCTAATCGGAAATCTCCGCGCCCAGGAAGCGGCCATCGTTGGCGCAGACCCTGAGCACAAAAGTGCTGTACGTGCGGGGCGGGGCCGGATTTTCAGCCACTTCCCAGATGTCTCCGCGCAATGTGGCCGTGAACGATCTCGCCCATTCAGGCTCGCTCACCAAGCGCGCCTCCCTGGGTTTGGCGGCCGCGAGCATTGCCCATGCGATTCGGACTGCATCGTCTGGATGCTTCACAAGATTAAATCCCGGCTCCCCGCCGCATTTGGCCTCCATGTCTTGCTGCGAAGTGGTGTGCTCGCACGAAGCAGCGCATGTTGCTATCGATGACAAGAAGCATATCGCTCTGATCTGCTGCCCCGTCATCATTGTGTTCCCATTCAACCCGCACCTTCACCATATCAGACACGTTCCAAACTCGGCTCCATTCCCCTGATCGTCTTGTCCTCGGATGAGGCTCATTTCACGGCAAACCGGCCGAAGGGGGTCAGCGCCGATGCGCTGTATTCGGCGTGGATCGCGGCGCACATTGAACCTGCACACGACTGCACGCGCGGTCAGCGGCCGGATTGTAGATGGTACCAGCCATTTCATTTTCATGGAGCGTTCCGAAGCCGTGCTCTCGGCGTTCGGTGAAGTCGTCCAGGCCACGCGAGGTTCGGGGAAACCGCCGTCTCCAAGCAGTGTAAACCGGTTGCGCGCTCGGGATGACTGGCCTCGGGATGCCAACCGCCTCGCGTGGGGTGGGACGGCGCAGCGCCATCTTGCGCCTGCTTTCCGCCCTTTTCCGAGAGCGGCAGATTCGGATAGGGTTTGCGACGGAAGGGGCGACACATGTCAACCAACGTTAAACCCGCACCGGCGGGCGGCGAAACCATGCCAGAGCCGGCACAAATCGCGGGATTCTGGCGGCGAATTTTTGCACTCCTCATCGACATGGCATTGCTCGCTTGTGTGGGCATTGTCATCGGTGTTCTCGCGTTCCGCCAGGTCGCTGCATTCGGACAGGGCGGCCGGTTGATCGGAGCGGTGATTACGCTGCTGTATTACGGGCTGCTCAACAGCAGGCTCGGCGGGGGCGCAACCCCTGGAAAGCGGTTGTTGGGCCTGTGCGTTGTGGATCGAGAGGGCAATCCCGTTTCGCCGATGCGTTCGCTTCTGCGAACAGCCGTTTTTTGGACGCCGTACTATCTGAACGGTGTTTTCTTTCCGGGTCTCGCACCGACACAGCCATTGGGTATCGTCGTAGGGTTTTTTGACGCTGTGATCGTTTTTGGCGGGATTGGCCTCATAATCTATCTGTACCTCTTCAACCGGCGCACACGGCAATCTCTCCACGATCTCATTGCTGCGACGTTCGTCGTAACGCGAGAGAGCGTCCATCGACCCGTTGAACGACGGTTTTGGAGGGCACACCTTGCCATTGCCGGTGGCTGCGGTTTGCTCATTCTTCTGTTGTCCGTCACGGCCTTGAAATTTTTGTGGTCCTCGCAGACACGCACGCTGAATCAACTCACCGCATTGGTACAGGTGGTGAACTCCCGCCCCGGCGTTGAATACACGCAGGCCCGAATCAGCACTTTTTACTCCTCCTCAATGACGCGCACGGCGCTGGTGATCAATGTCCGCTTACGCGGCGTGCCGCGTTCTCTCGAAGCCACACGGGATGAGATTGCAGATGCGGTCCTTCGAGCAAGCCCCTCAATCCTGGGCGAGCAGAATCTCGGCGTTACCGTCTCCTACGGCTACGATCTCGGAATCTTCCGATGGACCAATTCCAACAATTACATGGCTACGCCGAAAACCTGGGCGCAAAGATTGGGCGCGCATGGTGTTGGCCCGACTATCTGAACGCAGGCGCGTGTGAGCCACGTGGGTGGGCCAGCATGTGCATGGTCTTGCGCGATGGAAGACGGCCGGCGCATGTTTCTTTGCCGTCCTAACCAAACTTTGGGAAATGGCCGATATGGTAAAGGTCCTCGCAGCGTGGGAACAGGAAAACCAGAAATGAATTTTTGGACAACACTGGGAGCGGCGCTCATATTAAGTGCCGCCGCTACCGAGGCCCCAGCCTATCGAATGGGCATTATCATATCCGCTTGTGAAGAGGTCCCGCATGCTGTCTATGCGACCGATCTAAAAAAGGGGGATGATCCGACGCACGAACTGAATCAGGAAGCGATGAGGTTTTGTCCTCTGGGATACGACCGACCAGACACACAAGTTTCTGATGGCGGCAAAACGGTCACTTGGCCCATTGCGTGCCACCGGAAGGAAACCGTCGCTTCAAACGCAGCAAAATCCTGCAACCGCGGTGGCTAAGGCGAACTTGGTCGCTGCAGGCCCATTCAAAATTCAAACTGACCCCACTACCGCGGATCGTATCGCTGGACAGTTTTGATCAAACCTGCTACAGATTTTGCGATACTCGTTCGTGCGCCCGGCGTCCTTCGACGGCGGGTTTTTTGTTGTGATCGTTCGCGGTCTGGATGCGGAACGGTCGCGCTCCGGTCACCGAAAGCTCCGTACAACCGGAACGTGCCGCGCGCGCGGACGTTTGCGCGCTTTTGCCGCAGATCGCTGATGTTCGCTGATAAGATCGCTGTTATGCGGCGAGGAAGGTACAACCGTGCACTTTATGACGAAACGTTGCGCGCCTGCCTCACCCGTCCTTGAGGGGAACGTCGGTGAGCGCATAGCCCGCGTCTTCGCGGATGCGCAGGCGTTTGCCGTCCGGCGTTTCCTCCACCCACGGCTCGACCATCACCGGTGGCTCCCGGCGGGCGCGGAAGAGTGCATCCTCCACCGTGTTTGCCTCGGCGAGCTTCATCAGGTTGAGCCGTGTCGGAAACATGATCCGCCACGCTTTCCGCCTGGCGATCGCCTCCTGCGGGCGCACCCAGAGCGAATCCACGGACTCGCGGCCGCAATGCTGCCCGGCGTGGCCGAGCGGCGCGCGTACGAGAAAGAAATGCGTGTCGTAGCGCCGCGGCAAGTGTCTCGGCGTGACCCAGTGCGCGAAATGAACCAGCCCGTCGCAGGCGAGCCGCAATCGTTCCTCACGCAGCATGGCGAGCAGAGACGTTTCTCCTTTCTCGATGCGTTCGCGATAGTCATCGAGCGCGGCAAGGCGCGTTTCGCTCACGAACTCGCCGGTGTCCCGGTCGCGGGCGATCAGCACGCCCGCTTCCTCGAACGCTTCGCGAATAGCGGCCACGGCGACGACGCGCAGCCCGGCGCTCCACGCCGGAACGCTGTCGGATAAATCGCTGATACCGGGATCGAAATCACCGGGCGCCGCCTTGCCACCCGGAAAGACCAGGGCGCCGGCGGCAAATTCGATTTCATGGTGCCGCCGCACCATGAACACTTCGAGCCCGCTTTCACCGTCTCGCAACAAGAGTATCGTTGCGGCGGGCACGGGTTCGCTGTTCCCGGGCAAGCCGCGATCGTCGCTCATCACGGGAATGTCTCGCGCACTATTCGGCATATTCGGTTGCGGGGTTGGCGTGCGCGAGAAACCGACGCGGATCGAACGCGGCGAAATATTCGGGTACCGGCTGGCCGGTGACCATTGCCGCGACGGCGTCCGCGATCGCGGGCGCGTACAGGACGCCATTCCTGTATTGACCGCTCGCAACAAACAGCTTCGGTACAACGGTTTCGCCGATGATCGGAAGGTCATCGGGCGAACCCGGCCGCAGGCCCGCCCAGTGCTCCGCGATCGCCCAATCGCGCAAACACGGGATCAGAGCGAACGCCTGATCGCACAGCCATTCGGACGATTTTTCCGTCAGACCCGAATCGAAGCCCACGCGCTCGACCGTTGCGCCGACGAGCAGGCGTTCGCGTTGCGATACGAGATAAATCTCGCCGCCACCGATCGACGGCCCCGGCAAGATTTCGCCGGACGGCGGTTCGAGCGCGAGCATTTCGCCTTTGACGGGAACGACCGGCGGCCGCGCATCCGGCGGCAGGCCTTCGATCTGCGCGCTCCACGCACCGGCCGCAAGTACGAAGGCGTCGGCCGTCTGCAGCGCGAACGGCGTGCGCACACCCACTATCCGGTCCCCTTGGAATTCGAAGCGCACGGCCGCCTCGTTGAGCTGCAGATGCCCGCCGGCGCGGACGAACGCCGCCGCCAGCGCGCGACCGAGTGCGCGATTGTCCACTTTCCCCTGATCCGCATTCCACAACGCGGCATCGACGCTCGCCGCGAGCCGCGGTTCCTTGATTCGCGCACTGTCGGCCGATAGGAATTCGCCCATGCCCGACTTCGCCATGCTGCGAAGCCGATCAGTTTCCTCCGGCGTGCGCGCGAGCAGCATGCCGCCATTGACCAGGTAAGCGATGCCGCGGCGGCTCGCCTCTTCCACCTCGGCCGCAAAGGAGCGCCAGAGTTCCGCGCCGCTGTCTGCGAGCTGCGCCTCCGACGGATGGCTCTTCCCGGACGCCTGCGGCGCGGCGATCATGCCGGCGGACGCCCATGTTGCCCCACGGCCCGGCTGCGCACGTTCGAGGATAACCGTTTCAATTCGCTGCTGCGCAAGCCGCCAGCCGATGCCAAGGCCGGCAACGCCCGCGCCGATAATCACCACTTTCATCGTCAACTCGTATCAGTTCCGCCGGAATGACGCGGAATGGCTGCAATCTGTCAAGTTCACCACTCGCCGACCATGCACTATGTTAAGAAGGCCCAATCACAACGGAGAGCAATATGGAACTGGCGACCTTTGGGGCGGGATGTTTCTGGGGCGTAGAATCGTTTTTTCGCGAGGTGCCGGGCGTAATTGACGCCGTTTCCGGCTACGCGGGCGGACACACGCAAAATCCCACCTACAGGGACGTTTGCAGCGACCGCACCGGACATGCTGAAGTTGTGCAGGTAACGTTTGATCCGGAGAAAGTTTCGTATGACCGATTGCTCGACGTGTTTTTCCAGAACCATGACCCCACGCAGCTGAACCGGCAGGGGCCCGATGTGGGGACACAATATCGTTCGGTGATCTTCACCCATTCTCCCGAACAGGAACGCCTCGCGCGCGCCAAAAAGGAGGCGCTGGCGGGCCGCTTCAAGCGCCCGATCGTCACCACCATCGAGCCCGCGCCCGCTTTCTGGCCGGCCGAGGACTATCACCAGCGCTACTTCGAAAAGAACGGCTTGCCCTCCTGCCACGTTCGCATGCCGGAGGTTTCATGAGGCCCGGCTGGAAAGCGGCAGCACTGGCGATGACTCTAGCGACGGCAACGGCAGCAGACGCGCAGATCAGCCGGGGCGACCGCTATTCGGGCGTTCCCTGGGCAACACGCTCGCCCGTGCTTGCACAACACGGCATGGCGGCGACCGAGCAGCCGCTTGCCTCGCAGATCGCCATCGATATTTTGAAAAAGGGTGGCAGCGCGATGGACGCGGCAATAGCCGCAAACGCTGCAATCGGCTTGATGCAGCCGGTGTTGAACGGTATCGGCGGCGATCTCTTCGCGATCGTGTGGGATCCAAAATCCCACAAACTGTACGGCTATAACGGCTCCGGACGCGCGGCACTGGGCCGCGACCTGGCCAGGATGACGGCGGAGGTGCACGCCGCGTGGACGAAGGCCGGCGAAACACCGAAGCCGCACATCCCGCCTTTCGGTTCGCTTCCCGTGACGGTGCCCGGCACCGTCGATGCCTGGTTCGCGCTTCACGAGAAGTTCGGCCGCTTGCCGATGAAGGACGATCTCGCGCCGGCCATTGCGTACGCCAGCAACGGCTTTCCGGTGACGCAGCTCATTGCGCAGTACTGGAAAGCCAGCATGGCCGCCTTCGAGAAAAACCGCGCGCTGATCGAGGAATTCGACAACGCGCGCGCGACCTACCTCATCGACGGCCACACGCCGGCCGAAGGCGAAATCTTCCGCAACCCCGACCTTGCGCACACGCTTTCGCTGATCGGCAAGGAGGGCCGCGACGTCTTTTACAAAGGCGCCATCGCGCACGCGATCGATGCCTACTTCCGGCGCATCGGCGGCGATCTGCGCTACGAAGACTTCGCCACGCATCACGGCGAGTGGGTTGAGCCGCTTTCGGTCAATTACCGCGGCTACGACGTGTACGAGCTGCCGCCGAACGGCCAGGGCGCCGCCGTGCTTCAGATGCTGCAAATCCTGAAGGGATTCGATCTCAAAAAAATGGGCGTGGGGTCGGCCGATACCCTGACGGCGATGCTCGAGACCAAGCGGCTCGTCTATGAAGATCTCGCCAAATGGTACGCCGATCCGGCTTTCGCGCACGTGCCGATGAAGGAGCTGTTGTCCGATTCCTATGCCGATGCGCGTCGCAAGCTGATCGACCTCTCGCACGCCAATCCAAATTTCGGACCGGGCGACCCGAAACTGTACGAAGGCGATACGATCTACCTGACGACCGCCGACAAAGACGGCATGATGGTGTCGCTGATCCAGTCGAATTATCGCGGCATGGGATCGGGCCTCGTGGCCGATCATCTCGGCTTCATGTTCCAGGACCGCGGCGAGCTTTATTCGCTCGATCCCAAGGCCGCGAATGTCTATGCGCCCGGCAAGCGTCCGTTTCACACCATCATTCCGGGTTTCGTGATGAAGAACGGCCAGCCGTTTCTGTCGTTCGGCCTGATGGGCGGCGATATGCAACCGCAGGGGCATGTGCAGGTCCTGACCGACCTCATCGATTTCAACATGAATGTGCAGGAAGCGGGCGATGCCGCGCGTTGGCGGCACTTCGGCGGCTCCGAACCCACCGGCGAACCATCGACGGGCGTCGGAACGGTGGAAATGGAAACGGGAATTGATCCCGCCGTAAAGGCGGAACTGACGCGCCGTGGTTACAAGATCGTGCCGGGAACGGGAGGCTTCGGCGGCTATCAGGCGATCATGTGGGATGCGAAGAACCACGTGTACTGGGGCGCATCCGAAATGCGCAAGGACGGCCAGGCGATCGGGTATTGATCCGCAACCCGCAGCTCCCAGCTTATTCCCCAGCCGCGTTTTTCACGGCGAAGTTGGCGTTGACTTTGCTGCCATCGGAGAAGACGAGCGTCACCGGTACGGATTTTCCTGGAGCCATGGCGGCGCCGGGATCCATGCACATGAGGTGATATCCGCCCGGCGCGAAGGAAAAAGTGCCACCGGAAGGAATACTCACGCTCCTGACGTCTTCCATGCGGCTCGTACCGCTGTTCGAGACGCTCCGGTGCAGCATCAGCATTCCGCAGGCGGCGCTTTGTGCCGCAACAAGGTCAACCGGCCTCGTCCCGCTGTTTTTCATAGTGAAATAGCCCCCCGCGGGCTGGCCGGACGGCAGCATCCGGAACCAGCCATGGGATATCGCGATCCCCGCGGCACTCGCTGGAGCGACCGACCCGATGCAAAACCCGACAGCGATCGTACATAGTCCGGCAATCTTAAGCATGAGCTTCCCTTTCCGCCCGCTCCTCGCTGAGGCGCATGAAAACAAGAACGCAAATCATTCCGGCAAGACTCGTCATGGTGCTCGGAAGCCAGATGATGAGACCGCCATAATGCTGATCCGAGAGCGCCGGAATGTCCCAGATCCGACCGCAGATCCGATAGACCGGATAGAAATCCGTCGACGAAAGAGAAAGAACCGCCCCCAACGCCATCTGCAGCGGTTCGACCGCTATAACGAGCAGCGCACGCATGCCGAAGCCAAGACGGGCCGGAGGCCGGGGCCGGTGATCGAGGATCAAGGACCAGAAGAAAATTCCGTCGATCGCCATGCTCCAGTTCATCGCATTGTACAGGTCAAGGTCGAGCATGACGCGGGTGTGGAACGCCGGGATCAGCCAAAGATAGATCAGCCCCACAAACAAGACCGGCGCGACGGCTGGGTGCTGAATGACATCGACGATCCGGCGGACCGGCTTGGAGCATACCACCGGGCGAAGAAAATCCGGCGTCCCGGCGAGGATCGCCTCCCCCGGCATCGCAATCGCTACAAGAAAGGCGCCGATGTGATGCAGCACGAAATGCTGCGCACGGTGCACGAAAAACATGTGCTGCGCGTAATAATCCACACGCGTCTGCAACACGGCGTAAATCGCGATCACGCCCGCGAAGAACGCGCCTTGCCTCCAGAGCGACGGGCGCGCCGCGCGCGGCAACCGCACAATCCCGGATATGTACCAGTAGAGCGAGAGCGCGGTGACGAGAAATACCGGCCAGGAAAATTCCCACGGCATCCAGAACGGTAGATCGGCCGGGAAAAAACGGCACGCGACCGAGAGGGATGCACCGACACCGAGCAACCCGCCATAGGCGAGCCAGGCACCCCGATCGCGGTTTGCAAAAGATGCTTCGGCAACGGAAAACGTGCTCATCGGCGGGCCCTTATAGCGGGTCGGATATCGACAGTGCGAGGCGTTTGGTCACACTGCGCCCTACACAACGGGAACCGCGCCGCCAGCCGGATTGTGCTAACGCCCCAGCATGCACCTGCCCCGTTTCGCGTACGGCCCTTTTCTTGCGCTTTGCCTCGCGGCTGCCGCCTGCGGCCGGGCCACGGAAGCCGACACGACCGATATCTCGGGCGTGATGCCCCCACTTTCCTTCTCGATGGTGCGGGCGAATGATGGCGCGCCTGTGAACGCCGCGTCCTATCGCGGCAAGGTCGTGCTGCTCTACTTCGGATACACGCATTGCCCCGACGAATGTCCGACGACGCTCACCAATCTCGCCGTCGCGCTAAAGCGTATTGGCCCTGATGCCAGGGACGTCCGTGTACTGTTCGTGACCGTCGACCCGGCAAGGGACTCCATTCTGGTTCTGAAGAAATACGTGAACGCGTTTGACCGACAAATCGATGGCCTCCGCGGAAGCGACAACGCCATCGCCGCGCTCGCGCGGCGCTATCGAGTCCTCTACGCGGTCACCCCCGCGGCACCCGGCCGCGCGTACGACGTAATGCACGCGGACTCGCTGTTCATGTTCGACCGATCCGGTCGCGCGCGCCTTGTGACGACGTCAACCGAGAATGCCGCGGCTCTCGCAGCGGAGATCAAGGCGCTCGGTTAAGGTTCGCTCTCGATCGGCGGAATGTGCTGATCCATCGTCTGCGAAGGGCGTTCCGAACCCGCGCAGCCGATCACGCGGGCCGGCACGCCGGCCACGGTGCAATGCGCCGGCACCGAGGCCAGTACCACACTGCCCGCGCCGACGCGCGAATATTCGCCGACCTCGATATTGCCGAGTACCTTTGCACCGGCGGAGAGCAGCACGCCGCGTCGTATCTTGGGATGCCGGTCGCCCTTCTCCTTGCCTGAACCGCCAAGGGTTACGCCGTGGAGCATGGAGACATCATCGCCAACGACGGCCGTTTCTCCGATGACAATTCCGGTGGCGTGATCCATCATGATTCCGCGCCCGATTTTTGCCGCAGGATGAATATCGACGGCGAATAGCTGCGAGACGCGGCTCTGCAGGAAATAGGCGAGCGTTGTCCGTCCGTTTTGCCACAACCAGTGCGCGATCCTGTAACACTGCAGCGCATGAAAACCTTTGAAAAACAGAAAGGCCTGGATGTAGCTGTGACAGGCGGGATCGCGCTCGAATACCGCCGAAAGATCTGCGCGCGCCGCTTCGCCGATTCCGTTGTCGGCCACGAGCGCGTCGTCGAAGAATTCACGAACCTGCATCGCGCTCAGTTCTTCGCTGCCTATTTTCCGCGCCAAATGATACGAAAGTGCGTCCTCCAACTGCCCGTGATTGAGGATCGTGGCGTGCGCGAGGCTCGCGATCGATGGTTCCGTCTCGGCCAGCTCGGCGGCTTGCGCCCGCAAGGCCGACCAGATGGGATCGCAAAACGCCATGCGCTCGGCGGGCTCTGACATGGATTCGCTCCTTGGGACGATCCTACCCCACGATCGCCGCGGCCCCAACCGGGCCTGTTGCTGGCGGCCATGGCGAACCATAGATATGCGTTCTTTATTGCATAACAAATAGTTACAGGGATACTCTTCCATGACATCGCAACTCAATGAGATCGAGGCAGGCCCCATTGGCTTGCTGCTCAGCCGCCGTTCTGGCTCGGCCAAGCGGATGACCGGACCGGGTCCCACGGCCGCCGAACTGGACGTCATCCTCGAGGCCGCAACGCGCGTACCCGATCACGGCAAACTCGTGCCGTGGCGCTTCATCGTGTTTGAAGGCGATGGTCGAAGCCGGTTCGGTGATGTCCTCGCAGAATGTTTCTGTGCCGCGAATCCAGAGGCGGACGATGAGCGACTTCGCGTCGAGCGCGAGCGGTTTATGCGTGCGCCGGTAGTTGTCGGCATCGTCAGCCGGGTGCGCGAGGGACTGCCGATTCCAACGTGGGAGCAGATGCTCTCGGCGGGCGCTTGCGGAATGACGCTCGTGCTTGCCGCGCATGCGCTGGGGTACGTCGCAAACTGGATTACCGAATGGTGCGCCTACGACCCGTGCGTGCGAGCAAAGCTCGGGCTCGCCGACAATGAACGCATAGCCGGTTTCATTTATATCGGAAAATCTGCTGTACCGCTCGAAGATCGCCCACGTCCCGACATGCGAATGCTCGTGGCCAGATTTTGAGTTACGGGAGTCCGATCAGCTTGTGCGTTTGCAGGCTGAGCCGCCAGCGAGGGTGCGCAAGGCAATACTCCGCAGCGGCGCGCGTGTTCGCCTCACGATCCGGGGAGTCCATCGGCTGCAGGAAGAAATGCTTGAAGTCCAGAGACGCGAAGCGCTCCGGCGGCGCGTCCGGCTGCGGATAGACAAGCTTCAATTCGTCCCCACGGCGCTGAACAATCTCGGCCTCGGCCTTCGGGCTGACACAGATCCAGTCGATTCCGTCAGGCGCTTCAATCGTGCCGTTGCTTTCGATGGCGATTTCGAATCGCCGCGCGTGAAGCGCATCGATCAATGCAGAATCCAGTTGCAGGAGCGGCTCGCCGCCCGTGCACACTACGTAGGGTTTCGATTCCTGTGCCTTGGGCCAGAATGAGGCAACGGCGGACGCCAGTTCGCCGGCGCCCGCAAACCGGCCGCCGTTGACACCATCGACTCCGACGAAATCCGTGTCGCAGAACGTGCAGACGGCACGGCCGCGATCTTTTTCCAGTCCGGTCCACAAATTGCATCCGGCAAAGCGGAGGAACACTGCGGCGCGCCCTGTACGCGCACCCTCGCCCTGCAGCGTATAATAAATCTCCTTGACCTGATAGTTCATGCGCTCACGTACCGCGCGTAACCAGCCGCGCGCAATCGGCACGCGGGACAGTTGCCGCACCCGTATCCCCATGGATGCTGCCGGTCGCGATTGCCGTCATAGCAACTCACGGTTTCTTCGATGACAAGTTGTACGAGTGGCCTGCCGCCAAGCGATTCGGCGAGTGACCACGTCGCGGCTTTATCAATGCGCATCAATGGCGTGTGAATGGTGAAATGCGCGTTCATCCCGAGGTCGAGAGCGCGGCCAACGGCCTCAATGGTCTCCGCGCGGCAATCGGGATAACCGGAAAAATCCGTTTCACACATACCGCCGACAAGGTTCCAAATTTCACGGCGGTACGCGAGCGCCCCCGCCGCGGCAAGGAAAAGCATATTGCGTCCGGGGACAAAGCTGGCGGGCAGTCCGTTCGCCAACGTATCAAAAGTTTGACCAGCGGACGTCGCAAACAATGCACTTCCGCCGATTGCCGGCAAGACCTCCAGCGGCAACAAGTGATCGTCGCCAAGCGCATTTTGCCACTTCGCAAACTCGGATTTGAGACGTAAGAGGATTCGCCGCCGTGCGACGAGTTCAGTTGCGTGCCGCTGGCCATAATCGAATCCTACAGTCTCGACGCGCGCAAAGCGTGCCAGAGCCCAGGCGAGGCAAGTCGTCGAATCCTGCCCGCCCGAAAAAAGCACAAGGGCTGCGTCATCATTCATCACATGATCACTTCATTGGCACGTCCCGGGCCGAAACGCCTGCCTCCGCCGGTCTGGAGGGTTGCGTTTACCTCTCTGCTGCGACAGCTTGCGGCCCGCAGTTCCCGGATAGCAGGGCGTGACGAGAACGGCCATCAGCGGCACAGGTCTTTTTGTGCCTGCCGACATGATCTCGAACGAAGAGCTGGTGGATTCCTTCAACGAATTCGCCCGCCGACACAACGCCGCGCATGCGCGCGAAATTGCGTCCGGCACCCTGCAACCGATCTTGAAATCGAGCGACGAATTCATCGTTAAGGCCTCGGGCATCCGCCGTCGCCACGTTGTGAGCCGAAATGGCATGCTGGACCCCGAGGTCATGTCGCCGTGCATCCCGGAGCGGCCAAATGACGCGCAGTCACTGATGGCGGAGATCGCTCTGGCCGCAGCGCGCGGCGCCCTAGAGGCTGCCCAACGCACCCCTGCCGACATCGACGGGGTCATTGTCGCAGCTTCGGTAACGCAGCGATTTTATCCGCAAATCGCCATTGAGGTGCAGGCCGCGCTCGGAATCAAAGGATTCGCGTTCGACCTGCTCGCCGCCTGCTCCTCCGCCACATTCGGAATCCAGATCGGCGCCGACGCGATCCAGCAGGGGCACGCACGCGCTGTACTGGCGATCAATCCCGAAATTTGTACGAGCCATCTCAATCTTCGTGACCGCGAAACCCATTTCATCTTCGGCGACGCGGCGACGGCCTGCGTGCTCGAACCCGCCCGAGGCGCCGACGGCGAAAACACATGGGAGATCGTCAGCACGCGCCTCGAGTCGCAGTTCTCGAACAACATTCGCAACAATTTCGGTCCGCTCAACCGCTTCGACCCGAAAACCGCGGGCACGCCCGACAAGCTCATTACTCAGAAGGGGCGCAAGGTGTTCAAGGAAGTGGTCCCGATGGTATCGAACTTCATGCTCGATCATCTCGCGGCGAACGAGATCGATCCGTCGAACCTCAAGCGATTGTGGCTGCACCAAGCGAACATCAACATGAACAATCTGATCGCACGCAAGGTGCTGGGCCGCGAACCATCGCCTGCGGAAGCGCCGAATATTCTCGAGGAATACGGCAACACCAGTTCAGCCGGCGCGATCATTGCGTTTCACAGCTTCAGCCAGGATCTGCGCCCGGGCGATCTCGGCCACCTTTGTTCGTTTGGCGCGGGCTATACTGCGGGGAGCGTAATCTTGCAGAAGCGCGGCTAGACTGGCAGCCGCGCAGGGGCCGAGAACGAGCGTAATGCAAACTGGCAGCGGGGAACAGTAATGCACACCGATTCCATACAGATTTTATATACGATATCGGGATTCGTGATTGGAGCATTGACGGGAGTTACCGGCACTGGCGGCGGAGCCCTGATGACGCCGATGCTGATCCTTGCTTTCGGCATTCATCCGATTACCGCAGTCGGCACCGATCTCCTCTATGCCTTTTTTACGAAGGCGAGCGGTACGGTTGTGCATGCGCACAATCGTACCGTGGATTGGAGCGTCGTTGGCTGGATGGCAGCCGGCAGCGTGCCAATGACAGCCATCACGTTGCTGACCCTTTACTACCTGGATGTGCACGGCGACGCGACCCAAAACATTGTCACGAAGATTCTTGGTCTGGCACTTTTTCTGACCGCCGTATCGCTCGTGTTCCGGCAACAGCTTGCAGAACTTTACGCCAAACGCGTCGGCAGCGTCAGCAAAGAACTCGCGCGCAACCTCACGATTCTGACCGGCGCCGTACTGGGCGTGCTGGTTTCAATTTCATCGGTTGGTGCGGGCGCCATTGGCGTCACGGCATTGATCCTTCTCTATCCGGAAATGCCCATGCTGCGCGTCGTCGGTTCCGGCATTGCACATTCGGTCCCGCTGACGCTTGTTGCCGGCCTCGGGCATTGGGCGCTCGGCTCGATCGACTGGCATCTTCTCGGCGCCCTCTTGATAGGCTCCATTCCCGGCATTGTCCTCGGCAGCATGGTATCACGGCGCATTCCGGAAACGGCGGTACGCGTCACGCTCTCCGGAACTCTCGTCGTCATCTGTGCGAAGTTCTGGTTTTTCTGATCTGCACGGGGCGAATGCGCGAGAGTCCATCTCACCCGCTGCGGCGGCCACGCGCCTGGCAAAGGATGCTCAGCGGACGCCGCCTTGATCTGCTCGATCCGTCTCCCCTGGACATCGAGATCGCCGACATCGCTCACGGATTGGCGCGTGTCGCGCGCTGGAACGGGCAGACGAAAGGTGCGCACCCGTTCTCGGTGGCCCAGCATTGTCTCCTGGTTGAGCGGCTTGTGCAGCAGCTACGGCCAAACATGGCACGCTCCGACCGGATGGCTGCATTGCTGCATGATGCGCCGGAATACGTCATCGGCGACCTCATCAGTCCGTTCAAGGCCGCCGTCGGAATCGACTACAAAGATTTCGAGCACAGATTGCTTGCAGCAATTCACATTCGTTTTGGTTTGCCGCCTCGCGCGTCGGACGCAGTCGAGACGCTGATCAAACGCGCCGACCGAATTTCCGCCTTCTTTGAAGCGACGCAACTCGCCGGGTTTGAAGTGGTTGAAGCGCGCAATTTCTTTGGTCGCCCCCCCCGTCGCCTGCATCCCCCAAAACTGGTGCCAGTTGCGGCAGCCGAGGCAGAACGGTTGTTCCTTGAACGCTTCCGCCGGCTTTCCATCTGATCACCATCACCAAGATCAGAGTGGAGCTTTCTCGTGACGGGCCGTGACAAGGAACGGCCAAGGTGGTGTGATGCGGACAGGCGTTTGAATACTCTGGGCCAGGATGTCGCTGATACTTGTCACCTCGCTTTCCGCCGTCGAAAAGACGATCGCGGAGTATCGTCCATCGCACATGATTACACTTCTTTCTCCAGAATACATGATCGACACGCCTCGGCAGATCGCTGCCGAGCGGCATCTGCGCCTTGCGGTCAATGATGTACTGGAAGTCTGGGCGGGCGATTCTCCTCCCAATGAAACCCACGTGGCGCGCCTGATCGAGTTCGGTCGCACCTGGGACAGCGAGGCGCCGATGCTGGTTCACTGCTTGGCCGGTATCAGCCGCTCCATGGCGGCTGCTTATACGTTGCTTTGCGACCGGGCCCCCTCCGGCCGGGAACTCGATATTGCGCGAGAACTCCGCGCCCGAGCCGCACACGCTTGCCCGAACGCATTGATTGTCGCCCTCGCCGATCAGGTCCTCGGCCGCGAAGGAAGGATGGTCAGAGCAGTAGCAACTATGGGCAGAGGGGAAATTGTCGTGGAGGGCGGCTGTGTGGAATTACCGCTCGCCTTAGTAGGACCATGACCGACGCCGGCAAGCAGCTGGTCAGCATCGGTCTGAGCGCCGCGATCGTGTCCGTTTCCGAGGAATGGCCGCGCGTCCTTGCGGTGCACCATTCCGGTGCGCCTGACGCTTTGCCCTTTGGCCCCTTCGACCCGCTCGCGCACCGTACACTCGAAAGCGGATTGCGCAGTTGGGTTAAGGAGCAAACGCAATTCGATCTCGGATATGTTGAGCAGCTGTACACGTTTGGCGACAGGGGCAGACACCTCGTTGAACCGGGCCAAGGGCCGCGAGTCGTGTCCGTCGGCTACCTCGCCCTGACGCGTGCCGCAAGAGAGCCTGCGGCGCGAGATGCTGTGTGGCGCAACTGGTATGTCTATTTTCCCTGGGAAGATTGGCGCGCAGAGCCGCCTGCGATTATCCGCAGCGTGATTGCTCCAGCCCTGAAAGGGTTCGTCTCGAAAGCTGCCTCGCCCGCTGAAGCATCGATGAGGCGGACCCGCGTCCGTGTTGCATTTGGCCTGGAAGGTTCCACGTGGGACGAAGAGAAGGTACTCGAGCGTTACGAACTCATTTACGAAGCCGCTCTGGTTGACGAGGCGCGCCGTGATGGTCGGACAGCACAGGTCGAAGCGCCGTTCACGCTCGGCGTTTCCATGATGTTCGATCATCGGCGCATTTTGGCAACGGCCATTGCGCGGCTGCGTGGGAAGATGAAGTACCGTCCGGTCGTTTTCGAACTGCTTCCACCCACATTCACGCTTCTCGAGCTGCAAAGAACGGTTGAGGCCATTTCCGGCATCCGGCTGCACAAGCAGAATTTCCGCAGATTGGTGGAGGAACAGGGGCTGGTTGAAAGAACGGGGCAATTCCGCAGAATCACACGCGGCCGGCCGGCTGAGCTGTTCAGTTACCGGCCAGACGTGTTGCGGGAGCGCCTGGCGCCAGGCGTCCGTCTCGGCTTTCGGCGCACCGGGTCGTAATCCGAAACCCGATTGCCAAAGCGCCTTGACCGTTTAAAAGGATCGACGACGGGGCAAATCGATGCCGGGCAGCAGGAAATCGAAAAGATATTACTCCCGTCACTATGCGATGCCTTGCGTGCGTGAGGTCCCCTTTGGAGGTTGACGGCGCGTTTACCAATTCTGAGCGGCATCGGCCCATGACGTCCGCGCCGCAGACGTTCCGTCAGGCCGCTTACACTGTGCTTGAGGAAGGTCAGCTCGAGACCACAGGCAGCCGCATTGTAGAAGGAGTTCTCGTCAGCCTTATCCTTGCCAATGTCGCAGCTGTTGCGCTCGAGAGTGTTCCCTCGATCGCCAACCGGTACCAGGGCTTCTTCCAGACTTTCGAGCTCTTTTCGATCGCCGCGTACACGATCGAATACACGGCCCGTGTCTGGTCTTCGCTCGAGGATCCGCGCATCGCAGCGCGCGGCCCGGTGCGGGGCCGGCTCGCCTTTGCGCTCCGTCCATTGATGATCGTGGATTTTCTGGCATTTGCGCCGAGCTATCTCGCGTTCCTGCTGCCCGTGGACTTGCGTGTGTTGCGCATTTTCCGTCTGCTGCGTCTCGTCAAGCTTGCGCGCTATTCGCAAGCGCTGCCCGCGCTTCTCGGGGTGCTTTACCTGCAGCGCTCCGCGCTGTTCGCCTCGTTTATCCTGACGCTGTGTGCCATGTGTGCGAGCGGCGAACTCATGTACATCGCGGAAAGCCACATACAACCCAACGTCTTCGGCACCATGCCAGACGCCATGTATTGGGCCATTACAACGCTCACGACGGTTGGTTACGGCGATAAAGTACCTATTACGCCGATCGGAAAATTTATCGCGGGCGTCACCGAGGTCACCGGCCTTCTGCTGTTTGCTCTGCCTATTGGCATCCTTGCCAACGGTTTCGTCAGCGACCTCAATCGACGGCAGTTTGCCATCACCTGGAGCATGATGAAGCGTCAGCCGCTTTTCCTCGGCATGGACGTGCATACCGTCACGGAAGTACTTGGCGCCTTGAGCGCCAAACTCGTCCGCGAACACACCCAGATAACGACGGTGGGCCAAAGCGCCAATACGCTGTACCTTATCGCTTCGGGTCGCGCTTCCCTCGAAGGGGACAGCGAATCCTACGACCTGGAACCTGGCGACGTATTCGGCCAGGAGTCGTTGGCTGTAGGCGCACGGTTTGGAGCGACGGTCACGGCGCGCAGCGAGATGCGCCTGTTGGTGCTCGCTGCGGATGATGCCAGACGGCTGGCGCGCAAATATCCGCTGCTGCAGCAACGTCTGGCGAACCAAATTGCGTGGTAGCTGGCCTCCTTTGGAGCCTTGACCATTTATGCTGATCTGTAGCATAAACTTGGTCACCCGCACCCTTGAGCTGCGGGGTTTTCGGACTAGATATATACTCAAATAGAGTATATAGCCCCTCTCGGAGACCCGCCGATGACTGCCGTTCAGGCGCCCAACACGGGCATAAGAGTCTCGCCCCTCTACGCCAAAGTGTCCCATGTAATACCTGAACTCGAATGGGCCGTACACGAACCTTATGTAAAGTCGATCAACGTCCTTAAAAAAGAGCGGGGCGCGGTGGTGCTGGCGCACAATTACATGACGCCGGAGATTTTCCATTGCGTGGCTGATTTCGTGGGCGATTCGCTCCAGCTCGCAAGCGAAGCGGCGAAAACCGATGCGAAGGTGATTGTGCAGGCGGGCGTGCACTTCATGGCCGAAACCGCAAAAATCCTGTCGCCCGAAAAAACGGTGCTCATTCCCGACCCAAATGCCGGCTGTTCGCTCGCCGCTTCGATTACCGGCGCCGACGTACGCCTTCTCAAGCTCAAATACCCAGGCGTCCCCATTGTCACATATGTCAACACATCGGCCGAGGTGAAAGCAGAAAGCGACGTCTGCTGCACCTCGTCCAACGCCATTGCCGTTGTGGAGCACATTGCGCGCGAGCGCGGCACGAACTCCGTGATCATGATTCCCGACGAATATCTGGCGCAAAACGTTGCAAAGCAGACGTCCGTCAAAATCATCGCCTGGAAAGGCCGTTGTGAAGTACATGAACGGTTTTCGGCCGCCGATATCCGCAGTTATCGCGAAGGCAATCCCGGTCTCGTGGTTCTCGCGCACCCCGAGTGCCCCCCGGAAGTCATCGCCGAGGCCGATTTCGCCGGCTCAACGTCCGCGATGATTTCCTACGTCGGAAAATATCATCCCCCACGCGTTGTGATGGTGACGGAGTGTTCGATGAGCGACAATGTCGCAGTCGAATTTCCAGGGATCGACTTCGTGCGACCCTGCAATCTTTGCCCGCACATGAAGCGGATTACGCTGGCGGGCATTCTGCGTTCCCTGGAAAACATGAGCGTCGAGGTAACGGTCGAGCCTGTGGTTGCTGCGCGCGCCCGCGCCACCGTCGAACGAATGCTGGCCGTCCCGATGAGACCGCAAAACAGACTCGCCGCCTGAAGGCGGATGCGCGCCGCCGACAACACAATTGACGCCCCTGGCGCCCTTGTTCTCGGCGCCGGAATTGCTGGCCTCTTTACAGCGCTCAAGCTTGCGCCATACCCGGCCCTGGTCATCGCTTCCGGACAGAGCGGCCAGTCAGGTTCAAGCGTCTGGGCGCAGGGCGGCATTGCGGCAGCTGTCGGATCGAACGACAGCTGGTCTTTGCACGCCCAGGATACGTTGCTCGCGGGAGCGGGTATCGGCGACGCAGGGATTGCCGAACTGGTCGCGCGTGAAGCGCCTCAGAGAGTCGATGACCTCGTTCGTCTTGGTGTACCCTTCGATCACGATTTGTCGGGGCGCCTGGCCCTCGCCCGCGAGGCCGCGCACAGCCTCGCAAGAATTGTACATGTTTCCGGCGACCGGGCCGGTGCGGCGATTATGAAGACTATCTCCACAGCCGCTGCCGCAACACCATCCATTACCATAGCCGGAGGATTTGAGGCCGTCGAACTGGCAATCCTGGACGGCCGCGCAATTGGACTGTTTGCGCGATATCGGTCGGGCCGCGATGCCAGCCTAGTGCTGTTTCGGGCGCCGGCCATCGTCTTCGCGACGGGCGGTATCGGCGCACTCTACGCGGTCACCACGAACCCGCTCGAGTCGCGTGGCCAGGGGATGGGCATGGCGGCTCGTGCCGGTGCGGTCATCGCAGATGCGGAATTCGTCCAATTCCATCCCACTGCCATCAACATTGGCAGCGACCCTGCGCCGCTTGCTACCGAGGCGTTACGTGGCGACGGCGCCGTTCTCATCGACGAAAACGGCCGCCGCTTCATGACGACTGTCCATCCTGCCGGGGACCTCGCTCCGCGCGACATCGTGGCGCGCAGCATCCACCGCGAAATTGCGCGTGGTCACCGCGCGTTCCTCGATTGCCGGACAGCCATTGGCGGCGCTTTTGCATCGCGTTTTCCTACCGTTTACGCGACATGCAAACGTGCGCGGATCGATCCGGCGAAAGAACCTATTCCGGTCGCGCCGGCGGCTCATTACCACATGGGTGGGATTGCAACGGACGCGCGCGGGCGCTCATCGATCGCGGGTCTGTGGAGCGTCGGCGAATGTGCATCCACTGGTCTGCACGGTGCGAACCGGCTGGCATCAAACTCGCTCGCTGAAGCAATCGTGTTCGGAGTGCGCGTTGCCGAGGACGTAAAGGGGACCACCGACGTGCGCGTGCGCAAAGGCAAAGTGCCCGCTGCACCGCCGCTTGTGGCGTCCGTGCTTCCGCAGGAGCTTCGTCGTACAATGTCTTCATTGGTGGGGGTCGAGCGCGATGAGCCAGGGCTCAGTAAGGCTCTCGGCGTCGTCCGCAAATTGGAACGGGCGGCGGGCGGTGATCCGACCTCGCTCAATATGCTTGCAGCAGCAAAACTGATTGCCGCCGCGGCATTACAGCGCCGGGAAAGTATTGGTGCGCATTTTCGACGCGACCATCCGCAACGCTCGGTCGATTGCTGGCGAAGCCATATTGTGCTCCAGGAAGCCGAAAAGATTGCTGCCCGCTGTGAAGACAGCGCGGGGCAGGCTCCGGCACGCAAGCTGCCATGAGCGAGCTTGCGCGCCCTTTCACTCGTCCCCCACATCCCATTCTGGTTGAGCCCTTTGTACGCACCGCGCTCGCAGAAGACTTCGGCCGGGCGGGCGATCTCACCACCGATCTGCTGATCGACGCAGATCAACGGGTCGAAGCACGGATCGTCGCACGCGCACCAGGGACCTTGTCGGGACTTGTTTGTGCCGCGGTCGCCCTTCGGCTGGTGGATGAGAGTGCGGCAATCACCTGCGGCGCACTGGATGGGGAGAACGTAGGTTGTGGCACCTCCATCGCGACGATTCAGGCGCGCGCGCGCGCACTTCTGAGTACAGAACGGGTATCACTGAACTTCATCGGGCGCCTCTCCGGAGTTGCCACGGCGACGCGTGCGCTTGTGGATGCCGTGGCTGGAACAACCACGCGCGTCGTCTGTACTCGCAAGACGACGCCTGGATTGCGGATGCTCGAGAAATACGCCGTGCGCTGTGGCGGCGGCCTCAATCACCGCTTCGGCCTGGATGACGCTGTGCTGATAAAAGACAACCACATCGCCGCCGTCGGCAGTCTTCGCCTCGCCGTGGAGCGAGCCAGGTCGGGCCTTGGTCACATGACAAGGCTCGAAGTCGAGGTAGACACCATGGCTCAACTCGATGAGGCGCTGTCACTCGGCGTCGACACCATCCTTCTCGACAACATGAGCTCCGCCGAACTCAAACAGGCGGTGGAGCTCGCCCGCGGCCGCGCCGTGCTCGAAGCGTCGGGAGGAATTTCCATCGAAACCGCCCGGGAGGTCGCCCTGACCGGCGTCGACTACATTTCTTCGGGTGCAATTACCCACAGCGCGGCGGCACTGGACGTAGGGCTGGATTTCTGAACTCAGCTGGAATGCGGCCGAAATACAGAGCGGTAGAAGACATGATTCCCGATCTGAATGGTCTTAACCAGATGATCGCCCCAACCCGGCTCCACGTCCACCGCGTGAAAGGAAATCGCGTCCGCCGTTTCGTTCCCCAGCTGGTCGACGCCCGTCACGATGCGGACGGCCAAACGCTTCGCGCGCGCCCACGCACCCCAGTTTTTTGTCTGTAGCATTTCGCCGCTGCAGGCAAAGGAGAATTGACAACCGTGACCTGAGCCTGCTCCCTGGTACACGACGCCGCAAACCGAGTGCGGATAACCGGGCGCCTTCATCCTGTGAAATACGACTTCGGCGATCGCCCTTTGGCCCTCGACGCCCTCGCCGCGCGCCTCGTAATACATCGCTTCGGCAAGGCAGCGTTCCTCACCGAGGACCTTCTGCATCAGAACGGCGCGCAGCACCGGCGAAAAATCGAGATCCGGCGTGTGAACGATCAATGAATCCGGATGTACAATTGCGGCAACGGGCGTTGCCGCTTCCATCTGCAACGGCATCGGCGCCGGTCCGGTGTACAGTGGAAGTCTGACTTGGTCCGAACGCGGAACAAGCGCGCTCGCGCAGGCTCCGAACATGAACGCGAGGGCAAAGGCCATGAACACACTGCGATCGGCGCGCCGCAACACTTCGACGACTTTTGGCAGCATTCGGGATGTCTCTCTCGGAGTGGCTTCGAAGAAAATTCGATGTCGATTTCCGAAGGGGGTTCCCCTCCCCCGCCGTTGAGCGCAAAGTTCTTGCCAGCCGTGATCGCGTTTCGTCAAATGAAATTTTGTTCCCTGCGTGACAACGTGTCACTGAATTTCTGACACTCGTGTCATTAACGAACGATGATTTGTGCAGAATGAACGGAAAAGCCGCACAATTCCTGAAAGAACTATGTTAACAACCTGTCAGAAACGATTATGAATTCTGCAACAAGGCGGCTTGCGCAGCGGCGAGCCGTGCGACGGGAACTCTGAACGGCGAGCACGAAATGTAGTCGAGCCCTGCTTTATGACAAAAGCGGATGGAATCCGGATCGCCGCCGTGTTCACCGCAAATGCCCAACTTTAACGTGGCGCGGGTTGAGCGCCCCCGCTCCACCGCAATGCGAATGAGTTCACCAACTCCTTCGGTATCGATGCTTACGAACGGATCACGCGCGATCACACCCTTCGCAAGGTAATCGTTCAGGAATGTACCGGCATCGTCGCGGCTCATCCCCAGTGTCGTCTGCGTGAGATCATTGGTGCCGAAGGAAAAGAATTCTGCCGTTTCAGCGATTTCACCCGCTTTCAGCGCCGCACGCGGCAGTTCGATCATGGTGCCGATCAGACAGGACGCTACGCGACCACGCTCCTCACGTACTCTTTCGGCCGTGGCGGCAATGCGGGATTTCAGGAAATCCAGTTCGCTTCGGAATCCGACCAAGGGAATCATGATCTCCAATTCGACGGGTTTACCCCCCTTCTCTTCGATCATGAGCGCCGCTTCGAAAATCGCACGCGCCTGCATTTCGTAGATTTCCGGAAACGTGATGCCCAACCGGCAGCCGCGGTGGCCAAGCATCGGATTGACTTCGTGCAACGCAGCCGCGCGCTGCCGAAGTTTCACCGGGTCGGTTCCGGCAACGCGTGCCACTTCCGCGATTTCCTCATTGTCCTGCGGCAGGAATTCGTGAAGCGGCGGATCGAGCAGCCGAATCGTGACCGGCAGTCCCTGCATCGACTCGAAGATTGCGCAGAAGTCGCTGCGCTGCATGGGCAGTAGCTCCGCGAGCGCCCGCTCGCGTTCCTCGCGCGAAGCCGCGAGGATCATGCGTCGTACAGACACTATCCTGCCGGGATCAAAGAACATGTGCTCCGTGCGACAGAGGCCAATGCCTTCAGCACCGAAGCGGCGCGCCGTGACAGCGTCGGCCGGTGTGTCTGCATTGCTCCGCACGCGCAAGCGCCGCGCCGCATCCGCCCATTCCATGAGCGTGCCGAAATCTCCTGTCATCTCCGGGTGCCGCATGGGAACGGGGCCTTCGAAGACCTGACCGCTCCCACCGTCGATGGTGATCACATCGCCGCGTGCAAAGGAACGTCCACCGACCGTAACTGTACCTCTCGCGGCATCGATCTTGAGTGCGCCGACACCGCAGACGCAGGGTCGTCCCATGCCGCGCGCAACCACCGCCGCGTGGCTCGTCATGCCGCCGCGCGCGGTAAGAATTCCTTTCGCAGCATGCATGCCTTGAATGTCTTCGGGACTGGTCTCGAGACGCACAAGGATCACATCGTGCCCCTCTCCGGTCAGCTTTTCGGCTTCGGTAGCGCTAAAGACGATTTCTCCCGTCGCCGCGCCCGGCGAGGCGGCGAGACCCGTGGCTATGCAGGTGGTGTCCGCAGTGGTGTCGAGCGTTGGGTGTAGCAGCTGATCGAGCGCCAGCGGATCGATGCGCAATAAGGCGGTGCGCTGGTCGATAAGTCCCTCGCGTACCATGTCGACTGCGATCTTGAGCGCGGCTTCGGCCGTACGCTTCCCCGATCGCGTCTGTAGCATGAAAAGCTTACCTTCCTGCACGGTAAACTCGACGTCCTGCATGTCGCGATAGTGGCGCTCGAGCGTTTCCCCGATTTGCTTCAGTTCCGCATATGCCGCCGGCATGGTCTCTTCCATTGAAGGGCGCCGGCCGCCGCTGCGCTCCCGGACGATTCGGGCAATCGGCTGTGGCGTTCGGATCCCGGCGACAACGTCTTCGCCTTGGGCATTGACGAGAAACTCGCCGTAAAGAATTCGCTCGCCTGTTGATGGATCGCGTGTGAATGCCACACCCGTCGCGCTGGTCTCACCACGGTTGCCAAACACCATAGCCTGTACGTTGACTGCCGTGCCCCAGTCTTCGGGAATGCCGTGCAGCTTGCGATAGGTTCTGGCACGCTGGCTCTTCCACGATTTGAACACGGCGCCGATCGCCCCCCATAGCTGCGCGTTCACGTTGTCAGGAAAAGGTATGCCGAGCGCCTTCTTCACCTCATCGCAATACTGTTCGGCAACCCGTTTCAGATCGATCGCATCGAGTTCGGTATCGAGTTCGACGCCCTTGGTTTCCTTTTCCAGTTCCAGGACTTCCTCGAAACGTTCGTGCGGCAGGCCGAGCACTACGTTGGCGTACATATGAATGAAGCGCCGGTACGAATCCCAAGCAAAGCGGGGATCGCCGGTCAGTCGCGCAAGGCCCTCCACGGTCGCGGCGTTCAGTCCGAGATTGAGCACCGTGTCCATCATGCCTGGCATGGAAACACGTGCGCCGGAGCGAACTGACACAAGCAGTGGCTTGTTGGGATCGCCCAGTCTCGCACCCACGATCTCGCTCACCCGCTGAAGCGCAACTTCGACGGCGGCCTTCATCTCGGGTGGATATGTTTCGTTGTTTTTGAAAAACCAGGTGCAGGATTCCGTCGTGATAGTGAAGCCCGGTGGAACAGAGAGGCCGAGATTGCTCATCTCGGCGAGATTGGCGCCTTTGCCGCCAAGCAGATTTTTCATGTCGGCCCGGCCGTCCGCCTTGCCGCCGCCAAAGGCATAAACCCAGTTCGTCATCTCTCAGCCTTCAATGCGGGAGAAATCCGCCACCGTGTGCAAGACACGACGCAGGCCGGACAACAAGAATAGGCGGTTCTCGCGCAGCGCGGCCTCTGGCGCATTGACAGTCACCCTGTCGAAAAAACGATCGACCGGTCCGCGCAACGCCGCCATGGCGCCCATCGCTTCGGCGTACCGTTCTCGCCCGAGTTCATGCGACATGCGCGTTTCGGCGGCAGCCATTTCCTGAAACAGCTCTTTTTCTTCTGCCAATTCAAGACGGGTCGGATCGGCGGCGCCTTCATAACTTCGGCCGTCGCGTTTTTCCTCGATGCGCAAGATGTTGGCGGCGCGCCGGTATGCGGTCAACAGATTTTCCCCATCGGGTGTCTTGAGCATAATTTCGAGCGCCTTTACGCGTGCGACAAATCGTACGAAATCATCGTCACGCGACAGCGCGAAAACCGCATCGATAAGGTCATGCCGTACGCCTTCGTCGCGCAAGGCAAACTTGAGCCGGTCAGCCAGGAACGAAAGGATCTCTGCGAGACTTTCGCATTCTTCGGACGAAAGTTGTATTGTGCGCGCGGTGGATAGCAGCTCTCCCGGAACCATAGACGTCCCGAAGTCCCGGACGGCCGCAAGAGACGCAGTCGCGGAAAGCATTACTATGGCGCGCATCGGCACAAGCAGCGGCACGCGCAAGCGGTTCTGCAGGACGATTCGAAGAGCGCCGAGAGCAGCTCGTCGCAACGCAAACGGATCGCGCGAGCCGCTCGGTTTTTCTCCCGCGCGCCACAGCGTGATCAGGCTGTCCATCTTGTCGGCAAGCGCAACTGCGATCGAAGCGGGCTCGGTCGGAACACGATCATCTGGCCCCACGGGCTGATATTGTTCGCCGATCGCGTTTGCGACCACCTCCCCTTCGCCATCATCGAGGGCCAACAACCGGCCAATCGTGCCTTGCAGCTCCGGAAACTCGCCGACCGTGCCGGTGACAAGATCAGCCTTGGCAAGCAGCCCCGCGCGCCAGGCTCTTTCCGCGTCGGTATCAAGCATCGTCGCAAGGAGCGCTGCGAGCGACGCAATCCGGTACGCGCGGTCGAGCATACTTCCGGCTTTCGCGTGGAAAACCACTTTCCCCAGATCCGGCACCCGCTTGACCAAGGTCTTGTCGCAATCCTGAGCCCAGAAGAATTTGGCATCCGTCAGTCGCGCGCGCAGTACGCGCTCGTTGCCGGAGACGACGGCCTGCCCCCCATCCTTGGTTTCCAGGTTTGCGACGACGATGAAGCGGTTTGCCAACGCCTTGCTCACGGGATCGCGTAGCGCGAAGAACTTCTGATGCACGCGCATCGAGGTCTGGAGGATCGGCGCCGGGAGGTCCATGAACTCCATGTCGATGCGTCCGAGCAGGGGCACCGGCCACTCGACAAGACCGACCACCTCCTCCAGCAGCGACCCGTCTTCGATCAACTCAGTGCCAACCGCAAAAGCCTTTTGCCTCGACTCGTGCAGGATCGTTTCTCTCCTTTGCTCAGGGTCAAGAACAACGCGCGCGGCAGCCAGTTTGTTCTCATAGTCGTCGAAGCGCCGCACGGCGATCGGTCCATGCGATAGAAACCGGTGGCCATATGTCCGGTTGCTGCTTTCGACCCCAGCGAACGTGAACGGCACAACTTCGCCGTCAAGCGTACAGACGATGCCACGCAAAGGGCGCACCCACCTCACCGGTTCCGCGATCCAGCGCATGGATTTGGGCCAGGGCAATCGTCCGATTGTCTCTGGCAGAATCTCCGCGAGGACCTCTTCCGTGGGGCGCCCGGCGCGGTGGATCACGGCAACATAGAACTCGCCCTTTCCGTCCTTTTGGGTCGTACACTGCTCAAGCGTGACACCCGCCGAGCGCAAAAACCCCTCAATCGCTTTCTCCGGCGCGCCGACGCGGGGACCTTTTTTTTCTTCCGAGGTATCCGGTTGCTTTGCCGGCAGGCCACCAACGGTGAGACTCAACCGCCGTGTCCCGGCGAACGATTTCACCGACTCGAAAAGCAGCCCCCGGTCCGACAATGCACCGACGATGAGACGCTCGAGGTCCTTCGCAGCGCCTGATTGCATGCGTGCGGGTATCTCTTCCGAAAGCAGTTCCAACAGAAGGTCCGGCATATCAAACGGGTTTCGCTTCGTAGGCGCCCTGCGCGCTGTCGAGCCATGCGCCACAGCAAGCCTTTGCGAGCGCGCGCACGCGCGCGATGTAAGCTGCGCGCTCGGTCACGCTGATCACGCCGCGAGCGTCCAGCAAGTTAAAGCAGTGGCTTGCCTTGATGCACTGGTCGTAGGCGGGAAGCGCCAAACCAGATTGGACAAGGCCGATGCACTCACTTTCTGCGTCCTCGAAATGGCGGAACAGCATAGCGGTATCCGCCCGCTC
>DATGGN010000201.1:0-19174 GCA_035308485.1 Rhizomicrobium sp.
ACCGGAGCCTTATTGTGGAGTTCCAACGGAAACAACGGGTCTAACCAGAACTGGTTTGTGCCACCGACGATCGCCGGGAAGAGCATATATTGGCTCGATGACTCGGCGACGCTTTGGGCGTTGAACGCGAGGACCGGCGGCACGCTATGGTCGACCGCCAATTGGGGCTCGTTCTGCTCGCCGAACACGGGTTGGAGCCAACCGGAGTCTGTGAACGGTGTCCTGTTCATCACGACGGGTTGTTCCGAGCTTGGGGGAAACTACGTGACGATATTTGCCCTGGACGCCAGCAATGGGACCGTTCTCTGGCAAGACTCTGAGGGCTCCCATCCCGAGAGCAGCGCTTCGCCAATGATCGTCAACGGCGGACTCTACAGCGACTGCTATGAAGTCTGCGCGTGGGCACTGCCGGGCGGTTCGGCACGACGACCGAAATCCCGGTAGCCAAGGCTGTTCGGGCAGCAAACACCGGAAAACAGGGGCCGGGATCGTTGCCCTGAACCGGTTGATCGGACCAAACCCTGCCAAGACGAGATCAGCTTCGCCCTCAGGCAGGGGTGAGGCTGATCTTTTTCATCCCTGACTCCCCGTAGCGCGCCGCTCGTTCATGTACTTGCCGTATTCCAGCCGCGCGATGGTACGGTTGTGCACTTCGTCCGGACCATCGGCGAGACGGAGGGTCCTCAAGCTCGCGTACATGCGCGCCAGACCAGAATCCGTGGTTACCCCCGCCCCGCCCCAGGCCTGAATCGCGTCGTCGATGATCTTGAGCGCCATCCGCGGCGCCGCCACCTTGATCATCGCGATTTCCGTGCGCGCCGATTTGTTACCCACCTTGTCCATCAGATCGGCGGCCTTCAGCGTCAAAAGACGGCACATCTCGATATTGGTGCGCGCTTCAGCCACGCGCTGTTCCCATACGGAATGATCGGCGATCTTCTTGCCGAAGGCTTCGCGCGACAGCAACCGCCGCACCATTTGCTCAAGCGCCCGTTCGGCGGCACCGATCGTGCGCATGCAGTGATGAATGCGACCCGGGCCGAGCCGTCCTTGGGCGATTTCAAACCCACGTCCCTCGCCGAGAATGATGTTCTCGATTGGTACCTCCACGTTCTCGAACAACACCTGACCGTGACCGTGCGGAGCGTCGTCAAAGCCAAACACCGGAAGCATGCGCTCGACCTTCACGCCGGGTGTGTCGGTCGGCACCAGAACCTGCGACTGCTGACGGTATTTGTCGGCGGAGGGGTCGGTCTTCCCCATCACGATCATGATCTTGCAACGCGGGTCGCCAATTCCCGACGACCACCATTTCCGTCCGTTGATGACGTAGCGGTCGCCTTTGCGCTCGATGCGTGTCGCAATGTTGGTCGCGTCCGACGATGCGACAGCCGGTTCGGTCATGATGAAGGCGGAACGAATTTCGCCGTCGAGCAACGGCTTCAGCCATTTCTCCTGCTGTCCCGGCGAACCATAGCGCTCCAGCACTTCCATGTTGCCGGTGTCGGGCGCCGAGCAGTTGAACACTTCGGAGGCGAAACTCACCCGTCCCATGATTTCGGCGAGCGGCGCGTATTCGAGGTTGGTGAGACCCGGCCCCCACTTGCTGTGCGGCAGGAAGAAATTCCACAGGCCCTGCGCTTTCGCTTTCGCTTTCAACTCTTCGACAATGGGCACGACGATCCACCGGTTTCCCTTCTGCGTCGCCTCGTCCATCTGCGCCGCGTAGACCTTCTCGGCCGGATGCACATGGCGATCCATGAATTCCTGTACACGACCCATCATCTCCCGCTGCCGCGGCGAATAATCGAAATCCATGTCTTCCTCCGGCGGAGCATCGCTCCGCATCAATTGCGATTGGCGCACAGCCTAGAGGTTCAAAAAACGATTGTCATGGACCGGCGCACCCTGTGGCCCGACTCGATCGGGCGTTAACCGCGCCCAGGGGGAGGCATCCCGGCGTTTGACAGCCGCTCCAGTCGCGCGGCAATCAGGTTGGAATGCTGCTCTGGATCGGGATCGCCCTCATTTTGATCGGGGTGGCGTGTTTCGCCATCGACCGAAGGGCGGCGCATTTCTTCCACGCCGCGATTCCAAAGTCCTTCGACCGGATTCTTCACGCGACGACAGACTGGGCCAAGGGAGGCCTCTGGCTGATCGCCGCCGCCCTCGCGTTGGTCGTGTCCTGCGTTGTTCAATGGAGATTTGGTCCATCGCCGGACATGCATCGCCTTGCGCGCGTCAGTCTCGCTTTCCTTGTCTGCCTCGCCGCCGCCAGCGTCGTGCTGCACTCCATCAAAATCGTGCTCGGCCGCCGCCGTCCGCGCGATGAACTCGAACTCAATCTCTACGGCTTCCGGCCGTTCACCTGGGATCTGCGCAAGGATTCATTTCCGTCCGGTCATGCGCTGACGATTTCCTGCGTTGCTGTCGTGATGTCGGGAATTGCGCCGGAATGGGCTCCCCTCTGCTTCGCCGGCGCTGCATGGCTTGCGCTGACACGCGCGCTGCTGAACTCACACTATTTGAGCGACGTCCTGGTCGGCGCGGGAATTGCGCTCGTCGTCACGCGCGAAATGTTGTGGTTGTATTTCCCCGATCTCACGCGGCCGTGGTTTTGACGATGACGGCGCCGCAGCCCGACCGGCACGGCTTCGCAGCGTCAATGAGCATTGAGCAGTGGATCGCGCTCGTTTTGAGCTCGGCAGATGAATGGGGCGCGGATCCGCGCGTGCCGAGACTGCCTCCCGTCGCAATACAGAAGCTGACCAACAACAGGGATGGCCGAAAAACGCTCGAAGGCGCAGCGAAGCTCTATGGCTTCGTTGCGCGAGAAGTGCGCGCCCGCGCTCCGTCCGCGAAAGATTTGCGCCTGCTCGATTTCGGTTGCGGCTGGGGGCGCTTTGCCCGCTTCTTTCCGCAGTTGACTCCCGAAGCCAACATCTTCGGCATCGACGCCGACGCGCGCCTCATCGCTGCGTGCCGCGAATATCTCCCGGGAATGAACTTCGCGGCCACAAAGCCCCGCAGGCCGCTCCCGTTCGCTGAAGGTACGTTCGACGTTGTGTTCAGCAACTCCGTATTCTCCCATCTGAACGAGAAGTCACACTGTTTTTATATCGCGGAGATTGCGCGTTGTACGAAGCCGGGCGGCCTCCTCATTGCCACAACCCTCGGACCCTCAAGATTGCGGCGGATGAACCAGAGTGGAAAAGGCTGGCTGGGATCGATGGCGCGCAAAATGAAAACCGCCGAAGACCGAATCGAGGCGGGCCACCTCGCCTTTCAGCGCATCTCGTGCCTTCCGACCGCTTTTTTTCGGGACTATGGTCTCGCCTTCGTTCCCGACGGCTGGACCAAAACGCACTGGGCTCCCTTTTTTGACGTGATCGAGGTCAGAACCGATTTCGCGCAGGACGTGAACGTCGCATTGCGCCGCAACTGAAGCCTTCACGCGGCTCGCTGGCGTTCGAGGAAGCGGCGCTCTTCGTCGATCGATGATTTGATCGAAGGACGCGCGTGCATCGCGGCGGCATAGCGCGCGAGTTCCGGCCAGCGCTTTGTGTCGAGCGTTTCGCGTGCGTGCTCGAAATTCACCAGCATGCATGCGACCGCAATGTCCGCTACGGAAAGACTGTCGCCGATCAGAAATTCGCGCCCTCGAACATTGTCCTCCAGATAGTCGAAGATGGCCGGCAGCTTTTCGCTAAGCGTGACGGCAACGACGCTTTCGTCGCATTCACGGCCCATGAATTTTTTGACGATGCGTTCGAAAAACAACCCCGGCCCGATGCTCTGCATCATCTGCGTGTCAGCATACTCTTCGAACCATAACGCGCGGGCACGCGCGAAGGGCGTTGCAGGATAGAGCGCGGGCTGCGGATATTTGGCTTCGAGATAGGCGCAGATTACGGAAGAATCCGGCAACGTGTTTGGTTCGGGTTCGTCCGTGTCCCGTAGTACCGGAATGCGCTTCAAGGGGCTGATAGCGAGGAACCAATCCGGCGGCGCGAAGGGATTGATCTGCTGGTGCTCATAAGCGATCCCTTTTTCCGCAAGAACTGCGCGCACCTTGCGCACGAATGGCGAAAGCGAACTGCCATAGACGGTCAGTGCCATGTCCTGCTCCTACCTTCATCGCACGAAGCCTGGCAGATGCGGTACCTGCCGATCAAGCCGCGTCAAACGCGTCGCGCCGCAAAGAAGGCGCGAAGCAACGCCGCGCTTTCCTGGGCGCTCTCCCCCCACGCGACGTCCGGTCGGTGATGGCAGGTCCGCTGCGAAAAGAACTGCGGACCATGCAGCACGGCACCGCCTTTTGGATCTTCGGCACCAAACACCAGCCGGTTCACACGCGCAAGACTCATGGCCCCGGTGCACATCGCGCAGGGCTCAAGCGTAACGATAAGCGTCGTTCCGACAAGCCGTTCATTCCGCAGTTTCACCGCGGCCGCGCGCATCACCAGCATTTCGGCATGGGCCGTCGGGTCGCGGCATTCGAGAATACGATTCCCATCGCGGGCAAGCACGGCTCCGTCCGCCGCAACAAGCACCGCGCCCACCGGCACCTCGCCGCGTTTCGCCGCAGCCTGCGCTTCCGCAAGCGCGATTGCCATGTAGTCGCTGGCGTCCATTCTTTTCGCAATGTGCCTGCGTGCGCGATGTATTCACAATGAGGCAGCGAGACAATGAGATTTATTGCGTGCCGCGGGTACGCGATCTATTCCTCACTGCCTCACCGCCTGATTGTAAATCCCTTGCGTGGTGAATGGATTGTCCGAACCAGAAGGCGAACGCATTGCCAAGGTCATCGCGCGGGCGGGCACTTGCTCGCGGCGAGACGCCGAGAAGCTTGTCGCAGAGGGTCGCGTCGCGATCGACGGTGAGACGGTGACGACGCCCGCTACGCGCGTCGGCGAAAACGAGGTCGTGTCGATAGACGGCAGGCCGTTGCGCCAGCCCGAACGCACGCGGCTGTGGCGCTATCACAAGCCGCAGGGCCTGGTCACGACGCATCGCGATCCGCAGGGAAGGCCGACTGTGTTTCAGGCGCTTCCCCAGAATTTACCGCGCGTCGTTTCTGTCGGCCGCCTGGACCTCAATTCGGAAGGACTGCTTCTTCTAACCAACGACGGCGCGTTTGCACGGAGCCTCGAACTCCCATCCGCCGGCTGGACGCGCACCTATCGCGTGCGGCTGTTCGGAAAGGTTGCACAGAAGGACCTCGAAGAGCTGGCGCAGGGCGTCACCATTGCCGGCGTGAAGTACGGGCCGGTAATCGCCGATCTCGAACGCTCGAAGGGCATGTACTCGTGGGCCCGCGTGGAACTCAAGGAGGGAAAAAACCGCGAGGTGAAGCGCCTGATGGAGCATCTGGGGCTGAAAGTTGCGCGCCTCATCCGCATCCGCTTCGGACCGTTTCATCTGGGCCACCTTGCGTCCGGTGCCGTGGATGAAATACCGGCGAAGGTGTGGAAGGCGGAACTACAACAGCAGGAATAAACCTGTCACGGCTCGCATTCTCGGGTCATCACAATCAATTTCCCTATACATGCTCGCCGCCATTGATGTGAAGTTCGGCGCCGGTGACGTAGCTCGACTGCTCTGTACAGAGATAGTGGATGGCCTTCGCCACTTCTTCCGGCAGGCCGAGCCGGCGCAACGGAATCGTCTCGACGATCTTCTCCGTTCCCGGTGAAAGAATCGCGGTATCGATTTCGCCCGGGGCAATCGCATTGACGCGCACGCCGAGCGGCCCGAAGTCCGCGGCCATCTCGCGCGTCAGCGCAGCAAGCGCGGCTTTCGTCGTGGCATAGGCAGCACCGGCGTAGGGATGGACCCGGCTCCCGGCGATCGAGGTAACATTGACAATCGCACCTTTAGCCGCCGTCAATTCTTCAATCAGGCCGCGGGCAAGCCAGATGGTGGCAAAGATATTCACCTCAAACACCTGCCGCCACAGTTCCATGTCGCTTGCAAGCACCCCGAGGCGTTCGCCGCGCGGCCCTTTGGGCGAGATCGCCGCATTGTTCACCAACGCTTCGAGTTTTCCCTCGGCAAGCCGTTCCCGCATTTCCTTGATGGCTCTCAGCGTATCGTTGCTGTCGCCGAGATCGACCTGAATGTGGTCTTCCGGACCTGCCGCCCACGGACAGTTGTCCGGAAACGCATGGCGCGAACAGGTAATCACGCGCCAGCCGGCACTTGCAAAGCGCTTGACCGTCGCGTGACCAATGCCGCGGCTTGCACCGGTCAAGATCAGTGTCCGCCGTTCGCCGTTCTGTTTCATGGCTCGCACACTACAGGACATTTGCCAGCCGCGAAACGCGGCTTGCCCCCGGGGGAAATGCAAACCTACGAGCGGGCCAGCAGTGGCGGGCGCTCAACGCCGGCAGGATCCTGATGGATGATCACCTGTGCGTCCCGAAACGCGGCGAGGATCTCGTTCTCGACTTCGTCGCTTACTTCGTGCGCGCGCGTGAGACTGATCGCGGGATCCAGCTCGATGTGCAGCTGGACGAATTTGTAGATCCCGGCAGCGCGTGTGCGCAGATCGTGAAGATTTCGTACTTCCGGATGACCAAGTACAATCTCCTTGATCCGCTCGCGTTCCGCATCCGGTAGTTCGCGGTCCATCAGCTGATCGTAGCTCTGGCGGAACACGCTCCACGCACTCACCGCAAGCACGGCGGCAACGCCCAATCCGACAATTGGATCGGCTATGAGGATTCCGAAGCGGGCGGAAAGGGCTATACCGAGCGCGACTCCGGCGTTGGCCAGAAGGTCGCCAAAATAGTGCATGCGATCGGCGCGTATGGCGATGGATCCCGTACGCGCTACCGCGATGCGCTGGTAGAGAACCAGACAGAGAACTGCGGCAATCGAAAACACCGTCACACCGAGGCCGACCGGGGCATGATCGATAGCGCGGGGGGACACGATACGTCCTATCGACTCCACGATGAGAAATGTCGCGGAGCCTGCGATGAATGCGCCCTGCGCGAGGCCCGCGAGCGGTTCTGCCTTGCCATGACCGAAGCGATGCTCGCGATCGGCGGGGGTCAGCGACTCGCGAATGGCAAAAAGATTGATGGACGACGCGAACAGGTCGAGAGCGGAGTCCGCGAGCGACGCCATCATGGCTACCGAACCGGTGACGATGTAGGCCGTGGCCTTCAGCACCACGAGAACGGACGAAACGGCCACGGCGGCCAAGGCGGCTCGCCGCATCAAGTGGGATCGGCCCTGTGAAGTTGCGGAAACTGCCGTCACGGGAACAGCCGCTCGGTCCGCCACGGCGCATCTGCGGAGTCGCGCCGATAGACGAGCCGGTCATGCAGGCGGAACGGGCGGTCGCGCCAGAATTCGATCTCAAGCGGCGTCACGCGATACCCAGACCAGTACGGCGGCCGCGGCACTTTGGTCAGGACATATTTCGCCGCGTATTTCGCGATCTCGCGCCCGAACGCGAAGCGCGCGTCCATGGCACGCGACTGCGCCGATGCCCAGGCACCGATCTGGCTGTCCTTGGGACGTGTTGCGAAATAGGTGTCGGCCTCCTCATCGCTCACGCGCGAGACCGTGCCGCGCACGCGCACCTGGCGTCGGATCGATTTCCAATGAAAGCACAGCGCAGCGCTCGCACGTGCTGCGAGTTCCTGCCCCTTGGCACTTTCGGTGTTGGTGTAGAAGACGAAGCCGTTAGCGCCCGCCGCTTTCAATAGTACCATGCGGACGTTCGGCCGGCCCGACGCATCGACCGTCGCAAGCGCCATCGCCTCCGGTTCGCCCGGTTCGTTCTTCGCCGCGTCGGCCATCCATTGGGCGAAGAGCGCCATCGGATCGTTTTGCGGTGCGATCCCGCCGTCGTCGAGGTTTCCGCCGATGTCGCTCATGCAAAATCGCGCATAGCACCCTGAATTGCCGCCGCAAAGCAGTGGCGGGGCCGCTCGTGGTCCCCTTTCCCGTTTCCTATATTATCCCGGACGCCGCCTTTGGCTCCGCGAGCGACAGGGGCGGCGGAATCATTCTATGAAGGGCGCGTTGGCCCGGAGAAAGCATGCGCGATCCGTATGAGGTGTTGGGCGTTTCAAAGAACGCCAGCGAAGCCGAAATCAAGAAAGCCTTCCGCGCATTAGCCAAGAAGCACCACCCCGACACGAAGGGTGGCGACGCGGCTGCGCAGAAGCGATTTCAGGAAATCAGCGCGGCCTACGACATCGTGGGCGATAAGGAGAAACGGACCAAATTTGATCAGGGTGTGATCGACGCGAACGGCAATCCGCGCGGTTTTGATCCGGGCGCCGGCGGCTTCCGGCCCGGCGCGGGACCGGGCGACTTTCACTTTGCCTGGGGTGATGCGGACGCCGCAGAAGGCGGCTTCCGCGCCGAAGACATCCTCGGGGAAATTTTTGGCGGCGGCGGTGGCGGACGCCGGCGCCGGGCTCGGCGCGGGGAGGACTATTCGCTCGCCATGACCATCGGTTTCGAGGACGCGGCGCGCGGGGGCACGCGGCGGATTACCCTGCCCGACGGCCGTGAACTCGACGTGCGCATTCCCGTGGGCCTTCGCGACGGCCAGCAAATTCGCCTGAAGGGACAAGGGGGAGCGGGCCGCGAAAATGGTCCCTCCGGGGACCTGCTCCTCACCGTGCACGTGGCGGCGCATCCGTGGTTCGTGCGCGACGGGAACGACCTCAAGATGGATTTGCCGATCACGCTCAAAGAGGCGGTGCTTGGGGGTAAAGCAACTGTGCCGACGCTGACCGGCCCGGTGACGCTCACGATCCCGGCGGGGTCGAACACCGGCCGTTCGCTACGGCTCAAAGGCAAGGGAATCGCTGGCCACGGCGGCCTGCCGGCGGGCGATCTGTACGTCAGATTGGTGGTGATGCTACCCGACAAGCCGGACCAAGCGCTGAAGGACTTCGCCTCGCGTTGGTCAGCCGACTACAATCCGCGAGTCAGGCTGGGGTAGGAACAGTCCTTGCTTTAGCCTGCGTTCCGCCCTAGCGGGACGTAAATTTTACGCTCCAGGGAGAACGGGATGGCTTCAGGCGGTCTCATGAAGGGCAAGCGCGGCCTCATTATGGGCGTCGCGAACGAGCGCTCGATCGCCTGGGGTATTGCGCAGGCGCTGCACGCGCAGGGGGCTGAACTCGCCTTCACCTATCAGGGGGATACGTTCAAGAAGCGCGTGGTGCCCCTCGTCGAACCGCTCGAGCCCGCCGCGCTGATCGACTGCGATGTAACGCAACAGGGTTCGCTCGACGCTACATTTGCAGAGTTGCAATCCAGTTGGCGAACGCTCGACTTTCTCGTTCATGCGATCGCCTTCTCCGACAAGGAGCAGCTGAAGGGCCGCTACGTAGATACGACACAGGAGAACTTCACGGCGACGATGAATGTCTCCTGCTATTCCTTCACGGCGGCCGCTCAACGCGCCGAGAAGATGATGCCGGGCGGCGGCTCTCTTCTCACCCTCTCCTATTACGGTGCCGAAAAGGTGATGCCGCATTACAACGTCATGGGCGTGGCCAAGGCCGCGCTCGAAGCGAGTGTGCGCTACATGGCGGAGGATCTCGGGAAGCGCGCGATCCGCGTGAACGCGATTTCTGCCGGGCCGATCAAGACTCTGGCGGCGTCTGGTATCGGCGATTTTCGGTACATTCTGAAATGGAACGAGCTGAACGCGCCGTTGCGCCGCACTGTCACCACCGATGAGGTGGGCAATTCGGCAGTCTTTCTGCTTTCCGACCTCGGCCGTGCCGTCACGGGTGAGGTGATGCATGTGGATTGCGGCTATCACATTGTCGGCATGAAGGCCGAGGACGCGCCGGACATCTCGGTCGCCGTGAAATCGAGCGGATGAGCCACAACACCTTCGGGCATCTTTTCCGCGTCACCACCTTTGGCGAGAGCCATGGGCCCATGATCGGCTGCATCGTCGATGGTTGCCCGCCCGGCATTCCGCTCACAGACGCCGATATTCAGACCGATCTCGACAGGCGCCGGCCTGGCCAATCGAAATATGTGAGCCAGCGCAAAGAGCCCGATCTCGTACGGATCGTTTCCGGGGTTTTCCAGGACGACGAGACCGGTGGACAAGTGACGACTGGCACGCCGATCGCGCTGCTGATCGAGAACGTCGATGCGCGCGCCAGGGACTATTCGGAGATCCGCGACCGCTTTCGCCCGGGCCATGCCGACTACACCTATTGGGCAAAGTACGGCGTGCGCGATTATCGCGGCGGCGGGCGCCAATCGGCACGAGAAACGGCATCCCGTGTGGCGGCCGGCGCGATCGCGCGCAAGATTCTGAACACCGTCTTCGGCGAAGTGCGCATCCGCGGTGCTCTCGTACAGATGGGAACCCTGCAGATCGCGCGTGAGCGCTGGGACTGGGCAGAGGTGCCCCGCAATGCCTTCTTCTGCCCCGATGCCGCGGTTGTGGATGAGTGGGCGGTCCATCTCGAAACCCTGCGCAAGAACGGGTCGTCCTGCGGCGCGGTCGTGGAACTCGTTGCGGAAGGCGTCCCTGTCGGACTCGGAGCCCCGATCTACGGCAAGCTCGACGCGGATATCACCGCCGCACTCATGAGCATCAATGCCGTCAAGGGCGTGGAGATTGGAGCCGGCTTTGCAGCCGCGGCGCTGTCCGGCGAAGAGAATTCCGACGAAATGCGCCTGGGCGAGGACGACAAACCGCTGTTCCTCAGCAACAACGCCGGTGGAATCCTGGGCGGGATTTCCACCGGCCAGCCGATCGTCACGCGATTTGCCGTGAAGCCTACCTCGTCAATCCTGCGGCCCATGCAAACGATTGACAGACAGAATCGCGAGGTCGAAATCGTGACCAAGGGACGCCACGATCCGTGCGTCGGCATTCGCGCGGTCCCTGTCGGCGAAGCGATGCTCGCCCTGGTACTCGCCGATCACGCGTTAAGGCACAGGGCGCAGATGGGTTGATTGCACAGATCGGTCGACGGGCTTACCGCGAGCAAGCGGACGAATCCCTGACGCCGGCGCCTGGGCAACGCCACGCCGGCAGTGCAGTAACGACGGCCGCGCCAACGCGCAATTGCGGCTCGGACGGCGGCCCCACGTGTTCACGCCTTTCTCGCGCAGCGACGCATATGCGCGCGGCCCTGCCGAGAGCGACAAAGCCATCCACATGTGGCCAGACCGAGAGCACGCATTCGTCGAAATAGGGATAGCGATCGGTCTGCCCGCAACCGAAGGACGTACGGTCGCGTCGTGCCGCAGTGAGGATGAGACGATTTTTCCCCGCAAGTGCCGGCACGAAGATTCCCGAAAAGCAGGCCGACACAACAACGACTGTCGGTCGGTTGCCGCAATCACCGTCGATGATGCCCGACAGCAGGCGCGGAGTCAGCCAGAAATTGCCCAGCACCATGGCATCGGGAGCGCCGTGCGACGAGAAATACAGCAGGCACCCCCCGCGCGCGCGTTGCGCGAGTCTGCGCAACGCATCCGAGATAGACAGTATGCGGGCATACGGGACCCCCGAATGGCGCGCCACCGAAAACTCCGCGATATTGGCAGCGGAGAAGCCGCTCGCCTCCAGATCGTGGACCACACCCCGACGGGCATTGTCGAAAATCGCGCTCGGAGCCCCGTTGTGGGCGCGATCATCTCCGGCGACGACAACCGCGGCCCAATCCGAGAAAGCCGGACTGGCGCGCGCAGATAGCGGAAGCGCGAGAAGAACAAGTGCAAACGCAACGACAAACATGCGCAGACCAAGGTGCGGACGTACGGAGTTTCGCGCAAAGTCTGTCATTCCTGCCGTGCCTTGTTCTTGCCGACGCGCGCCCTCGTGCTTCGGCGTCCTTGCGTTCCGATCGACTTCCGCTCCTTCCGGAACACCGATATTTTCGTGAGGTATGCAATGTCCGTCTCGATGAGCTTGAGCCCGGCGGGCGCGAACAGCGTGGCCAGATCCTGGCGGGCAAAGCTTTCGTAGTAGGGTTCGTGGAGAAGTCCCGGAAACGTCGCAATCAACCCGTCGCAATCCGGCAGGTCGCCGTATTGAATGGTCTCGGCAAGCACAAAGATGCCGCGGGGTTTCAAGACTCGTGCGATCTCTCGCGCCGCTCTGATTCGAACCGATGGTGGAAGTTCATGAAACAGATAGATGCTGATTGCGGCGTCTACGCTGGCGGCGTCAACCGGAATTTTTTCCGCGGCCGCGGCGAGGAACCTTACGTTGTGCCATTTCGCCAGCCTCTTTTTTGCCCGCTCGAGATATGGCTCCGACAGATCGAGCGCGATCAGCTTCAGATCCGGCGCAGCAGTCTTCATGAACGAAAGAAATCCCCCTGTACCGGCGCCGATGTCGAGAAGTACTGTACGTTTGTGGTCGCGTCCTTCAAGAAATCGCGCGACCGGAACCCAGGCACGGCGACGCATCGCATCGGCGGTACCTGAAAACAGCGCCTCGACCTGGAAGTCGTACAGTCTCGCCGAATTTGCGCTTAGATAGCCATCGGTCTGGTAGTGGAAATTCTGGCGATAGTAGCGTGGCAGGCCACCGGCCGCCTCTCTTAACTCGTTACGGCCGTTGCGCCTGCGCCGAGCGGCAACGCGCGGAATGTCCGCGAGATACTGAAGGCTTCCCCGAGCCCGGCGGAGTTCCTGCGCAAAGTCGATCGGCAACGGATAGAGGCCGGCCTCGGCGTTTGCGAGATCTTTCTCGAAAAGAAGACGCATTCCCCTCAGTGTCGCGGCCAAAGAGGGAAAGCTGTGGCGCTCCAGATCGATCTCCGCAAACGCGTCCCGGGCGATGACACGCGCCACCAGATAATGGGCGCCGTAGAAAGCGACGCGGGCGGCCTGTGCCGTCGCATAGGTCAGTCTTTCGGCCGTTGTGACCATTACGGCTTCCGCACGAAGGCGCCCACGAGCTCAATATGCTTGGACCAGAGGAATTGATCCACCGGCTTGACGCCCGTGAGGTGAAAACCGCCCTTTATTAGAATGGCTGCGTCGCGCGCGAATGTCTCGGGGTTGCACGAGACATAGGCCAGCCGTCCCACGCGACACTGCGCGAGCAACTGGGCCTGGGCGCGGGCGCCGGCTCGTGGCGGATCGATAACGACAGCATCGAACGCGGCGAGTTCATCCGGCCGAAGCGGACGTGTGAACAGATCGCGCGCCTCGGTCGTGACCGGTTTCAAGCCGCGCGTTTTGCGCGCGGCTTCATCCAATGACCGGAGCGCCTCGTGGTCCGTGTCGACGGCATGGACTCGCGCATGCTGTGCCAGCACCAGCGTGAAGGTACCGCAGCCCGCAAAGAGATCGGCAACACGACGCGCGCCTTTCGTGATTTCGAGTACAGCTTGCCGAAGAATTGTTTCTCCCTCGCGCGACGGCTGAAGAAACGCACCTTGCGGCAACCGTACCTCGGCGTCGCCGATGCGAATTGTAGGGTTGGCAAGATGAACCGCCAATTCTCCGTTGACGAAGATCCTGGCAATAGCTTGTGCGCAAGCCCATTGCGCCAGAACCGTCGTATGGTGGGCGAAATCTCTCGCGGGCAGAGCCAGCGCCAGGTCGAAACCGGAATCGGTTTCGGTAACGTCAATTTCCGCCTGCGCCTGCGACCTCAATAGCCGGCGCAGCAACTCCCGCAAATCTTGCACAAGCGACACAAGAGCGGGCGTAAGAACGAAGCATTCCTGCATGTCGACGACAGCATGCGAACGCAACGCGTTGAACCCGATCACCACCTCGTCGCCGTTCTTGACGGCCCTCAAAGTTGCACGCCGCCGCGTCGCCGGCAGAGTTTCGACCAGGGTCGCGACGGGTGCTTCAAAACCATGTAACGCGAGCGCCTTCTCGATCGCGTCGCGCTTCATGGCGCGATACGCGTCCCTTGACATGTTCTGGAAAACGCAACCGCCGCAGGTGCCAAAATGGCGGCAGAGTTCCCTCATTCGCGGCGCGCGGCGACCAGATATTCCTGGTTTCCCGAACCGCCGGCAATCGGACTCTCCAGATGTCTAAGGACGGACCAGCGCTGGGCGGCAATCCAGTCCGCAATATCCAAAACAGCACGTTCGCGGGCCGCTGCATCCTGTACGATTCCACCCTTGCCGATAAGAGGGCGCCCCACCTCGAATTGCGGTTTGACGAGGGCAACGAGCCACGCGCCCGCACCGGCAAGGCTGAGCGCCGGACCAAGCACCAGCTTCAGGCTGATGAAACTCACATCCGCCACGATGGCATCCACCGGTTCGTGAACCTGCCGCCGTGAGAGATGGCGTGCATTGACGCCCTCGAGTGCAAGGACGCGCCGGTTCGATCTGAGCGATCCATGCAACTGCCCATGGCCGACATCGACGGCGTACACGCGCGCGGCGCCGCGTTCGAGCAGGAGCTGGGTGAAGCCTCCCGTCGAGGCACCGATGTCGAGACAAACGCAATTGTGGGGCGAAAGATGAAACCGATCGACTGCCGCGACAAGTTTCAGCGCGCCGCGGGAAACGTAGGGGTGGGCAGGCTCGAACTCGATGCGCGCCTCTTTCGGCAACAGCTGCGACGGTTTTTCGACCGCAACGCCGTCGGCACGGACCTTGCCCGCTTCGATGGCGGCGCGTGCCTGGGACCGCGAACCGGCATGGCCGGACTCAAGCAGGTGTCTATCGGCGCGGATTTTTCCCAGGAGCGGGATCTTGCCCAGCATTGCGCGCGCCCCGTTGATTCGCGCTCACGCGCGCTCGCCTTCGAACGCCGCTTGCGGGCGGCCGAGCGCATTGAGCGCCGTCGACACGATGCTCTTCGCGTCGAGTCCTGCTGTTTCGTACATTCGCTCAGGCGAGTCCTGGTCAATAAAGCGATCCGGCAGCACCATCGGCCGGATCTTGAGGCCAGCGTCGAGAAGACCGTCCCAAGCGAGGAACTGCGCGACATGCGCGCCGAAGCCGCCGATCGCCCCTTCCTCGATCGTCACCAGCACCTCGTGTTCCCGCGCAAGCCTGCGCACCAAATCCCGGTCGAGCGGTTTGGCAAAGCGTGCGTCCGCAACCGTGGTCGACAACCCGTAAGCCGAAAGGCGGTCCGCGGCGGTCAGACACTCCGAAAGACGTGCACCAAAACTCAGGATCGCGATGGCATTGCCCTCGCGCACGACACGCCCCTTTCCGATCTCGAGCGGGGTTCCGGCCGCGGGCCGGGCAAGCCCAATTCCTTCGCCTCGCGGATAGCGAACCGCCGACGGGCGGTCGTCGATCTGCGCCTGGGTGGCAACCATGTTCATCAACTCGACTTCGTCGGCCGCGCCCATGATGACGAAGCCCGGCAGCGTGCCGAGATAAGCGACATCGAACGATCCGGCGTGTGTCGGTCCGTCGGCACCGACAAGACCCGCGCGATCCATGCAGAACCGCACGGGCAACGACTGGATCGCCACGTCATGTACAACCTGATCGTAGGCACGTTGCAGAAATGTCGAATAGATTGTCGCGAACGGTTTGAGACCTTCCGCGGCCATTCCGGCCGCAAAAGTGACCGCATGCTGTTCCGCAATTCCAACATCGAAGCAGCGATTGGGGAAACGCTTGGCAAAGAGATCAAGTCCGGTGCCCGATGGCATCGCCGCCGTGAGCGCGACAATCCGCTCGTCCTTTTCTGCTTCGGCGATCAGCGCCTCTGCAAACACCTTCGTGTAGCTCGGTGCTTTCGACGCGGATTTCTTCTGCTCGCCGGTGAGGACATTGAACTTGACGACACCGTGATACTTGTCGGCAGAGGCTTCTGCAGGCGCATAGCCTTTGCCCTTTTGGGTCACGACGTGAACAAGGATAGGGCCGTTCTTCGCATCGCGTACGTTCTCCAGCACCGGGATCAGGTGATTGAGATTGTGGCCGTCGATCGGTCCCACGTAATAGAATCCGAGCTCTTCGAAGAGCGTGCCGCCCATCGCGATGCCGCGCGCATATTCCTCGGCCCGGCGCGCGGTCACTTCCATCGGCTTGGGGAGAAGCCGCGCCAACTGCTTGGCCACACGGCGCAATTCCCGATAAGGACGGCTCGAAACCACCTTCGCCAGATACGCGCTCATGGCGCCGACCGGCGGTGCGATCGACATGTCGTTGTCGTTCAGGATGACGATCAGGCGTGCATCCATTGCGCCGGCGTTGTTCATCGCCTCGTAAGCCATGCCGGCGCTCATCGCACCATCGCCGATCACTGAGATGACGTTGTGCGTCTCCTTCTTCAGGTCGCGCGCGACGGCGAAGCCCAGGCCGGCGGAAATCGAGGTCGAAGAATGCGCGGCGCCGAAACAATCGTAGACGCTCTCGCTGCGCTTGGTGAACCCGGAAAGGCCGCCGCCCTGTCTGAGCGTACGAATGCGGTCACGCCGTCCGGTGAGTATCTTGTGCGGATAGGCCTGGTGTCCGACATCCCAGATCAGCTTGTCACGCGGTGTATCGAATACGTGGTGGATGGCGACCGTCAGTTCGACCACGCCGAGACCGGCACCAAGATGTCCCCCCGTCACCGAAACGGCGGAGATCGTCTCCGCGCGGAGTTCATCGGCCAGCTGGCGCAACTGCGCGCGCGACAGCTTCCGGATGTCTTTCGGTTCGTTAACCTTGTCGAGAAGCGGTGTGGTTGTGGGGAGGACGTTGTTCGTCGGCACGGTCATGTCGTGTCTCTCCGATTACGCCCGCCGCGAGACCACGAAATCGGCCACCGCTCGCAAAAGGTCGGCCCTTTCATCGAACAAATCAAGGTGACCCGCGGCCTGTGCCGCCAATGCTTTCGCTTGCGCACGTGCTCTTTCTGTCCCCATAATGGAGACCACCGTCGGTTTGCCGCGGTCTGCATCTTTCCCCGCAGCCTTCCCCATCCTCGCCGGATCCCCCTCGGTATCCAGAAGGTCATCGGCAATCTGGAAAGCGAGACCCAAATCCTGGCCGTAAGCCGATAACGCGCTGCGCGCGGCCGCGGATGCACGCCCCAAAATTGCCCCGGCCTCCGCGCTGAACGTGATCAGAGCCGCCGTCTTCATCCTTTGCAGCCGGGTGATCTCGGGAAGCCCGGGAGAAGCGTGCTCAAACGCGATATCCATCATTTGCCCTCCCACCATTCCGGCGTGACCCGCCGCGTGGGCCAACCGCGTCACAAGTTCGCAGCGCACAAAAGGGTCGCCGTGGGTTCCCGGCTCGCCCAAAAGGCCAAACGCCAAAGTGAGCAGGGCGTCGCCCGCCAGAATCGCGGTTGCTTCGTCAAACGCCTTATGGACTGTCGGCTTGCCCCGTCTCAGGTCGTCGTCGTCCATCGCCGGAAGGTCATCGTGCACCAGAGAGTAGGCGTGCACACACTCCACCGCCGCCGACACGCGGCCGAGGGGCCTGCGGTCGACACCGAAGATTCGCCCGCTCTGCTGTACGAGAAACGCGCGCAGCCTTTTTCCGCCGCCGAGCGCCGCATAGCGCATCGCTTCCAGGAGTTTCACTTCCGGGCCGGCAGGCAATGGGAGGAGCGCAGCCAGCGAGCGTTCGGTGAACGACGCCGCCTCGGCGAGAGCCGGCTCGAGCATACTCTGCAGATTGCGGGCTTCGCTCATCCGAGATCGAGAGGCTCGGCACGCTCGGCGCCTTTCGGCCCGGCGACGATCTTCTCCAGCCGGCTCTCCGCTGCTTTCAGTTTCTTCTCGCAGTGCGTCTTCAGCGCCTGACCGCGTTCGTAAAGCGCAATCGAGTCCTCGAGATCAACTTCGCCCTGTTCGAGCCGCGTGACAATCGACTCGAGTTCCCTGAGCGCCGCTTCAAAGCTCATGGTCTCGATGGCGGGTGAATCCACATCGGGCTTTGCAGACATCTATGTCACCGATTTTTGAAGCAAAACCTGAACATGGGCCGCGGCTGAGGACGCAAGGGCGTGGAGGTCATATCCGCCTTCAAGCGCCGATACAACGCGACTCGAACAGTGTCTGGCGGCAATGTCACACAGACGATCCGTGGCCCATGCGAAATCATCCTCGCGAAGCTCAAGCGAAGCCAGCGGATCGGCCGCATGTGCGTCAAAGCCCGCGGATATCAGCACGAATTGCGGCGAGAAGTGCTCCAGCGCTGGAAGCACGATGTCATCGAATGCGGTACGGAATTCTTCGCTGCCTGCGCCTGGCACGAGCGGCGCATTGACGATGTTGCCCGCAACGCCACGTTCCGAACGACTCCCGGTCCCGGGATAGAGGGGAAACTGGTGCGTGGATGCATAGAAAAGGTTCGCATCGCTCCAGAAAATGTCCTGCGTACCGTTTCCGTGATGCACATCGAAATCGACGACGGCAATGCGCTCCAGGCCGTGCTTTGCCCGCGCGTGCAGGGCGCCTACCGCGACACTGTTGAAGAGACAGAATCCCATCGCCCGAGAGCGCTCGGCATGATGACCCGGCGGTCGCACGGCGCAGAAGGCGTTGCCGACATCCGCCGCCATCACCGCGTCGATCGCCTGAATGACAGCACCAGCCGCGCGGAGCGCTGCTTCGGCAGAACCGGCGGACATGAACGTATCCGCATCGATCCGGGCGAACTCCCCTTCAGGAATTTCTGCCCCGATAATGGCCTCGACGAGCGCGTCGTCATGAGCTGCAAGCAGCGACGCGCGATTCGCACGCGCTGCTTCGAAATGACGGAGCCCGGAAAGCGACCCGCCATCCAAGGCTTCGACCACGGCCTTCAACCGCTCGATTCGCTCCGGATGACCCGGCGGCGTTGCATGGCGAAAGCAGGCCCCATGCGTAAAAAGACCAGTCGTCATCGTGCCCTCCGGGCTTGGCGCGCAATTGGAGTGTGGTCGCCTTCTCTTGATCTCGCGGCCCACGTAGACGGAGAAAGGGGCGAAAACGCGCGCTTGATCCGGCCCGAGTCAATCCCGGCGCTCTCTGTCAGCGGACCTTGAGCAACGCAGAGGCAGGCCGAAATCCCGGTCAATCTCACGAACCTGTGTACGAATTGATGCACAAAAGCCACAGCACACGCAGGAACCGCGATCAAATGCAAAATGGCTTTTGACCGGGGCCGTTCCGCTCTTCTAGCCTCGGAATCAAACGGGCACCGTGCAGACGCGCGGGGGCAGTTGTCGTCGTTATCGACAGAACCAAGGGGGTTCCAAGTGTTCAAGACCAGCCAAAATACGCGCA
>DATGGN010000202.1:0-12439 GCA_035308485.1 Rhizomicrobium sp.
CTTGCGGCGTATAGACCGCAACCTCCTTGCCATACTGACTGTCGGTCCAGAGGACCTGTCCGGTTGGAAGAGGTATCAGGCTGCCGCAAAAGTTGGAGCTGCTCGCCGAGGTGTTGGTATCGTTCACCTGGGTTGCTGACACCGTACCATTCGTGTCGTTGAATTCCCAGAAATGCGCCGGCGTGGCCCCGTAGCCCGGACTGCCTTCCGTAATGATGTTCCCGTCGGGAAGCGTCGCGGCCGGAGCGTCGGCGTAGAAGTAGACTGTGCTGCCGACTTTCGTGACGGGGCCGTGCGACCATGTATTGCTGGCGACATCGTAGACGTCGTTGACGCCGGGGTTCTTGGTGGCGGTGAACTGGATGACGGTCCCCTGGGTGCCGTACTGCGGAGTGAGCGGCGCCGCGCCGAGTTCGTAGGTGCTGGTGGTACTCAGATAATCGGCCGTCTGTCCCACGAGGCTCCACGTGCCGGTGGAAGTATTATAGATTTCGACGTCATCGTATGTGCCGGTGTGGTCCCACACATCGACCATGAGGACGTTTCCGCCCGGCAATGCCGTATAACCCTGCTCGTCGTTGTAATTGTAGCTGTTGCCCTGCGTCCACGTGACAGACGTGCCGCTGATGGAAGCGATCGCCTGTTTGCCGGGGTCGTCGCAGCAATTGGCGAGCATGTAGCTGCCGTTCGGCAGGATGATGCTTTGTGCGTCGCCGATGTTGCCCCAGCCGCTTGGCGGGCTGACGGACGTCCAGCTGTTGCCGACCGGATCGTACAGCGCACCTTTGTTGGTCCAGCAACCGTTGCTGCATTCGTCGTTGTATTCGCCGCCCTCGATCAGGACGCGGCCATCGGTCAGAACCTGTTCGGCAAAAAAGTCGGGCGAGTAACCGGCCGGCATCGCCGCGAGCTTCGTCCAGGTGCCGTCCGTGTATTTCCCGCTGCTGTCGGGCGTCAGTTTGTACCACACGCCGGCGCTGCCGGTGAACGACTGCTTGATCATGACCGAGCCGTCGGTCAACACCAGCGGCGCCGAACCGCCTTCGCCGCCGAAGGGACTGTTGGCCACATCGGTCCATGTCCCGGACGCGCTCGACTTCGGCGCGACGTACGGGATCCGATGGATACGTACGCCCGGCGTGATCGGTTTATGAGGCGTCGTTCCCCAGTGGTAGGGGTAGAAGATTTCGTGTGCGGCGGCGCCGGTCGAAACCGAAGCCATCGTGACAAGGGCCAGAGCCGAAACGCTGGCGGCGCAGTAACTTTTGATTCTCATTTTTCCCTCGCAGGTTGGCGCAAAACGACGGCGCTTCGAATCGCGCGCGGAGCAAAGACTAGACCCGAATTGCGACAGAGTTGCAACAACGCTGCGAGGAATTGGCCCGCATCCGAAGTTCGAACCACCACAAACAGCGAAAGTGGGTAAGCGAAACATTTCGAAAATTCGCCAAAATGTGACGGTGCGGACGATTGGCGCTCGTGTTCGGCACATGACGGATGTGCAGTCTGCGGCGTCGTTGTCCCGACGCGCGTTGCACGGCCGCGCGTTGTGTGGAATAACACACCAGCGGAAAAACTCTCGCGACGGTTCTTTGGCCATGCAGCGATTCTATCCGGCTGTGCTCGAGCGGGGCACCAGGGCGACGTTCGGCGTGTGGTTTCCGGATTTCCCGCGTTGCGTTGCGGGTGGCAGTTCCCAGGAACAGGCGATCGCGCGCGCCCAGGAGGCGCTCGCACAAGCCGTCCAGTCGCTCGTGGAGCGGGAGCGCGAACTGCCGCCGCCGACTCCATTCGAGAAAATCTACGTACCGAAGGACTGCGACCTGGTGGCCTTCTTTGCCGTCGGCGTCGAGCCGCCGGACCCGTCCGAGCGCGTGAACATCTACCTCTCGAAGAGCCTCATTGCCCGCGCGGACCGACGCGCGGTGGAACTGGGGATGAGCCGGTCGAGCTTCTTCGGCTATGCGATCACGAGCATGCTCGGTCTGTTGCCGGCGGTCGGATTTGGCCATCTGGCGCCGACGCCCATCCGCGTGCCGCATGCGGGCATTCGCCCGGCAAAACGGGCCGCGCGCAAAGCAAAGGCCTGAGCGTGCGTACCCCGCGTCCTACGACCGCAGCCGCAGCACCCGGTGATGGTGGATTTGCCAATGACACCGGCCGCGCCGCTGTCCTAGACTCCCGACCGGAGCGATGCTCCAGCGCCGGCTAAACCGAAGGGACTTCCATGAAACTCGCCATTCTCGCTGCTCTCTCGCTTTCGCTCGCTTTTTCGGCGTCCGCGATCGCACAGGACGACAAGGGTGGAGGCGGCGACAAAACGCCCGCGCCGAACCCGGCCATGTTCAAGGTCCAGGAAAGCGTGACGCAGGGCAGCGCCAACGGCGTCGATTACAGCGCCCATGCCGGGACGCTGCTCGTCCATCCGAAGGATTGGGACGACGCGGCGGAACCGAAAGGGGACAAGAAAGACGAGCAGCCGCTCGCCTCGATGTTCTACGTTGCGTACTTCAAGAACGGTGCCGATCCGCAGACGCGGCCCATCACCTTCCTCTACAATGGCGGCCCGGGATCGTCGACGCTGTGGCTGCATATGGGCGCGTTCGGCCCAAGGCGCGTGATCACCCCGGACAACCAGCACGCGCCCGCCGCTCCGTACAAGGTGGTCAACAACGATTACAGCCTGATCGATGCGAGCGATCTCGTGTTCATCGACGCGCCGGGCACCGGCTTCAGCCGCATTGCCGGCAAGGACAAGGAGAAGGCGTTCTACGGCGTCGATCCCGACGCCTATGCCTTCACGTCGTTCATCAACCAGTTCCTTGCGAAATACGGGCGATGGAATTCTCCGAAATACCTGTTCGGCGAGAGCTATGGCACGCCACGTTCCGCGGTGGTCGCCAATGAGCTTGCGACGGAACGCAACGTCGACCTGAACGGCGTCATCCTTCTTTCGCAGATACTGAATTTCGATCTGAGCGCCGACCGGCCCGAATTCAATCCGGGTGTCGACCTGCCGTACCAGATTGCCCTGCCGACCTATGCGGCAACGGCGTGGTACCACCACAAGCTGCCGCCCAATGCGCCGAAGGATTTTGCGACGCTCATCAAGCAGGTCGAGTCCTTCGCGATGGGCGAGTACGGCCTTGCCCTGCAGAGGGGCGCATCCCTCGGTCCGAGCTGGCGCAAGGAGATCATCGACAAGCTGCACATGTACACCGGTCTGCCGGCCTGGTACATCAACAAGGCCAATCTGCGCATCGACGGCGGCGAATTCGAGAAGAGTCTCGAAGGCGACAGCGATGTCACGGTAGGACGACTCGACACGCGCTTCACCGGTCCGACGCTCGACCCGCTGAGCGAGCGCTCCGATTACGATCCCCAATCGGCGGCGATCAGCTCGGCCTACACGTCGGCCTTCAACGACTATGTGCGCAAGGGCCTCAAGTTCGGTCAGGACCAGGACTACAAGCCCGAGATTCCGCTGTTCCGCTTCTGGGACTTCAAGCACCAGGCGCCGGGCGTGGAACGCGCGCTCCGCGGCAGCACGAATGTGATGCCCGATCTCGCCAACGCCATGAAGTACAACCCCAACCTCAAGGTCCTGCTAACCGGCGGCTATTTCGATCTTGCGACGCCCTATTACGAAGGCTGGTACGAGATGCATCACCTGCAGATTCCGGCCAGCCTGCAGAACAACATCCAGTACGCCTACTTCCAGTCCGGCCACATGGTCTATGCGCACGAGGAGTCGCTGAAAGAGCTGCACGACAAGGTGGCGGCGTTCATCCGCTCAACCGACAACGTGCACTGATCCTTGGAGCGGCGGGGCGTTCGCGCCCCGCGTCGCGCGTTCCTCTCGCGCGCGCAAAGCGGCGCGGGGGAAGCTGTCGAGCCTTCCCGACGCAAAGCCGGGAGGGCTTGTGCGGGGGTTTTCGATGAATGGCAGATGAACGGCGGGGCCATGACCCGTTCAGGAGCGGGCCGTCATTCTCCATAGCTGGTTCGGTCTGCTGCAAGCCCCTCCCTGCAGGCCGGGCCGCGAACAGCGAGAGCCCGCATCGGTTCGTCCGGTGCGGGCTCTCGTCTTTTCGGGTTGCGTGGACCATCGTCTCAAGGCAAGGGACCGGAGCAAACCTTCCGAAACGAGACGCCAAATGCCCGGCAGCCAGGATTATGCGGCCGACCCGCGTAACGAAAATGTGAAGATCTATCTGAACGGAGACCTTGTTGCCCGCGACGAGGCGAAGGTTTCGATCTTCGATGCCGGCTTTGTGCTCGGCGATGGCGTCTGGGAGGGGTTGCGCCTGCACAAAGGCGGGCTTCTGTTCCTCGACGTGCATCTCGACCGGCTTCTGGCGGGCGCCCGCGCCATCGCACTCGATATCGGGATGACCCCGGCGGAGCTCGAAGGGGCGCTGCGAGACCTCCTGGCCGCAAACGATATGCATGACGGCGTGCATATCCGGCTGATGGTGACGCGTGGCAGGAAGAAAACGCCGAACCAGGATCCGCGGAACGCGCTCGGCCGGCCCACCATTGCGATCGTGGCCGAGTACAAGGAGCCGAGTGCGTCGGTACGCGAGAACGGCCTGAACCTCTTCACGTCCGCGATCCGCTGTACGCCCGCCGACATGTTCGACATGCGGCTCAATTCGCACAGCCGGCTCAACCTCGTCATCGCGCTGACGCAGGCGATCGCGGCCGGCGCCGACGAAGCCTTGATGCTCGATCCGCACGGTTTTGTCTCGAGCTGCAACGCGACGAATTTTTTCTTCGTCGTCGACGGCGAAGTGCGCAGCTCGACCGGCGAATACTGCTTCAACGGCATCACGCGCGCAAACGTGATCGAATTGTGCAGCGAGCACGGCATTCCCGTCTGTCTCGGCAATTTCACGCTGCACGACGCGTATGGAGCAGAGGAGGCGTTCGTCACCGGCACCTTCGGCGGCGTCGTGCCGGTGCGCGCCATCGACGGCCGAAGCATGGCGGTCGCGCCCGAAGACGGGATCACCCGTCGCCTGGCCGCGCTCTACGCCGAATTGAAGGACGAAGAGGCGGCGGCGTATGTGGCGCGCGCAGGCGCGATATGACGCCTTCTGTGCGCATCGCGATGTGGTCGGGACCGCGGAATATCTCGACCGCGATGATGCGCGCGTTCGAGAACCGGCCGGACACGGCCGTGATCGACGAGCCGTTCTACGCCGCCTATCTCGAGGCGACCGGTATCGATCATCCGCTGCGCGCGGAAACGCTGGCCGCGCACGAAAGCGACTGGCGCAAGGTCGTGAGCGTGCTGACCGGTCCCGTGCCGGGCGGTCGCGACGTTTTTTATCAGAAACACATTACGCACCACATGCTGCCGGAATTCGATCTTGCATGGACAGGCCAGTGCCGCAACGTTTTCCTGATCCGTACGCCGGAAGCGGTGCTTTCTTCGTACAGCGTCAAGCGGCCGGAGTTCCTGCCGGAGGATGTCGGCTTTTCGCGCCAGAGCGAACTCTTCGACCGCGAATGCGACCGGCTGGGGAAACCTCCGCCCGTCGTCGATGCCGACGATGTGTTGCGGGATCCCCGCGCTGTACTGGCCCGGCTTTGCGTCGCTGTGGGAATTCCGTTTTCCGAGCGCATGCTGCACTGGCCGGCCGGTCCGCGACCGACCGACGGCGCCTGGGCGCCGGCGTGGTACGATTCGGTGGAGCGCTCGACCGGTTTTGCCGCGCCGCGCAGCGTACCCGCGCTCGGCGACGATCTGAAAGCGCTCGCCGACACCCTGCGGCCCTGCTACGCGCATCTGGCGCGGTACAATATCATGCTCTCAAGTACCGGGATGTCGTCAGGAAAAAAGCCCACACAGAGGCACAGAGGCACAGAGGGAGGAATGAACACCTGAGCGAGCGATTATCCCTCCGTGGCTCTGCTTCTCTGCGTGACATTCTTTCTCAGTTAGCGATCCGTGTTGTCACATGCCTGCGCCGCTCAGTGAGAGCGGCAACAGCAGGGAAGGGGAAAGCGAAATGAAAGCCGTTCGTGCGTTCCCTGTATTCGCTATTCTCGTCGCGGGACTCGTAAGCCCGGTTCTCGGTCAGGAGGCGCCGAAACTCGATCCGCACGAAGGGGATTTCACCATCCCCAATTTCCAATTCGTATCCGGTGAAACGCTGTCGCGCTTGCGCCTTCACTACACGACGCTTGGCACGCCGATCCGTGATGCGCGGGGCCGGGTGACCAATGCCGTCCTCATCATGCATGGTACCGGGGGCGATGGACATCAATTTCTGCAGCCGCAATTCGCCGATATTCTCTTCCGTCCCGGCGGCCTGCTCGATCCCGCGCGCATGTACATCATCCTTCCCGACGACATCGGCCACGGGAAGTCGTCGAAACCGAGCGATGGGCTACGCACGCGCTTTCCCCACTATCGTTACGCGGACATGGTCGCCGCCGAGCACGCCCTGGTGGTGCAGGGATTGGGGATCGATCATCTGCGGCTCGTGATGGGGACGTCGATGGGCTGCATGCACAGTTTCATGTGGGGAGAGGCGTGGCCCGATTTCATGGACGCGCTGATGCCGCTCGCCTGCCTGCCGGTTCCGATCGCAGGACGCAATTATCTGTGGCGGGCGATGCTCGTCGATGCGATCCGAAACGATCCGACATGGCACAATGGCGACTACAAGGCGGAGCCTGTGGAAGCATTGCGGACGGCTGCGAACCTTCTGATCATTGCCGGAAGCGCTCCGCTCGCGATGCAGGCCTCGCTTGCGACGCGTGAGGCGGTGGACAAATATCTTGCCGAGACGCAGTCGCATGAAATGAAACTGCTCGATGCCAACGACATTCTGTACGCGGTCGAATCCTCGGAGGACTACGACCCATCGGGACAGCTAACCAAAATCGCCGCCCCGATGGTGTGGGTGAACTCGACGGACGATTTCGTCAACCCGCCCGAACTCGGGATTGCCGAGCGCGAAGTCACGAAAATCCGGCACGGAAAATTTGTCCTCATTCCGGCGAGTACGGACACGCACGGACACAGTACCCACACCTGGGCTGCCATCTGGCAACCCTGGCTGGCGGAGTTGTTGAAGGAAAGCGCACACGGAGCCACAGAGACACAGAGAAAGGAATGAACGCCTGAGTACCTGACTTTCTGTCCGTGGCTCTGCGCCTCTGCGTGACAATCTTTCTTCGGGACTTGGCGGTTTACCGTTGCAACGAGCGCCAGCAATAGGCAAATGATCACGCCGATGCAAAGCTCTGATGTCGGAGAAATGGCCGCCTCCTTTGAGCGACTCGGCTGGAGCGGCAAGGGGCTTTCGCAATTCGAACGGTATCTGCGTGAGCATGAGGCGGGCACACGCATGGTCTTCATCGCGCGTACGAATGGCGCATTCGCGGGCTATGTCACCGTGCTTTGGTGCTCTGTCTACCCGCCATTCTCCGAGGCCGGGATTCCCGAAATTTCCGACCTGAACGTGCCGCCGTCCCTTCGGCGTCGGGGCGTCGGATCGCGGCTGATGGATGAAGCGGAGCGCCTGATTGCCGAGCGGTCGCCGGTGGCCGGCGTTGGTGTCGGGCTGCACGAGGATTACGGCGCGGCCCAGCGGCTCTATGTGCAACGCGGATACGTGCCCGACGGGCGCGGGATCACTTCGCGCGGCAACAGGATCGCCTTTGGCGAGCGGGTAACGGTGGACGATGATCTCATTCTCTGGTTCACGAAGATGCTGCCGAGCGTAAATCAGAACACCAGCGTTGGACAATCTTGATCAAAACGTCTATCTGTTTTGTCATTCCTGATATACGCGCCCGGCGCCGCAGCAGCGGTGGCCAGGCTTTCTATATCCGGTAGCGTTTCGTTCCGCCGTTATCGGTCTGTACGCGCTCTGTTTTGCCGGATTGCCCGTACAACCTGAGCGTGTCGCTGCGAAGCGATGCTGCGTGCATTTGCCGCAAATCGCTGATATTCGCTGTTAAGTTCGCTGTTATCGTTCGCGACAGGTACAACCGCACGGAATTACCTGCCCTGTTGCAACGGTACAACGTCAGCCGAGCGCCTGTGCCAGGTCGGCGTAAAGATCGTCGACATTTTCGATGCCGACGGAAAGGCGGAGCAAATCGCGCGGGCAGGGCGAATCCGGTCCCTCGACCGAAGCGCGGTGCTCGACGAGACTTTCCACGCCGCCAAGCGACGTGGCGCGCTTCCACAGGCGAAGTTTCGCCGCTGCGGCAATCGCTGCGTCCTCGCCGCCGCGGACACGGATCGAAAGCATGCCGCCGAAACCGCCCTGCATCTGGCGCGCGGCGATCTCGTGTCCCGGAAATTCCGGCAATCCCGGATAGAGCACCTGCGCGATTTTCGGGTGATTGCCGAGGCGGCGCGCGAGCGCAAGGGCGTTGGCGGCGGCGAGACGAACGCGCGGATAGAGCGTGCGCATGCCGCGTGCAAGCAGATAACATTCGAACGGCCCGGGAATGCTTCCGAACTGTACACGCAACGCCTTCAGCTTCTGCCAAAAGTCGCTGTTCTCCCCGGTGATCAGGGCGCCCGCGACAACATCGGAATGACCGTTCAGGTATTTCGTCGCCGAGTGCATCACAATATCCGCGCCCAGCGCGAGCGGTCGTGTGAATACCGGGGTGGCGACCGTGGAATCCACGGCAACCTGTGCGCCTGCCTGGTGCGCGAGTCGTGCAACGGCTTCGATATCGGTGATGTCCCACAGCGGATTGGCCGGCGTCTCGATCCATACGAGCCTCGTCCGCCCCGGGATGAGTGCCTGTTGAAAATCTGCGGTGTTCGATCCGACGAAACTCACCTCGAGATGTGATGCCTTTGCAAGCCAGTCGCGAAGGGCCCAGTACATCACCTGTGGCGCGACGATGTGGTCGCCCGGCGCAAGGGAAAGAAAGACGCAGGTTGCGGCGGCCATTCCCGAGGCAAACACCATCGCCTCCGTGCCGCCTTCGAGCGCAGCGAGCAACGCTTCCGCTTGATTGAAGGCAGGACTGTCGGCGCGCGCATAGCTGCGCCCCGAGGGGAAACTGTTGTCGGGTGCGCGTTCGAACGTCGTTGAAAGGTGCAGCGGCGGAACAACGGCGCCGCTGTCTTCGTCAATCCAGCCGAGCGCCTGCGCAGCCAGCGTCTCCGGCGAATGGGCGTTGTGCGTTTTTTTCTGCATGCGGCGATTGCGGGAGGTGCGCCGTCATCCAGCCAACGGCTTCGCGCAGGATTTCATTGCTCCTTCGCCAGTGCAACAACAGATGCGGCGCATCGGCAATGACCTGCCAGCATTTCTCGCCTGCAAGATTGTCGAACAGCCGGCGAACGCAGGCCAATCGCACAAGCTCGTCGCGGCCGCCCACCACCGTGAGTGCGGGCGTCGCGACGGAGGAAGCTTCGCGGACCGCCGATTGCGCAATTTCCGCCATCCCGAAGAGCATTTCCGGCTTGATTCGCCGCATCACCAGAGGATCGCCGATCAGGCGAATGGCCGCGGCGGGAGTCAGCTCCCAGCCGGCCAGGCGCTCGAACACAATCTCGGAGTTGCCCGCGACGAGGCGGACTGCAGCGCCCATGAACGCGAGCAGTCGCTGGCGAATGCGCGACGCCAGCGCGCCGGGCGCCATGAGAACCAGCCCCCGCAGATTCGGGAGTCTGTCCATTGCCGCGACATGGACCGCAATCGCGCCGCCGAGGCTTTCGCCGATGATGAACAGCGGTGTCTCCGGGCCGGTGCGCTCGAGCAAAATGCGCGCGGCATCGATTGCGTCTTCTGCCATGCGGGACGTTCCGGACCATGTGCCGCGCGATCGCGTGGCGCCGAATCCACGCTGATCGATGGCCAGAGCCGCAAATCCCCTCTGTGCGAGTTTGGGCCCGACTTCGTCGAACGCGGCCGCGTAATCAAATGCGCCGTGCAGCAGAAGCACAGCGGCGGCCGGCTCGCGCGCGGGCCACAGCCGGTACGGAATCTCCGCGCCGTCGGACGCACAAAACGAGCCGCAGCGCAGGCGCGCGGCGGGATCGGCGCCGACGTTTGTCCATAACCGGGCGTGCTCGCGGAGGCGTCCCGGTTCATGCGTCGACCGCCGTATTCGAAGCCGGTAGGGGGTGAAGGTGTTTCCGGTCAGAGTCATCGTCTGGAGAGGCCGCGCACGATGCCGAGACCAAGCACGACAAAAACGATGAACAGGATCAGGAAGATGAAGAAGAGAAACTTGGCGATCGCAAACGACGCGCCGGCAATGCCGCCAAAGCCCAATATCGCGGCTGCAAGGCCGAGGACAAAAAACAACAAGGCGAGCCGGAGCATGGCAGGAAACCGTCATTTGCTACAGATTGGCAACTCCCGCGCGGAACAAATGTTCCGCGTTTTCGGGCGCGGGTCAGGGCGTCGAAGCCGTCGTTTCGACCTTGTAACCGTGCTCCTTGAGAAGCGCCGGCAAACCGCGGGGGCCACCCAGATGGCCGGCACCCACGGTCACGAAATAGGTGTGCGGTTCTGCAAGCATGGTATCGAGACGCTTCGCCCAGCGTGCATTCCGGTCATCGATCAGAAGCTTCATCGCGCCCGGCGTGGTTGAAAGCCCCTTGTTCATCAGGCGTGCCACTTCGCCAATGCGTCCGTCACACCATGCATCGACGAGCGGGCCAATATCTCCGGAACTCGTTTTGACCTCTTTCAGTTCGGCCTCGAACTCCTCCGTTTCGAGTTTCCCGTCTTTGGGCATGAGGAGCGCCAGTTGCTCGGCGATCGTTTCAAATGTCTCGATCTGTTTGTGCTGGGCATTCGCGTAGTCCCAAAGCTGCAGATCGACGCCGCCGGCGCGCGAGTAATGCGAGGCTTGCAGGGCGCTGGTCTCCATCACGATCGCGGCGAGCCAGGGGCGCATATGCACGAGAGTGGCCGAATCGGCATGCGTGGCAGCGATCGCGTCGCGATATTCTTTCCTGGCACGGTCATCCAGGAGTGCCGGCAACGCCTGATCCGGGGGCAGCATCCCGTTGGCCCGGATGAACGCCGCCGTCTGCTCCTGTCCCTCGGCTCCCATGGGTGCTTCGAAAACGAACACGTCCGACGCCTTCAGTGCCGCGTCAACGGCCGGCGAGTGCCAGTCGATGTTCGGAGGCAGGAGATGGACCGACCCGAACAGATAGGCAGTGCCCTTCGTCGAATGTACCGTCCATAGCGCCGGATGGGCCTTGATTGTGGCGATGACCGGAGGCGCTTCGACCGTCGCCCCGGCCGCGGCCGACCCGACGAAGCCGGCCAGCGCCAGCCAGAAGATCAGTCTCGAGAATCGACCCATCGTTCTTCTTCCGTGAGCGGTCCAGGCGCGCGTGGCGAGATTGCCAGCCTGCGAATCCCCCAATAGTCTCACCCTCCGCAGTGTCTCTCGCAACATCGGTTTAAAAAGGGAAAATTCCATGGGCAAATTTTTTGTCGCAAACGTGGCCGCGCTCTCGCTCGCCGGACTGTTTTCGATCTCGGAGGCCATCACCGCGGAAGCCCAGGTCAACGTGACCACCTACCATTACGACAATATGCGTAGTGGCTGGAACCAGAACGAGACAACGCTGACGCAAAGCAGCTTCTCGAATTTCGGACTGCTTCAGACCGTATCTCTGGACGATCAGGTTGACGCACAGCCGCTGGTCGTGAACGGCGTCACGATCAACGGCAGCCAACACAATGTCGTATATGTCGCCACGGAAAACAATTCGGTGTACGCCATCGATGCGCAGTCCGGCCAGGTGCTGATTCACACCAACCTTGGAACTCCTGTGACGAACCCGCTGGGCTGCAACAACAACGGCCCGAACGTCGGAATCAACTCGACCCCGGTCATCGATACCGCAACCGGGAATTTGTACGTGATCTCGTATGTCCAGCAAAGCCAGGGGCCGGCGTTTTTCCTTCACGCTCTGTCGCTGACCACGCTCGCCGATTCGATTACGCCTGTTCAGGTTACGGCTTCGGGCGAGCTCGCAAACGGCAACACGTACGAGTTCAACGCGAGAGTCAGCCGGCAACGCGCGGCGCTTCTGCTTTCGAACGGCAATCTTTATGCCGGTTTTGCCAGCTTTTGCGACTTCGATGCGAATCTGTCGCGGGGATGGGTGCTCGGCTGGCAGGAGAGTACGCTGGATCCGCTTCCAGCCAACAGGCTCAACAACAAACTCAGGTCCTCGCCCGACAATTTTTTCCTGACCTCGGTCTGGATGTCCGGCTACGGTCTCGCCGCCAACAGCGCGGGTTCGGTGTACTTCGTGACGGGCAATTCCGATTACAGCGGCACTACCCTCAACAAGAAGAACAACATCACAGAAAGCGCTGCCGAGATGAGCAGCGATCTTTCCACGCGTGAGAGCCTGTTTACGCCTTCCGACTGGAGCTCGCTCGACAATGACGATGCGGATTTCGGCTCGGGC
>DATGGN010000203.1:0-7644 GCA_035308485.1 Rhizomicrobium sp.
TCGGCGGCATCAACCTCGAAGACATCAAGGCGCCGGACTGCTTCATCATCGAAGAGCGCCTGCGCGAGTTGATGGACATTCCCGTCTTTCACGACGACCAGCACGGCACCGCAATCATCTCCGCCGCCGGCGTGATCAACGCGCTGCACCTGACCGGGCGAAAACTCTCCGACATCAAGGTGGTGGTGAATGGCGCCGGCGCGGCGGGCATCGCCTGTCTCGAACTCCTGAAGGCGATGGGACTGCCAGGCGGAAATGCAATCCTGTGCGACACCAAAGGCGTCATCTATCGCGGCCGCACCAGCGGAATGAATCAGTGGAAATCGGCGCATGCGGTCGACACGAGCGCGCGCACGCTCGCCGATGCGATGAAGGACTGCGACGTGTTCCTCGGCCTCTCGGTGCAGGACGCCGTCAGCCCGGACATGGTGAAGACGATGGCGAAGGCGCCGATCATCTTCGCCATGGCCAATACCGATCCGGAGATCACGCCGGAAGCGGTGAAGGCGGTGCGGCCCGATGCCATCGTCGCCACCGGCCGCTCGGACTATCCCAACCAGGTCAACAACGTTCTCGGCTTTCCGTACATTTTCCGCGGCGCGCTCGACGTGCGCGCCAGGACCATCAACGAAGCGATGAAGATCGCAGCGGCGGAAGCGCTTGCCGCACTCGCGCGCGAAGACGTTCCCGACGAAGTGGCCCTCGCCTATCCGGGCGCCCAGCCCGTCTATGGTCCGGACTACATCATCCCGGCGCCGTTCGATCCGCGCCTCATCAGCCGCGTCTCGTCCGCAGTCGCCGAAGCGGCGGTGAAATCCGGCGTCGCGCGCTGCGAATTGCGCGATCCCGATGCCTATCGCGCCGATCTCGCGGCGCGGCTCGACCCTTCCGCCAATCTTTTCCAGAACATCGGCGCGCGGGTGCGCGCGAACCCCAAACGCGTCGTCTTCGCCGAAGGCGAGGAGGAGGTGGTGATCCGCGCCGCAGCGGCCTTCCAGGGATCCGATCTTGGCAAGGCCATTCTCGTGGGCCGCAAGGAGGTTGTGCTCGCGGGCCTGCAGAGAGCCGGCGTGGAAGACGTGGCCATCGAAATCCGTACGCCGCAAACCGCGAAGGAAACGCCGGCCTATGCCGACGCGCTGTACAGGCGGCTGCAGCGGCGGGGCTCGCTCCACCGCGACTGCATGCGCCTCGTCCGGAACGACCGCAACGTCCACGCTGCGTGCATGCTGGCGCTCGGCGATGCCGATGCGATGGTCACCGGCGTCACGCGCAGCTATTCGCGTGCGCTCGCGGACGTGCGGCTCGTGCTCGACGTGCCGAAGGGTCAGCGGCCGATCGGTGTGAACATCGTCTTCCTCAAGGGCCGTGTCGTCTTCGTCGCCGACACCAGCGTGCACGAAATGCCGACGAGCGAGGAGCTTGCGGAAATCGCCGTGCAGGCGGCCAGCGTGGTCAGGAGCTTCGGCTTCGAGCCGCGCGTCGCGCTCCTGGCGTCATCGACCTTCGGCTTCCCGCGCAGCGAGCGCAGCGAACGCATCGTCGAGGCCGTACACATTCTCGACCAGAAGGGCGTCGACTTCGAATATGACGGCGAAATCGCCGCCGACGTGGCGCTCGATCCGGCCCTCCTCGCGCACTATCCGTTCTGCCGGTTGAGCGACACGGCCAATGTGCTGATCATGCCGGCGATCCACTCGGCCTCGATCTCGACCCGGCTCCTCCAGCAGGCGGGCGGCGTGAGCGTGCTCGGCCCGCTGTTGGTAGGCCTGGAGCATCCCGTCCAGATCGCGCGGCTCGGCGCCAAGATGAGCGAAATCCTGCAGGCCGCCGTCATCGCCGCGCTTTAGCACCCCCCTTCAGCGTCATTTCCGCTCCAGCGGGAACCCAGCCCCTGAAACGGCCTGGAACGGCCCACAACCGCTCGTGCGGACCCGGCGATAGCGACGGGCGCTGGTCCCCGCTTGAGCGGAGACGGCAGCTTTGATTTGGAGACAAAATCGCCCCGGAAAAGCTAACGAAAGCCGGTTCCCGCTGCCTTGCGACAGGAATACCTCGCCCCTATATACCCCCCGGCGCGGTAAGGGTTTCCGCACCCTCGCCGCCTGTAAAATTTCATGGGGACGGACCGGAGGGCGCTCCTTCAGACGGAGGCCAGGACTCCGTTGCCTGAACGGAAGGACGAACAATGGCAAAAGTTATCGGCATCGACCTCGGCACCACCAATTCCTGTGTCGCAGTGATGGAAGGGGCGTCGCCCAAAGTCATCGAAAACGCCGAGGGGGGGCGCACGACACCCTCGATCGTGGCATTCACCACCGACAGCGAGCGCCTGGTCGGACAGGCCGCCAAACGGCAGGCCGTCACCAATCCCGAATACACCTATTTCGCGATCAAGCGGCTGATCGGTCGGCGCTTCGACGATCCCATGACCCAGAAGGACATCGGGATGGTCCCCTACAAGATCATCAAGGCCGACAATGGGGACGCCTGGGTGCAGGGCCGCGAGGGCAAGCGTTTCGCGCCTTCGGAAATCTCCGCCTTCATCCTGCAGAAAATGAAAGAAACCGCCGAAGCCTATCTGGGCGAGAAGGTCGCCCAGGCCGTCATTACCGTCCCCGCCTATTTCAATGACGCACAGCGCCAGGCGACGAAGGACGCAGGGAAAATCGCAGGTCTCGAGGTCCTTCGTATCATCAACGAACCAACCGCCGCGGCTCTCGCCTACGGCATGGACAAGAAGCAGGGCGGCACGATCGCGGTCTATGACCTGGGCGGCGGCACGTTCGATATCTCCGTGCTCGAAATCGGCGACGGCGTGTTCGAAGTGAAGTCGACCAATGGCGACACCTTCCTCGGCGGCGAAGATTTCGACCAGCGGCTCGTCAACTACCTCGCCGACGAATTCAAGAAGGAGAGCGGCATCGACCTGCGCTCCGACCGGCTCGCGCTGCAGCGGCTGAAGGAAGCCGCCGAAAAGGCGAAGATCGAGCTGTCCTCCGCGATGCAGACGGAAGTGAACCTTCCCTTCATCACCGCCGATGCTTCTGGTCCGAAGCATCTCACGATGAAGATCACGCGCGCCAAGCTCGAGGCGCTGGTCGACGAACTGATCCAGCGGACGATCGCGCCGGTCAAGCAGGCGCTGAAGGACGCGGGTGTCTCCGCGAACCAGATCGACGAGGTGATCCTCGTCGGCGGCATGACCCGCATGCCCAAGGTCCAGGAAGTTGTGAAGCAGCTGTTCGGCAAGGAGCCGCACAAGGGCGTCAACCCCGACGAAGTGGTGGCGATCGGCGCAGCCATTCAGGCCGGCGTGCTCAAAGGCGAAGTGAAGGATGTCCTTCTCCTCGACGTGACGCCGCTCTCGCTCGGCATCGAGACGCTTGGCGGCGTGTTCACGCGCCTTATCGAGCGCAACACGACGATCCCGACCAAGAAAAGCCAGACCTTCTCGACCGCCGAGGACAACCAGACCGCGGTGACGATCCGCGTGTTCCAGGGCGAGCGCGAGATGGCGGCGGACAACAAACTGCTCGGCCAGTTCGACCTCGTCGGCATTCCGCCGGCCCCGCGCGGCGTGCCGCAGGTTGAAGTGACCTTCGATATCGACGCGAACGGCATCGTCTCGGTGACGGCGAAAGACAAGGCGACGGGCAAGGAGCAGCAGATCCGTATCCAGGCTTCGGGCGGTCTTTCGGAAGCCGACATCGACAAGATGGTGAAGGAAGCCGAGAGCCACGCGGCCGACGACAAGAAGCGGCGCGCGCTTGCGGAAGCCAAGAACCAGGGCGACGCGCTCATCCACTCGACGGAGAAGGCGCTTTCCGAGCACGGCGACAAGGTCGACCAGGGCGAGCGAACGGGAATCGAGAATGCGATTGCCGCGCTCAAGGAAACCCTGAAGAGTGACGATGTCGACTCGATCCAGGCGAAGACGCAAGCCCTCGCCCAGGCGTCGATGAAGCTCGGCGAGGCCATGTACAAGGCCCAGCAGCAGGCCGGAGCGGGTGCCGGCGGTGAGTCCGGCGACGGCGGCGCTGCCAAACCTGATGAGAACGTGGTTGACGCCGAATTCACCGAAGTCGATGAGAAGAAGAAGGGCGCGGCCTAGCCGGAAGTCAGAAAACAGAAGTCGGAAATCGGAATCGGGAACAGGGGCCAACTGGAATGAATCCTTTACCTTCTGATTTCAAATTTCCGACTTCGGATTTCCGGGCGTAGCCCATGAACAAGCGCTGCTACTACGACGTCCTGGGCTGCCAAAAGAGCGCCTCGATCGAAGAGATCAAGGGCGCCTACCGAAAGCTTGCCAAGGAACTTCACCCCGACCGCAACCCCGGCGATCCGTCCTGCGAAATCCGTTTCAAGGAAATCAATCAGGCGTACGACGTCCTCAAGGACAGCCAGAAGCGCGCGGCCTACGACCGCTTCGGCCACGCCGCTTTCGAAAACGGCGGCGGTGGCCGCCCCAACGGCTTCGGCTTCGATTTCGCGTCCTCCTTCACCGACGTGTTCGACGATCTCTTCGGCGAGATCATGGGCGGCGGACGGCGCGGTCGGCGGCAGAATCGCGGCGGCGATCTCCGCTACGACATGGAGATCACGCTCGAGGAAGCGTACAGCGGCAAGAACGCCGAGATCCGCGTCACGAGCGCCGTTGCGTGCGAGACCTGTACCGGCAGCGGCGCCGAGCCCGGATCGAAACCGGAGAACTGCCCCACCTGCTCTGGCGCGGGAAAAGTACGCGCGCAACAGGGCTTCTTCACCATCGAGCGCACCTGTCCGGGTTGCCATGGCCGCGGCCGGTTCGTACGCAACCCATGCAAGGCCTGTCGCGGCAACGGTCATGTACAGAAGGACCGCACCCTCTCCGTCAACATTCCGGCCGGCGTCGAGGAAGGAACGCGCATCCGCCTGACGGGCGAAGGCCAGGCGGGGCTGAACGGCGGCCCGGCCGGCGACCTCTACATTTTCCTGTCCCTTGCGCCGCATCCGCTCTTCCAGCGCGACGGCCACAATCTTCATTGCCGCGCGCCGGTCTCATTCGTGACCGCCGCGCTCGGCGGCGCGATCGAAATCCCCACCTGCGACGGCGGACGCGCGCCGGTGAAGATTCCGGAAGGCACACAGAACGGCGCACAGATCCGCCTGCGCGGAAAAGGCATGCCGGTGCTCCGCGGCGGCGGCATGAAGGGCGATCTCTACGTCGAAATCGCGGTCGAGACGCCGGTACGTCTCTCGCGCAAACAGAAGGAATTGCTGCGCAATTTCGAGCAGGAAGGCGGAACCGGCACACATCCGGAGAGCGAAGGCTTCTTCGCCAAGGTGAAAGAATTCTGGAGCCGTACGGAGGAGGCTTGATGTGCCGAGGTTGCGCGGGTGAACAAATCGGCCCTTTATTGCATTGCCTATGAGACCCTGACGCGCGATTCTCGCGCCCACAGCCCCCGGGCCGGAGCAGCCGATTCCCCATGCCGAACGCCACCGCACGAACTCCGCTGGACGACCTGCGCTTTCTGAAGAGCCTCGTCGCCCGACCGCGGGCGATCGGTGCCATCGCACCCTCGAGCCCGGCGCTGGCGAGAAAGATCGCGCAACAGGTGGACCCGGCGGTTCCAGGGACAGTGCTTGAACTCGGACCCGGGACCGGCGTCGTCACCGATGCCCTGTTGGCGCGGGGAATCGCCATCGAGCGGCTCATCGCCGTCGAAGCCGACCCCGACCTCGCCCAGCTGATGCGCGAACGCTTTCCTGCACTTCGCGTCGTTGAAGGCGACGCCTTCGATCTCGATCGTACGCTGCCGCTTGATGCAAGCGGCCCGCTGGCGGCGACGATTTCGGGATTGCCGCTCCTCAATTTCCCGCACGACAAGCGGCGAGCCCTGATCCTTTCCGCACTCGACCGGATGCCGGCCGGTGGCCCATTCGTACAGTTCTCCTACGGCTTCACCGCGCCCGTTCCCGCCGACCGCGCGATCAGCGTCGGACAGGCGGGACTCGTTCTCGCCAATCTGCCTCCCGCGCGCATCTGGGTGTACAGCCGGGCGGGGTAAAGTACCCCTCACCCGGCGCGTCGCTTCGCGTCGCGCCACCCCTCTCCCTCAAGGGGAGAGGGAAATAGCGGCGAATCTGTACGTGCAACGGCTGCAAGCACCTTCTCCCCTTGCGGGCTTTGCACAACAAAGACGCTCCGTGCTCGTCCTGCACAAGAATTCTCTGGCTTGCACAAAAAATCGATTTTCTAACGCGGAATGGTTCTCGTAGCCGAGGTGCGCCCTACTGGCTGCGCGGACGAATATTAAAGCCTCGCACATTGCCTGCCACCCCAATGGGCGCAAGCCGCAGGTGAGCTGCGCCCAAAGTCTCCGCCGCAGCCTAACCTTAGCCGCCCGAATAAGAGGCATGACTGTGCACGTCCGCGAAGCTCGTGGTATCCACGTGGAGTCCCTCACGTGAGGTCCAGATGTCGGAAGCCGCTGTCAAGATTTCCCCTATCGCGCCGAAGGGAGGGTTGGATGCGAAGAAAAAGGTCGCCCAGCAAGTCTCGAACGAGATCGTGTTTGCCGTTGTCGGCCATGTAGGGTCTGGAAATACTCAGGTCGCGACAAGCCTCGCGGAGGTGCTTGGAAACCACGAAATTGCCGGGCAGCCGTTTACGGTCAAGATTATCAAGGCACGTCAGGTAATCGAAGAGGGGATGAGGCAGCTCGGCCTCCCTCTCGACGTCTCGGACGAGCGAACCCTAGCGAATGTCATAAAGTATCAGGACGCTGGGGATAAGTTGCGCGAAAATGACCACGCCGCCATAGCATTGGGTGCGGTCGCGCTCATTCGAAAAGAGCGAGCGGCTGAGCAGGGAACCGTCGCCGAGCCCGACAAGCCGGTCATACCTGATGGGAAACCTCGGGCTGACAATAATGCGTAGCCGTGTGATCTATCTCGTCCTTGGCTTCGCCACGGTCTCGGCACACGCGGACGCTGACAAGGGGTCTGCTCTCGACAATACCCACAGCTTCCGCAACAAGCACCTCGCCGATGGATACCGCCATGGGCCTCCGCGATTTTTGTGCTGGGGCTAACGGACCGGCAGCAAGTGCCGGATGCTCAATGTATATAAGGGGGTATGCAGACGGCTTGGCTGCGGAGTCGAAGTTGGCAAAATCATATAATCAGTTCGCGTGCCTTCCCTCCGGAATCACTGGCGGTCAGATGCGGTTGGTGGTCGCGAAATACATGGATGATCATCCGGATCAGTTGAACAAGAGTTGGTCGCAGGTTGTGGCCGACGCGATCCTATCCGTCTATTCGTGTAAGGCACCAAAGTAGCGTGCAGGATGCGTTTAGGGGAAATTGGGCCGTCGCCTACCAACGGTTCATTCACTAGGTTGTAATAACAATTTCCCAACCGGCGAAACAGCTTCATCGCAATGAGGTCAGACCAAAATGGCAAAGCAAGCACCATCCCTGAATACGATTCCCTTCGCGACGACCGCTCTGGTCCGTAAGCGTCCGGTTTCGGCCGCCTTGTGCAGCATGGGGTGATTTGAGGATGGTTGTGGAGAGTCGCTGCTCAAGTGACTCATGTAACCAGGACCGTCCCTATGTCTGGAGATATCTCCAAAGTTTTTGTCGCCGACACGC
>DATGGN010000204.1:0-13429 GCA_035308485.1 Rhizomicrobium sp.
ATTTCCATCATCGGCACCTTCGCCTTCATGTACATGTTCGGCTTCTCGATCAATGCACTGTCGTTGTTCGGGCTGGTGCTGGCCATCGGCATCGTGGTCGACGACGCGATCGTCGTGGTCGAAAACGCGGAGCGCAACATCGAGGCGGGGCTCGCGCCGCGCGAGGCGACGCTGAAGGCGATGTCGGAAGTGACCGGACCGATCATCGCCATCGCGCTGGTGCTGTGCGCCGTCTTCGTGCCGATTGCCTTCATCAGCGGCCTGACCGGGGAATTCTACCGGCAGTTCGCACTCACCATCGCCTTCTCGACCATCATCTCGGCGTTCAATTCGCTGACGCTGTCCCCCGCACTGTCGGCGGCGCTGCTGAAGGCCCATGGCGCGCCCAAAGACCGGCTCGCGCGGGCGATGGACACGATTCTCGGCCCTTTCTTCAAGCGCTTCAACGCCGTCTTCCACCGAAGCTCCGAAGGCTATGGGCGCGGCGTGGGCGGCATCATGGGGCGCAAATCCGCGGCGATAATCGTATATGCGGGGCTTCTCGCGCTCACCTGGGTCGGTTTCCGGATCGTGCCGCCGGGCTTCGTCCCCATGCAGGACAAGGCCTATCTCTTTGCCTATGCGCAGTTGCCGGAAGGCGCCATCCTCGACCGCACGGAGAAAGTCATTCGCCGGATGTCGGACATCGCGATGAAGGAGCCTGGCGTACAGAACGCGGTGGCGTTTCCGGGGCTTTCGATCAATGGCTTCATCAACAGCCCGTCGGCGGGCATTGTCTTTGTGCCGCTGAAGCCGTTCTCCGAACGCACATCGTCCGCACTCTCCGGCATGGCGATCGCGCAGAAGCTGCAGCAGAAGTACAGCGTGATCGGCGATGCCCAGATCGCAATCTTCCAGGCGCCACCCGTGCAGGGCCTGGGTGCGATCGGCGGATTTAAATTGCAGGTCGAAGACCGCACGGATCAGGGCGATGCCGCGCTCGACCGCGCCATGCAGACCATCCAGGAGAAGGCAAGGGCGAACCCCGCACTGCAGAGTGTGTTTTCGAGCTTCAACATCGGCGTGCCGCAACTCTATGCCGACATCAACCGTACCCAGGCGATGCAGCTCGGCGTCGACATGCAGGATGTCTTCGACACGATGCAGACCTATCTGGGCTCCATCTATGTCGATGACTTCAACCGCTTCGGCCGCACCTATGAGGTGATCGCGCAGGCCGACACGCCGTTCCGCTCGAGGCCGGACGACATCCTGCGCCTCAAGACGCACAACGCGGACGGGCAGATGGTGCCGTTCGGCGCCTTTGTACAGGTTAAGGAGACGACCGGACCGGACAGCGCCCTGCGTTACAACGGCTTTCGTTCCGCCGACCTCAACGGCGCGCCGGGAGCCGGCTATTCCTCGGGGCAGGCGCAGGCCGCGATCACAAAGCTGCTCAACGACAATCTGCCCAAGGGCATGAGCTTCGAGTGGACCGATCTCACCTATCAGCAGATTCTGGCCGGCAACACGGCGGTCCTCGTCTTCCCGCTCTGCGTGCTGCTTGTCTTTCTCGTGCTGTCGGCACAATACGAAAGCCTGTTCCTGCCGCTGGCCATAATCCTGATCGTGCCCATGTGCCTGTTCTCGGCGATCAGCGGCGTGTGGCTGACGGGCGGCGACAACAATATCTTTACCCAGATCGGCTTCTTCGTGCTGATCGGCCTCGCGTGCAAGAATGCGATCCTGATTGTGGAATTCGCGCGCGAGCTGGAAATCCGTGGCCGTACAACGGTTGCGGCCGCGATGGAGGCCGCCCGCCTTCGCCTGCGCCCGATCCTGATGACGAGCTTCGCCTTCATCATGGGCGTGGTGCCGCTCGTCCTCTCCTCCGGCGCCGGCGCGGAAATGCGCCACGCAATGGGAGTCGCCGTGTTTTTCGGCATGCTGGGCGTGACGTTCTTCGGTCTTTTCCTGACGCCCGTGTTCTATGTTTCGCTCCGGGCACTGGAGAAACGCATTACCCGAACCGAAGCGGTCCACCATCATGTTTGACGCTTCCTTCAACGAATCCGGTTCGATGACGATGCCCGCCAGGTTTGATCTGTTTCAACGCCTTCTGGCGGTTTCTGGCGCATTGCGAGCACAATGGGACAGAGAGCTGCGTGCGCAGCTTCCGGAACTGGGCGCAGCGCGCGCGGCCGTAATTCTGCAACTCGGACGCAGCGGCGGCGCTTCCCAAACACGCCTATCGCGTTTGCTCGGGCACAACCAGATGACGGTGTCGCGGCTGCTCGACAATCTCGAACGCCGAGGCTTGGTCCACCGTGAGGCGATGCCTACCGAGCGCCGCACCTGGGCGGCTCGACTAACGGATGACGGCAGACGCGTGTTGTTCGCCATTCACACCGCGCAACTCGCTTTCGTCAATCGAATCTGCTCGGAGGCGTGCTGTGACTGCAAGAACGAGGGCACGTTCAAAATGATGTTCGGACTCACACTCTTACGGATGAAAGAAGGGGCTCAAGCGGGCGGACGAACGAGACCACAAGTGGCGCTGGATTGAGACGGACCATCAACCAGCCGCTGGCGGCCGTGTACATCCACCAACCGATGTTCGACACCGGCGTCGCTGGCCATATCACCGCGAACGTCCTGTGGCGGAACGGAGAGCCTGACAGCTTCGTTCGTGGTGAGCTTGGTGGCATCTGCGCGCTGGTCTGCTGGCCTATCTCCATGTCTAAACCACCAACATCAATGCTGTCTGCGGCCTCCCTATCCGAGGTTCACAATACACTTGGCTTGTTCCGCGCAGGTGGAAATGCGGTGGGCGGCTGGAACACGGTGCACGCCGGACAAGGCGTTTGGCCACGTAGTGACAGCCGGAATAGCCAGGATGGATCGCCGATATGGACCGGTGGCGATTTTTCATGACCTGAAAAAAGCGGTTGGGAACCAAACGCTCTTTAGGGGGAACGTTTGGAAGTGTTTGGCATTGGTTAGTGATGCGCGCCTGGCACTGGGCTGCCGAGCCGCGCGCAACGGTCGCAATCCAAAAGGACATCGATCGTGCCAATTCGCGTGAACGGGCTGGAAGCACAGCTGCCGAACGACCCCCGCGTATCGCTTCTCGACTTCCTTCGCGAACACCTCTGCCTCCACGGCACAAAAAAAGGTTGCGACCAGGGCGCCTGCGGCGCGTGCACGGTGCTGGTCGACGGCGAGCGGATTCTGTCGTGTCTCGCGCTCGCGGTGCAATACGAAGGCCGTGCCGTCACGAGTATCGAAGGACTCGCCGCGAACGGCGCGCTGCATCCGCTGCAAGCGGCATTTATCGAGCACGACGGCTTTCAGTGCGGCTACTGCACGCCCGGGCAGATCTGTTCGGCTGTCGCGATGGTAGAAGAGGCAAAACGCGGCGTCCCGAGTCACGTCACTCAGGACTTGTCGGCGGATGCGATCCCGCTGACCCGTGACGAACTGCGCGAACGGATGAGCGGCAATTTATGTCGCTGCGGCGCGCATAACGGCATCGTCGACGCGATCGTCGCAACCCTTGCGGAGGCCACGTCGTGACACCGTTCACATACGTCCGTGCGGCCGATGCCGCGGACGCAATCCGCCTGGCAGGCGATCCGCACGCGCGGTATCTGGGCGGCGGCACGAACCTCGTCGATCTGATGCGCCAGACGATCGAGCGCCCTTCCCGGCTGGTAGACATCACCGGTTTGCCGAGTGCGATCGAAGAGCATAAGGACGGCGGTCTCTTCATCGGTGCCGCAGCAAGAAACACCGCAGTGGCCGCGCACCCGGCGATCAGAAGGCGCTATCCGATGCTCGCGCGTGCCATCGTCGCCGGCGCATCCGCGCAAATCCGCAATATGGCGACCGTCGGCGGCAACATTCTTCAGCGCACCCGCTGCGCCTATTTCTATGATCAGGCAGGCGCGCGCTGCAACAAGCGGGAAGCGGGCCAGGGTTGCGACGCAATCGATGGCTTCAATCGCACCCACGCGATCCTGGGGACGTCCTCGTTCTGCGTCGCCACCCATCCCTCCGACATGTGCGTCGCGCTGTCCGCGCTCGATGCCATCGTGCATCTCAAGAGCAGGAACTGCGAACGTACGCTTCCGCTTAACGAAACTCACCGCCTGCCGGGCGATCGCCCCGATATCGAGACGATGCTTGAGCCGGGAGAGCTGATCACAGCGGTTGCGGTGCCCGCACTCTCGTTCGCTACCCATTCGACTTACCGCAAGGTGCGCGATCGGGCGAGCTACGCTTTGGCGCTGATTTCCGTTGCAGCTGCTTTGGAGTTGGACGGGGGCACAGTGAAGGATGTGCGGCTTGCACTCGGCGGTGTTGCACATAGACCGTGGCGGGCCTGGAAGGCGGAAGCGACGCTTCGCGGACAGCCCGCGACAGAGGAGGCGTTCCGTGCCGCCGCCGAGGCAGAACTCGCTGATGCAAAGCCGCTTCGTGACAACGGATTCAAGATCGAGCTCGCGCGCCGCACCATTGCGGCCGTGTTGAACCAGCTCAAGGGTGCGGAAGCATGAGCGCCGGCAATTCAGCGATCGGCGCCGCCATGCCGCTGGGACCGGAGAACTGGCACGAGAGCGGCGCACCGGATCCGATCGCTCGCCATCAGCACGGTCTCGTCGGAGCGCAGGTGTCGCGCGTCGACGGACCGCTCAAGGTCAAAGGCGCAGCGCGCTTTGCCGCCGAAGCGACGCTGGAAGGAATGGTGTACGCCGCGCTGGCCTACAGCACAATTCCCAAAGGCCGTATCGCGACCCTTGAAACGAGCGCTGCAGAGAAGGCGCCGGGGGTCGTTCTGGTGATGACGCATCGCAACGCGCCCCGGATGAAAACCATCCCCTCTTTCCTCACCGCCGAGAAAGCCATGGCGGGTGACGATCTGCCGGTCATGCAGGACGACCGCGTCCACTGGAACGGCCAGCCGATCGCCGTCGTCCTCGCGGAAACCCAGGAACAGGCGGACTACGCGAGGTCGCTCATCCGTGTCAGCTACGACCCGGAACCGGCGGTCACGGCGTTCGAGCAGGCGAAGGCGGCGCGTCGTCCGGCGTCCTTCGTTGGCGAACCGCTGAAGAATGACATCAAGGATGCAGAAGCGGCGCTGTCGGCGGCGCCGTACAAGGTGGACAACATCTACCGGACGCCGCGCCACAATCACAACGCCATGGAACCGCACGCGGCGACGCTGGCGTGGAACGGCGACGAACTGATCGTGCATGATTGTACGCAAGGCGTTGCGCACACCGCCTGGTCGCTGGCCCAGGCGTTCGGAATCGACGAGAAGCAGGTTCGCATCACCGCGCCGTATGTCGGAGGCGGATTCGGCGGAAAGGGGTTGTGGCAGCATCAGGTTTTGGCAGCCGCCGCATCGCGGCTTGCCGGGCGCCCTGTAAGGGTTACGCTATCGCGCGAGGGTGTCTACCGCGTGGTGGGCGGACGCACCAACACCGAGCAGCGCGTTGCGATCGGCGCGCGCGCCGACGGCCGCTTCGAGGCCCTGATCCACACCGGCGTCGCTGCCCTGACGAAGCACAACAACATGTCGGAGATGTTCATTTTTCCTGCGCGCTGCGTCTATTCGGCGGCCAGCTTGAAACTGGCTGTCGAGGTTGCGCCCATGGACATGCTCGCCAACACGTTCATGCGCGCACCCGGCGAGTCCGTCGGCACGTTCGCGCTCGAATCCGCCGTCGACGAACTCGCCGACAAACTCGCGATTGACCCGATCGAGCTCCGGCTTCGCAATGAGCCCGAGAAGGATCCGATTTCCGGACTGCCGTTTTCCTCCCGCCACCTTGTCGAGGCTTATCGCGCCGGCGCCGAGCGGTTCGGGTGGAACAGGCGGAGCAGCAAGCCGGGCGCGCGCCGCGACGGCGAATGGCTGGTCGGAATGGGCGTCGCCACCGCGACGTATCCGTATTACCGCATGCCGGGCGGCGCGGCGCGGATCACGTTGACCAGGAACGGCAATGCAACGGTAGAAATCGCGGCGCATGAAATGGGCATGGGCACTGCGACCGTACACGCACAGGTCGCGGCCACGCGACTCGGCCTGCCGATCGGGCAGGTGAACGTCGTGTACGGTGATTCCGCTTTTCCCGGTGTCATTATTGCAGGCGGGTCGCAACAGACAGCCTCGGTTGGCGCGGCGATCATTGCGGTGCAGCGCGCTTTGGTCATCGAGCTCCTGAGACTGGCGGGCAATGCGTCACCGCTCGCCGGCCTCGGGCCCAATGATGTGGGCAGCCGCGACGGCGGTTTGTGCAAACTCGACGAACCGGATCGTTACGAGAGCTATGAATCCATACTTTCGCGTGCCCGCCGCGACGAAGTCTCCGTCGAAGCCGAGGCGTCACCTCCGGACGAACTCACGCATTGGTCGATGCATTCCTTTGGCGCGATGTTCTGCGAGGTGCGCGTGAACGCCGTCACCGCCGAAACAAGGGTGGCCCGCTTCCTCGGTTCATTCGATTGCGGGCGCATTCTCAATGCCAAGACCGCAGCGAGCCAGTTTCGCGGTGGCATCATCATGGGATTGGGTATGGCGCTCATGGAGGAGACGCAATTCGACGAGCGCAACGGTCGGATCATGAATCCGAGCCTGTCGGAGTACCACGTCCCTGTACATATGGATGTGCCCGAAATCGACATCATCTGGACCGACATTCCCGATCCCCGCGCGCCGACGGGTGCGCACGGTATTGGAGAAATCGGTATAACCGGCACAGGCGCAGCCGTCGCGAACGCCATCTACAACGCCACCGGCAAACGCGTGCGCGACCTTCCGATCACTCCCGACAAGCTGCTCTGACAGCGGACATTCATTTTTCGTTTGGATCAGGTTTTGTGACGGAGTGGACGCGGTCCCGACTCACATTGCATCCCCTTTTGGATGCCCTCCATCGAGTTTGTCTTTGCACCCAAATCCGAAGCGTTTAGACCTTTCAAGCCGGCGATGTCATTGTCGGTGAGCTTGTCGGGTTGGGGCGCGATCCGCAATCGGGCTTCAGCGTGTCTTGTAAATGGAGCAATTTTTGCATCAACTCGGGACCGGCCTGTTTCACTCTTGACCGGTAGGCGAAGAACGGGAGATCGCGGCAATGACCACAAGACAGCGAAGGACTTCCAGGGCTCGTATTGGAGCGGCGCGTGTCTGTCTGGCATTGATGGCCGTCGTCCTGGGCCTGGACGGGGAGCAGCCGGCGCATGCGCGCGGTTTGAAGGTGCTTTATAACTTCGCGGGATCGTCGGACGGGGGCGATCCTTACGCGAGTCTGATCCGAGACTCGGCGGGGAATCTCTACGGCACCGCCGATTACGGCGGCACCGCGTTTGCCGGCGCCGTTTTCAAAGTTGCACCCGACGGAATCGAAACAGTACTGTATAGCTTCAGTGGTGGCGCCGATGGCGCACAACCGTTTTGCGCACTGGTGCGCGACAAGGCCGGCAATCTCTACGGCACGACGACCATGGGCGGGAGCGCGAATGCCGGCGTGGTGTTTAAACTCGATCCCGGCGGCACCGAAACCGTGTTGCACAATTTCATCGGAGGAGCGGATGGGACTACGCCGACGGGAGGTTTGCTGGAGGACAAGGCCGGCAATTTCTATGGTACCGCCTCGCAAGGCGGAACATCAAACGCGGGCGTGCTGTTTGAAATAGCCGCAAACGGCAAATACAGCATTCTGCACACATTCACGGGGACGGCGAACGACGGGAAGTATCCCACCTATACGAGCCTTCTGATGGATTCCAGGGGTGCCCTCTATGGCGTCACCGAAGAGGGCGGAGCCGCCAATGGCGGCGTACTGTACAAGCTTGACAAGAAGGGAAAGCTGGCGATCCTGCACAGCTTCATGGGAGGAACGACCGACGGCTGCAACGTACTGGGAACTCCGTTCATCGACGGGAACGGAAACTTCTACGGCACGACATCGTCTTGTGGTACCTCGAGCCTGGGCACGGTCTGGACGGTGAGTGCCGACGGGAGTGAGACGGTGCTGCACAGTTTTGCCGGCGGAACGACCGATGGGGAGTATCCGCTGGCCGGCGTGATCGTGGATGCCGGCGGGAATGTCTTCGGGAACACGGAGACGGGCGGCGCGTCAAACTTCGGAACGGTGTACGAGATCAGTTCGAATCGAACGTTCACGCTCGTGCATAGCTTCGACGGGACCGACGGCAAATATCCGTATGGCAGCTTTGTCAGGACCGCCAAGGGCACGCTGTTCGGGACAACCCAGAATGGCGGCACGATCGGCTATGGAACAGTCTGGAAGTTGAGCGGGGCGTCGGCGCGACGAGAGTAGCCGCAGCGTCTGGTACGTTGCCGGAACCGGGTGATTTCGACGTAACGGGCGAACTTTGCGCGCGACCCGCATTCTGAGGACATCCGATCAGGGATGCCCGGCAGGTCGATCCGCAGGCACTGGTCGCTGAAGAGCCTGCGGGAGAAGCTGGTCAAAATCGGCGCGAAGATCGTTGCCCACGCGCGCGCTCCGTGACGTGCGCACCCGTGCGCTGCCGGGATCGTCTGCCGCCGCATGCGGGGGCTTCAACGGACTTCAGAAATGCGGTATTCAATGGTTCCAGTCCGGGGTCATCCGGGGAATGCGGGAAGGTGCGAGGCCGTAGCACGCGGTCTTTTTTACGAAGGGGAGTTATCGAAAATGAGAATGCATGTCCGCGGCGCGAAATGCGCCGCAGGGTTTTGTGCGGCCTTCCTGCTGTCGGCTTCGTCCGCCGCCTTGGCCGGAACGACCTATGCAGAAAAGACGCTGTGGACGTTCAACGGGACCGACGGGAACGAGGCGTTGTACGGGAACGTGGTGCTGGACATCGGCGGCGACGTTTATGGCACCACCGCCACAGGCGGCGCCGAGAACTCCGGAACCGTCTTCCGCGTCAACAGCGACGGCACCGAAGACACGCTCTACACCTTTACTGGCGGTGCCGACGGCAGCTTCCCTTCGGGCACGCTCCTTCTGGACGGAAGCGGCAACATTTACGGGACCGCCTCGGGGACGGTGTGGATGCTCACCAACAACGCCAACACCTACAGCTTCAGCACCCTCGCGACCTTCCCGAACAGCGGCTACAGTTATGCTGGCGTCATCATGGACAAGAAAGGCAATCTCTACGGCACCGAGGTCGCGGGCGGCGATTCGGGCTATGGGGCCGTGTACGAGATTACCGCAAAAGGCAAATACAAACCGCTTCATCCCTTCGACGGCGCGGCCGGCGGGGCCAACCCGTACGCAGGCGTCATCATGGACAAGAAGGGCAATCTCTACGGGACGACGTTCGGCGGCGGCGACCACGGCTTCGGCACGGTATACAGACTTGCCCCGGACGGAACCTACAATGTGCTCTATTCCTTTAAGGGCACCGACGGCCAGACCGTCTTCGACGGGGCGCAGCCCACCGGCGGCCTGGTCGCGGACAAGAACGGCAATATGTACGGCACCACCAATACCGGCGGGACGGTCAACGATGGCACGGCTTTCGAGATCACCGCCGCCGGGGCGTACCAATCCCTGTGGAGTTTTGGAGCGGGAACCAACAAGCACAAGCCGCCGGACGGCGGCGATCCCAAAGACACGCCGATCCTTGCCGGCGGCGTGCTCTACATCACCACTGCCGGCGGCGGCGCCAACGGGCAGGGTGCAGTGATCAGCCTGGTACCGGGCGCCAAATCCGACAAAGAACTCTACAGCTTCTGCGCACCGAATGGCGGTTGTGGCGGCGGCGTCACCCCATATGCCGGGCTGGCAGTGGACGGCGCCGGCAATCTCTACGGCGTGACGGCGGCCGGCGGCGACGTAAACCATAACAGCGGCGCGGTGTTCGAGCTGGTCAAGCAGTAGGGGCGGCGAAGCAGCGGAACGTTTACCTCCCCGTCGCGCAGCGATGGGGAAGGGGGACCGCGAGCGCAGCAAGGCGGTAGAAGGGGATTTATTTGGTTCCAAGCGTCGGGTCAGTTCCTGCGGCGATATCGATCTCGTCACAGCCTCGACTGTGAGGCCTTCGATATTGCGCAGGAGGTCGGGGCCTCTGTGCCGTCCTCGCGCAAGGTTTTCCGGAAGGCTCAACACCATGCAGTCTTGTGAAGTTGCATCTATGACAATGGCCGGTGTGCTGGTTTGATTTGGCGGCTTGTACGCTTCGATCCGTCCTTGGCCGTACACACGAGATCGAAACGACGACCTCTCAGGGCGTATCGTTCATGGGGCGATCCCGTGGAATCAACGTTGAACAGAGCGCCTCAGAGGCCACGGGCGCGCCGTTAAACCCAGCCAGGGCAATTCGACCCGGCTGGCAATTCAGCGCGAAGCCCGACTGCGATCATCGGCTGCACGGATTTCGCACGGATTTGTTGTCGCTTTCGTTTCCGATTGACGCCCTTTTGTCCCGATCGGGGTCTCGGCGTGTTCGGAAATTGCGCCTGATTTGCTGGTAAAACTGGTGCCGGAGGACAGAATTGAACTGTCGACCTACCCCTTACCAAGGGGTTGCGCTACCACTACGCTACTCCGGCGACCAAGGAAAAAACCCGCACGGGAGATGCGCGGGGTGCACCATGGGCGCGGCTCTATAGCCCAACGATCTTACGAGGGAAAGTGGCGAAATCCGAAGCCGAAAGACGGCGCGAGCGCCTCGCCGCGGCACTGCGCGAAAACCTGAAGCGACGCAGGGCGCATAAGCGAGGCGCGCCTGCGACGCGTGCGGAAACTGCCCCGGACGCGCCCTCCGAGAGGACAGGCGACGACGGTCTGGCCCGCCCGAAACCGTCGCGCTAAGAACCTCGTTACCATCCGCCGCCCGGCTCGCAGGAAAAGGCAATTCATGGATCGTATTCGCATCGAAGGCGGTGCCCCGCTGGAAGGCACGATACCGATCAGCGGCGCCAAGAATGCCGCTCTGCCGCTGATGGCAGCCTCTCTCCTCACCGAAACGCCGCTTGTGCTTTCGAACGTGCCGAAGCTTGCCGACATCGCCTTGATGGAAGAGCTGCTCACGAGCTTCGGCGTGAAAACCGGGCGCGAGAACGACACCGTCCGGATGTCGGCGTCGACGATCCGCAACACGATTGCGGCGTACGATCTCGTGCGCAAGATGCGCGCGAGTTTCTGGGTGTTGGGACCGCTCGTCGCGAGGATGGGCGAAGCAAAGGTTTCTTTGCCGGGCGGGTGTGCCATCGGTGCGCGTCCCGTCGATCTGCACATCCGTGCACTGCTTGCGCTCGGCGCCGCCATCGAGTTGCGCGAAGGTTACGTCATCGCGAGCGCGCCGAAAGGCCTGCGCGGCGCACGGATCGAATTCCCGGCCGTATCCGTGGGCGCCACTGTGCATGCGCTTATGACCGCGGTTCTCGCCAAGGGCGAGACGGTGCTCGTGAATGCGGCGCGCGAGCCGGAGATCGTGGATCTCGGCCGCTGCCTTCGCGCGATGGGCGCGCGGATTGGCGGGCTGGGGAGTCCGGAAATCACCATCCAGGGCGTCGACGTGCTGAACGGCGCGGAGCATCGCGTGCTTCCGGACCGGATCGAAACCGGTACATACGCGTTCGCGGTGGCTATCGCCGGCGGCGATGTGGAGCTTTGCGACACGAACGCCGAATTGATCGGCTGCGTGATCGACCTGCTTCGGTCGATCGGGGCTGACGTGGAGACCGTCCCTCGCGGGATGCGGATTCGCCGCAACGGCTCGGCATTGCGCGCCGCCGATGTAACGACTGCGCCCTATCCGGGATTTCCGACGGACCTGCAGGCGCAGTATATGGCGCTGATGACGATCGCCAGAGGCATCGCCCGAATCCGCGAGACGATCTTCGAAAATCGTTTCATGCATGTGCCCGAGCTCGGCCGCATGGGCGCCGACATTCGTGTCGAAGGCGACACCGCCGTGGTCACCGGCGTCGAGCGGTTGAAAGGCGCGCCGGTGATGGCGACCGATCTGCGCGCCAGCGTCAGCCTCGTGCTCGCGGGACTCGCGGCGGAAGGCGAAACCATCGTCAATCGTGTCTACCATCTCGACCGCGGCTTCGAACGCATCGAAGAGAAGCTGTCCCGCGTGGGCGCGCGTATCGAAAGGCTTGCATTATGACTGCACAGAAACTCGTGCTCGCCGCCGCCGATGCGGAGGATCTGGAAACCATCTCCGCGCGGTTGCAGGACGCCGTCGCGCGCGTGAAAGACCTCGTGTACCTGCCGAAATCGCGCCGCTTCGCGGGACTGTTCAACCGCTTCAAATGGGAAAATGCGGGCGCACGCGACGGCACGCGCGTACGTGCCGGCCTTCATATCGACGGGGTGCTGTCGGCCAAGGCCTTCAAATTGCGCACCGGCAATCCCGATGCAGTCGCATCGCTGCTCGCGATCCGGTTCCAGCCGGCCGGAGGGGAAGATCCCGGCGGCACCATCGAGCTCGTCTTTTCCGGCGGCGGAATCCTGAAGCTGGAAGTCGAGTGCGTCGATGCGGAGCTTGCCGACCTCTCCGGCGAATGGGCCGCCCTCGGCCGGCCCGTGCACGAACTCGAGTCTTAGAATGGCATCGCCGACGCGCCGGCCCGCGGGAACGCGGAATGCCCCCTCATCCGGCGCTTCGCGCCACCTTCTCCCGCAAGGGGAGAAGGGAAATGTATTTTCGATATATGTACTGATCGCCCTCGCCCCTTGCGGGAGAGGGCAGCACGGCGCGCGCATGCGCGACGTGCGGGTGAGGGGTAGCTCCGCGTCTCTGCACCTCCGCATGAATCCCGCTTGAGCGCAGAATCGCCATTCCGCCTGATCGCAATCGAGCTGGACGAGCGGACGCTTGTCCGCCGGACGCGCGAGATAGAACAGGAGCGCGAAATTGCGATCTACGATCTGCTCGAAACAAACAGTTTCGCGCCGCGCAATTCGGCGGGCGGACCCTATCGGCTCATCCTGGCCGTCGAGGAGAACCGCCTCGTCTTCGACGTACGCCTGGAGAATGGCGACACGCATGGGAGGGTGATGCTGTCGCTGACGCCGTTCCGCCGCATCATCAAGGATTACTTTCTCGTCTGCGAAAGCTACTTCAAGGCGATCCGCAACGCCCCGCCGCACCAGATCGAGGCGCTGGACATGGGGCGGCGCGGTCTGCACGACGAAGGCTCGACGCTTCTGAAACAGCGCCTGCAAGGCAAGATCGACGTCGATTTCGATACCGCGCGCCGGCTCTTCACGCTTCTCTGCGTGCTGCATCTGAAGGGCTGAGTCGTTTGCGCGGCCCCAATGGCGAGGAGCTTCCCGGCGCGGTGCTCTTCGCCTGTACGCTCAATTCTGTACGGAGTCCGATGGCGGCGGCGCTGATGCGGCACCTCTACGGGCGTTTCGTTTTCATCGATTCGGTGGGAGCGCGTCCGGGTGAGCTCGATCCTTTC
>DATGGN010000205.1:0-36245 GCA_035308485.1 Rhizomicrobium sp.
TCATCGGCGGCCAGGTGATAAGCGAAGATCTGGGCATCAAGCTCGAGAACGTAAAGCTGAACATGCTTGGCTCCGCCAAGAAAGTGCGGATTACAAAGGATGACACCACGATCATCGACGGCTCGGGCAAGAAGAACGACATCCAGGCCCGCGTTGGCCAAATCAAGCAGCAGATCGAGGAAACGACTTCGGACTACGACAAGGAGAAGCTGCAGGAACGTCTCGCGAAGCTTGCGGGCGGTGTTGCGGTAATTCGCGTCGGCGGCGCAACCGAAGTCGAGGTAAAAGAGAAGAAGGATCGCGTCGACGACGCGCTCAACGCCACCAAGGCAGCGGTTGAGGAAGGCATTCTTCCTGGCGGCGGCGCGGCGCTCCTCTATGCCACCAAGGCCTTGAACGGCCTATCGGGCGAAAACGAAGATCAGAACGCCGGCATCCAGATCATCCGCAAGGCGATCCAGACGCCCGTCCGTCAGATCGTCGAGAACGCCGGCATGGAAGCTTCGATCGTCGTCGGCAAGCTGCTCGAGCAGAAGTCGAACACCTATGGGTTCGATGCACAGACCGAGCAGTACGTCGACCTCGTGGAATCCGGCATTGTCGATCCGACCAAGGTCGTCCGGATTGCGCTCCAGGACGCAGCGAGCGTTGCCGCGCTCCTGATCACGACGGAGGCCATGGTTGCCGACCGTCCGAAGAAGGAATCCCCGCCTCCGATGCCGGGCGGCGGCGGCATGGGCGACATGGACTTCTAAGATCGCCCAGATGGAATGCGAAAGGGCCGGAGGAAACTCCGGCCCTTTCGATTGCGTACAGGCTCTCACGTGCGAAGGTAGGGGCGTACAGTCTCGATGATCTTTTCGCCAAAGCTGTCGAATTTCGATGCGATGGCGCGGATATTCGCGAATTCGTCCTCGTCGATGCTGAAGGGCGCGCGATCCGGCGCAACATCAGGGAGCTCAAGTTCGATGCCAAAGCGTCGCATCAGAAAGTTCCGGTCCCTGGCGAAAATCCGATCGGCCTGAAAGGTTGCTTCCGCGCCAAAAATCGGTCCTGCAGGCGCATGGAATCCCGGCATTCGCCGCAAGGCGGCGGTGAATTGGTTTCGCTCTTCCGGCGAAGCGGCAACCCTGTTCGCCGCAAGTGTCGCGACCAGAGCGGGCCTGCTCCACGACGCGTTCCGTACCGGAAAGTGCGAACTTGACTCCTGTCGGAACCCGAACTTCGCCAGCACTCTCTGCACGCAATCCTCGGCAGGATGATAGTTGAGAGCACAAAGATCGAAACCGGTAGTTCGCAGGCGCTTGAGCATGTTGGAATAGCCCAAGCCCCGCGTATGAGTGGCGAGAAACGTATCCGGGTCGCGTTTCTCCGCCGTCACCGCATCCTTGACACGCTGATTGTACGCCGAGGCAGTCCGTTCGAAGTGCTCGCGCACGACGACCACGATCTCGACGCGCAGAGGTTCGCCGATCGCCCGCTCAAGAGCGGCGCAGAAGCCGACAACGTCCCTGCGGCCGGCGAGAATCTCGGAACTGATGACGATGTCGCGGTCGGATCGTCTGGCTTCCTCGCCAATCCGCGCCAGAAGTCCTGCCGCGTCCTCGCGCACGACTTCCGGCCGCGTGTAGTCACCGAAATAGTTCAGGATCAGGTTGTGATGCGAACCATCGGCCCAAAGCCCGACTTTCGGATAAATGACAATGCTGTTGTCATGGCGCTGCAGAAAATGCTGCACGGCGCTCGTGCCAGTCTTTGCCGGGCCGACATGGAGAAATAACGTTCGCGTCAATCCGGCCGGTCTCGTCAGGGCCAGGAGTTCGTGTCGCCCCGGTTCTGCCGTTGAGGCATGCTCACGGGTGACACGATATCCTGTCCCGTGCGCCGGCCCGCTGAAACCAGCGCAGCAGTTTTATTGCGCTGCGGGCGGCGGCGTGTATGGCGTAAAGGCGCCCAACTGGCAAGTCTCGCCCGACTCGACGACGTGGATCGCGGTTGCATTGGAACAGATTTCACCCTGCTGACCGAGGACGCTGAATCCGTGGAACATCAGGCCGCGGCACGGGGTTTGGAGTCTGTTCATCCAGACCTGGCCGTCACGGGTGAAAAACAGAACGTGTTGGGGATCGAGCACCTTCGTGCGGGGGATCGGCTCATTGGGTACAAGAGCCGGTTTGAGGCAAACGGGACCGGTGGGGGTTTGGGGGCCGACCATTTGCGCAGTTGCGGTGGTTGCCGCAAGCGCTGCGACGACGGCGACAGCAGCAAAGGCTTTCATTGACTTCTCCACTTCTGCCCTCCTCCCATATCTGGCCCACGAAACCGCGGGGCAGTCAATGCACGACGGCGTGTGCCGAAATTAACAACGTTTGCCGGACTGCCCGGTTTCTTGGCGGCTGCCGCTGGCCGGTCAGGGGGCTATCGGCACGAGCGGACCAATTTCGCAGACCGCGCCGGACTTCAGCACCCGTATCGTCTGCAGGTTGGCGCAGATGTTGTCGCGCGGCGTAGGCGTGTACTCGAACCCGTTAAAGATGAGATCGGGGCAATCGGCACGAAGCGTGGTGCTCCAAATCTTTCCGTCCTTCATGAAGAAGAGAATCGTGTGGGCGTTGGGCGTCTTTGTGTGATCGATGTCGACGGACCGCAGGCAAGCCGGCGACGACGCGCCCTGTGCAATCGCTGATTCTCCAAGCACGACGAGGACAATGAAAGAAAGAACGGACAGTCTCATCGCGCGCCATCAAGACTGCGGCGGATCGTTTGCGCCATCGTCCGTGGTTCGGTCCGTACCGGCGGGAGCATCGGGCGGATCGGCAACGGGCGGTTCGTCTTCGAGTGCTGCCCCCGAACGCGGCGCGGAACCGTCCGATCGCGTTGTTTGGGAGATCGATTGGTCCGGCCCGCTCTCATCTTCGGCGCTGACGCTCCGATCGGGTGCGACCTCGACGACTTGCGGCGAAGACTCCGAAGCTGCTCGGGTACGAGTCGGGGCCGCGGATTCACGTTGTTCGAGGCTCGCTTCAAGCGTCTGCAACTGGGGCGACGGATCGGTTTCTTCCAGGACGCGCACGCGTTCGAGGCAGGAGTCGAGCGATGCCCGGGGCAAATCGGGGACCCCGCATTCGGTCGCTAGTTTTTCCACGTCGGCGCTGTCCGCATTTGCGGCTATCGGCCAGATGCACAACAAAGAAGCGACGAGCCAGACTTTGCCGTCATTTCGCATGCGACTCACCTCAATGGGTACGAATTCATCCAATCGCCCGATTCGGGCACAACAATGGCCGTCGCAGCGTCTTCGAATCGGGATGATGCCCGTCAAGGGGTTCGCTTGACTCCGTCGAGCGGCTTCATGATGTTCCGCCCTCCCCAAAACGGAGCAGCCTTTTGTCAGCCCCTGAGACCGTGACCGTTTCACTGCCAGACGGAAAATCGCTGAATTTCCCGCGCGGCGTCACGGGCGCGGAGGTCGCTGCGGCGATCGGACCCGGGCTGGCCAAAGCGGCGCTGGCGGTCGAGGTAAACGGCCGGCAATGGGACCTGTTCCGGCCGATCGAAGAAGATGCAAAGCTCCGCATCATCACGCAAAAGGACCCGGAAGCGCTCGAGCTGATCCGTCACGATGCCGCTCACGTGCTGGCGATGGCCGTACAGGAACTATTTCCCGGGACCCAGGTCACCATCGGGCCGGCCATCGAGGATGGCTTTTACTACGATTTCGCCCGCAACGAACCGTTCACGCCCGACGATCTGCCCAAGATCGAGGCGCAGATGCACAAGATCATTAAGGCCGACCTGCCCACGCGACGCGAAGTCTGGCCGCGCGACAAGGCTGTCGCGCATTTCGACGGTATCGGCGAGCACTACAAAGCCGAGCTGATCAAGAGCATTCCTGCGGACGAGGACGTCTCCATTTACTGGCACGGTGAGTGGCATGACCTCTGTCGGGGGCCGCACTTCGTTTCGACGGGAAAGATCGGCGACGCGTTCCGGCTCACCAAAATCGCCGGTGCCTATTGGCGGGGCGACGCGAAAAACGCCCAGCTTCAGCGCATCTACGGCACCGCGTGGCGAAATCAGAAGGAGCTCGAGGACTATCTGAAGCGCGTGGAAGAAGCGGAAAAGCGCGACCATCGCAAGCTGGGCAAAGAGCTCGACCTTTTTCACATGCAGGAGGAGGCCGCCGGCCAGGTCTTCTGGCATCCGAAGGGCCATGCACTCTACCGCACGCTCGAGGCATATGCGCGACGCAAGTTCCAGCGGCACGGTTACGTGGAAGTGAAGACGCCGCTGCTGATGGATCACAAGTTCTGGCAACAGTCCGGGCACTGGGACTGGTTTCACGAGCACATGTTCGTGGTCGAAGTGGCGAACGAAGAAAAGATTCTCGCGCTGAAACCGATGAATTGCCCCGGTCACGTGCAAATCTTCAAACAGGGCCTGCGCTCGTACCGGGAACTGCCGATCCGGATGGCGGAGTTCGGCGCGTGCAGCCGCTACGAACCGAGCGGCGCTTTGCACGGGCTGATGCGCGTACGGGGATTTACGCAAGACGACGCCCACATTTTCTGTACGCCTGAACAGATGACCGGCGAGGCCGTGCATGCCTCGCAATTGATTTTCGAGGTTTACCGCGAACTCGGGTTCGACAGCGTGGACGTCAGGCTTGCCACGCGGCCCGAGAATCGTATCGGCACCGATGACGTGTGGGACAAGGCCGAAGCCGATCTCGCCGAGGCCTGCAGGAAGATGGATGTGTCGTACAAGCTCAATCCGGGCGAAGGCGCTTTCTATGGGCCGAAGCTCGAATTCACGCTCTACGACGCCATCGGCCGCGGATGGCAGTGCGGCACGGTACAGGTGGATTTCAACCTTCCAGGACGACTCGGCGCCGAATACATCGCAGAAGACGGCTCGCGCCAGCGTCCCGCGATGTTGCACCGCGCCGTTCTGGGCTCCATCGAGCGTTTCATAGGCGTGCTGATCGAACACTATGCCGGGGCGTTCCCGGTTTGGCTCTCGCCGGTTCAGGCCCGGGTGATCCCGATCAGCGAAAAGGCGAATGTCTATGCCGAGCAGGTGCGCAAGACTCTCTCCGAGATTTCCATCTCGGATACAGGCAGCGGGTTGCGCGTTGAGATCGACACGGCCAACGAGCGCATGCAGAAAAAGATACGCGACGCACAGCTCATGAAGATTCCGTACATGCTGGTCGTGGGCGAGCGCGAGGCGGCAGAGGGCAAGGTGGCTGTCCGCCTGCGCTCAGGCAGGGATTTGGGGCCCATGCCGCTTGAAGTTTTTGTGAACCGTATCCGGCAAGAGGCCGAATCCCGCCTCGATGTGGCCGATTAGCCCTTGCGAATTGGTCTTCGTCCCCTATTCTCGAAACGAGGCCGTAGCCGCCGGCGGGCGGCCTTGTCCGTTTGCGCCCGAGAGGAGCCGACGGTTCTCAAAAGGGAAACCCGCCGCACAACAGACATGATCGGCAGCACTTTGGGATGAGGCTGGCTTTCATGTCTCAAAACAGGAGAGAGTCATAGTCGCCAGACGTTTTTCGGCACCCGCCCCGGCTCCGGCCAAGGACGGGCCACGTGTGAACGAGGAGATAACTTCACGCACAATTCTTTTGATCGGAGCAGATGGGCACAAATTCGGTGAGATTGGCACCGACGATGCCCGCGCCATCGCGGAGGAGCAGGGATTCGATCTCGTTGAAGTCTCTCCGGAAGCGAAGCCGCCCGTCGTCAAGCTCATGGACTACGGGAAATTCAAATACGAACAGCAGAAAAAGGCGGCCGAAGCGCGCAAGAAGCAGAAGGTCATCGAGATCAAGGAGATCAAGATGCGCCCGACCATCGACGATCACGACTATGACGTGAAGATGCGCTCGATGCGCCGCTTTTTCGACGAGGGCGACAAAGTGAAGGTGACGTTGCGGTTCCGCGGCCGCGAAATGGCCCATCAGCATCTCGGCATGGAACTGCTTGGTCGCATCCAGAAGGATGTTGAACCCATCGCAAAGATCGAGCAGTCGCCAAAGACCGAAGGGCGGCAGATGATGATGGTGCTCGCGCCGCGCTAGACCGGGCGCGCCTGTTCGCCGACGCCGTGCAATGCCTGCCGGAGAATTCGCTCGATCAGTTCGGGATAATTGATGTCCGCCCGTGCTGCCGCCGCTGCAAAGCCGGCGCGCGGTTCGAGGCAGGGGTTGGGATTGATCTCGAGGATCATCGGTGTGCCGCCGGCGTCAAGGCGCATGTCAACGCGCGCATAGCCTCGAAGCGACATGATATGCCATGCGGAAAGCGCGAGTTCGCGCAGTCTCGCCGCCAGCCCGGGCGACGCCGCTTCGATTCCGAATTCTCGGGGCGTGCCCGTACAATCGGGCGAGTTGTCGTCCCATTTTGCGGCGTAACCTACGATGCGCGGCCGGTCGGGCGACCACCCTTCGAACCTCGTTTCCGCAATCGGCAGGATTCGTGGCCGGCAATTCGTTTCGATCAGTGACGCGTTGAATTCGCGTCCCGGGCAATAGGCCTCGGCGAACCATCTGCCGCCATACCGTCGCGCGCATGCGGCCGCACGTTCATGCACCTCCCGGCCACGAACAACGGCGCCATCGTCGAGGCCGATCGAAGCGTCTTCGTCGACGGACTTCACGACGTAGACGGCGTCGTCGGAGAGGCCGGTCCATTCGGGCGGTTCGCTCCAGGCGGGCGTCGGCAATCCTGCCGAACGAAGCAGCCGTTTGCTGAAGCATTTGTCGGCTGCGCAGGCGAGCGCGGCGGCCGATGCGCCGGTGAACGGAATGCGAAGCCGCGCGAGCATTGCAGCCGCTACCCCGGCAAGATCACCCTGCCCGAAAACGCTTTCGACCAGATTGAACACGACGTCAGCACCTGTGTCGCGGAGCGCGCCGTTCACTCGCGCGGGATCGGGAGAGAAGGCGAAAGCATTCGGTGCATGCCTGCGCGCAGCGAGCGCGCTGCAAACGGCGTCCGCGGTCGCAAGCGTGTCCTGCTCGTCCGGCGGCGCGTCTTCAGCGACGTCGGAATGCAGAACGAGAACGCGCATGCTTCAATTGTACGGCAGCTGCCGAAAGAGGGTGGCGGCGGGAAAACGACTCCATGATCCGGCCGATCAGATCGCTGTACGCAATCCCCTTGAAGCGGGCGATGAAGCACAGATCGGAACGGTCGGGGTTCAGTCCGGCGAGCGGATTGACTTCGATGAACTGCGGTTTCGCGTGGCCGTCGCTGCGGATATCGATGCGACCGCCATCGCGGCAACGGAGCGCCCGCCAGGCGTCGAGCGCAACATGTCCTGCCTCGCGCGCCTCGGCATCCACGACGAGGCGATAATCCATGCGCCCTTCCCAATGCTCCTTGTTCTCGTACCCGTACCCGTACGGTGCAGCACCTTCGGTCCAGAGTACCTCCATGACGCCCAGCACTTCGGCCTCATCGCCGGTTCCGGTAAGGCCGACGGTAAACTCGCGCCCGGAAAGAAACTGTTCGACGAGAACGGGCTGTTCGAATTTCTTGAGCAACTCCGTTGCGATGGCTTCCAGCTCGCGTCCGTTGTCGACTTTGGATTTCGCCCCAATCCCTTTCCCTGATCCCTCCGCCACGGGTTTGAGGAACAGGGGGTAAGGGAGCGCTATCGCGGAAATGTCCCCGATCTCGCCGATGACCGCGAACGGTGCGGTCGGCACGCCGCAATCCCGAAGGATTCGCTTGGCCATGGCCTTGTCCAGCGCAACGCAAAGGGTCAAAGGATCGGAAAACACATAGGGGACGTCGTACGCTTCAAGCAACGCCGGCACCTGCGCCTCGCGCGCAACACCTTTCACGCCCTCGCAGAAATTGAATACGCAATCCCATCGATCGCCCGCGGCGAGTCGCGCCGTCAGCCGTCGCACATCGCCGATTCTCTCAGGGATATGGCCGAGCGACGCGAGCGCTTCGCAAATCGCTGCGATCGTTGTCTCGCTGTCGAACTCGGCGGTCTCTTCTTCGCTGAATCCGCGCGCAAGGTAGTCGGCGCGCAGATCGTAAGTAACTCCGACGCGCATCGTTCAAACGGCCCGGGCCGTTGCCTGGATGCTATCCTCGCGCCCGAGCGTACCGCCCGGATCGGGATAGCGGTAAGTATCGCCTTCGAAGTTGCGCAGAAGAAGATCGTCTCCGTCGCGTCCCACGACCGAATCGGGTGCAATAAGAATCTTGCCTCCGCCGCCCGGCGCATCGACGCAGAACATCGGCGTCGCATAGCCGGTGGTGTGGCCGCGCAGCCCGCGGATGATCTCGATGCCCTTGTCGACCGTGGTACGGAAGTGCCCCGAGCCGCGGATCGGATCGCATTGATAGAGATAGTATGGCTTGATCCGCCGCATCAGGAGCCCGTGCATCAGCGTTTTCATCAAGGCGACGTCGTCGTTGATGCCTTTGAGAAGGACGGTCTGGCTTCCCAGGGGTATGCCCGAGTCGGCGAGTCGCGCAGTGGCTTCGCTGACCTCCGTCGTCAACTCCTTCGGATGGGTGACATGGATGCTCATCCACAACGGATGATGCTTCTTCAGCATCCTGCACAGCGCCTTGGTGATCCGCTGCGGCAATACCATCGGAATCTTGGTGCCGATGCGCACGAACTCGATGTGTTTGATCGCGCGCAACCGGCCGAGCAGCCAGTCGAGCTTGTCGTCGCCGATGCTGAGCGGATCGCCGCCCGACAGGAGGACGTCGCGCACTTCGGCGTGTGCCTCCAGATACGCGAGCGCCTGCTCCCATTGGCGAACGGAAAACTGGTACTCGCCGCCAGGATTTCCGACGAGACGCGAACGCGTGCAGTACCGGCAATAGGTCGAGCAGGTTCCTGTTGTCAGGAAGAGCACCCTGTCAGGATAGCGATGCACAATTCCCGGCGCGACGGTGTCGTGATCCTCGTCCAAAGGATCGTCGGCCTCGCCCGGCAGCCGCACATATTCGTCACCCGTCATGATGTGCGTGCGGCGCAGGGGCTCGGACGCATCCTCGCGTCCCATAAGGCTCGCATAGTAGGGCGTAATCCCCACCGGCAGCGGGCCCTCGTGACGGCCGACCGCTGCGCGCTCGTCGGGCGAGAGCTTGAAGATGCGAGACAGCTCGGCCAGCGATCGGATGCGCGTGCGAAACTGCCAATGCCAGTCGTTCCAGTCGGTGGCAGACGTTCCAGGATAAAAGCGCTGATAGAATTCGCGCGTCTCCGGTCCGACCGGAAAACGCAGCGCCGGCAGCCGCGGTCGGCCGCCGATCCTCGCTACATCCCTTGCTTCTTCTGTCTCTTTGCCGGAACGCTCGTCCGGCCTGGTACGCACGGCCCGCAGCGGAGGCTTCAGATCGCGCCTCCGCAACACCTGCAGACTCATCGTCGTCTCATGACGCTCCACGCGCCACGCCTCGAAAGCCCCAGCGACTTTCCATCGAACGGCGTGCCGGCGCGCGGATATTTAGAAGCTTCATCCACCTCGTCAAGCGAAAGAGCCGTGAATACTGGCGGGGGGACTGATCTGCCCAGTATTGGCCACACTTACTGTTCAAGTATTGACGATAGATTAACTAAAGCAGTCCAAGTGAAAATGCCGCTCATGGTGCACGCCACGATTCTATAGGGACGAGTGTATGCGGAGACGAAGAAAATTTACGCCGCACGAAATCTCGCATACGCCTTCGGTCGAAGAACTCCCTCCCGATCGGCTGGGTCAAAATTTCTCGCAACACACGCGCAGGACTTTTGATTTGTCATCACGACGGAACCTGTGGACCCCGGTAATGTCGGGCGTCGTACAGCGTCACAATGCGTTGGTGATGCCCCCCGATTGGCGTCGTGACGGCTTTCACCGGCATGGACGAATCAAATGTGGCAAGCACGCGGTCGGCCGAAGCGGGTTCGAGAACGAGCAGCACGCGCCTCGCGCCAGCCTCGAGTCGCATCGTCATTTCAAAATGGTCTTTGATCTTGAGGTCGCGCGACCACACCCGCATCGGGGCGCCCCGCGGTCGCGCGTAGTAGAGAAGTTCTGCCGCGATACTCCGGTTGTCGGCCACGATGCTGTCGTACGGTGCCGCACGCGATTGAGACGCCACCTCGGCCCCCAATTCCCGCCAACCCTCCTCGCGTTTGAACGCGTTGCCAAGTCCGATGCTGTCCGCAATGGATGGCCTGACGAGCAATGTCCACAAAGCGGCCAGGACGACTCCATTCAGGATGAACGACGCCTGGAGCGCTCTCGCCTTCCACCAGCGTGCGAGTTCCGCGACCCCCAGCGGTGTCGCCGCGACATACGCCGTCGCGGCCCAATTCGCGTTGGCACCAGCCACGAAGGCCTGCACCAAGATCAAAAGCAGCGGCGGCAGGCTGAAGGCCGCGAGCATCAGTTCCCCTTCGCTGCGATTGGCGTTTCGGGCAAGCCGCCACAGCGCGCCGATCCAACCCGCCATCAAGAACGGTCCAAAGACGCCGAACTGACCGAGCACAAAAGCGGCCAGACCGCCGAAGCTGTAACGCGAACGATCCCAATCCGCATTCGCCGCCGTATGGGCGACGGTTGGAAAACCGTGCAGGGCATTCCAGATGATATTGGGCGAAAATACTGCGACACCGGTCACAACGATCGCGAGCCCCCGGGCACTGAGAACGTAGCGCCGCGCGGAGGGAGACCATAGCGCCGCAATCACCGCGCCGGCGAGGAAATAGAGCATCGCGTATTTTGCAAGAAGACCCAGGCCGAGTGCGGTCCCGCCGACGATGGGCCAGTGCCAGCCGCGCTCTTCGCACCCGCGCAGAAATGCGACAAGCGCTACGGCCCAGAAAAACAGAAGTGGCACATCGGTCGAGATCAATCCGCTCGAATAAGAGATTCCGGGAAGCGTGAGATAGGCAAGCGCCGCGATGGCCGGAAGCCAACCATCCATCGTGCGCCGCGCGATCATGTACACGACGAGTGCCGTAGCGCCGTGAAGGAGGGGCGAGGCGATGCGGATCGCCCATTCGCTCTCGCCAAGGATCGCGGTCGAAAGCCGGATGATCCAGGCGATCATCGGCGGCTTCGAAAAATAGCCGAGATCCAGGGTCTGGGCCCACCACCAGTATTGCGCCTCGTCCGGGTAGAGATTGAGCGGCGAGACTACGAGGATCGCACAGCGAATGAGCGTGACCGCCGCCACAATCACCAGGACGAGGGTGAGCGCGCGGCGATCCTGAGCGGAGTTCGTCGTGGATTGCATCAGCGTGCCGCCGGCATCAGGCGATAAAGAGTGATCACTTCGTGCCGTCCGATCGAATAGTCGAGGCCGCGGACTTGCCCGAGAGATTTCGCCACAAGCCCTGACGAAGCGGCACCGCCGAGGAAATCGGGCACTGCTCTGCTTTCGACGAGCGCGAGCCCGTGCGCCTGCGCGGCCGCCGCGCGCGCCGGTGCGATGCGGGTGTTGGGTCCGAGGAGAAAGACCAGGCTCGGTTCGACATAGCCCGTCACGACGGGCGGTCCATCGCCGCTTCGCCGATTTGCGGCCACCAATGCGGCCGCCCGAGGGCTCAACCAGAGATCGTGAAGCTCGGGCACGACCGTCAATCCCAGCACCAGATCGAAAGCGACTGCCGACGCAATGGCGAGACCGGCGGCGGGCAACACCCTGTTGCGGAGAAATGAAAATACGGCAACGCAGGCGAGGCTGGCGGCAACGGCCGCGCCGGCAAGCAACGGTGCGGACAGACTTCCGCCAAATCGCAGCGGCGCATAAAGACATGCGGCCGCTGCAACGGCCGCACCGACGATGAACAGGACCGCCGAGGCGATCCGAAACGTCCCGGAGAATCGACCTTCGTTCCGATCCAAGTCCTGTACGACCCAAAGCCCGCAAAGCAGGGCGAATGCGGGATAAGCGGGAAGCACATAGTGCGGAAGCTTGGTGGGTACGAGCTCGAACAGCAACCAGACGGCTACGGCCCATACGAGCAGAAACCGCACGAGTGGATCGCGGCGTCGTACAATCGCCCGGGCAAGCGCCGGTACCAGCACAAGCGTGGCGGGCCAGAAAGCAATGATCGTCTCAAGCAGGTAGTAGCCTGGCGGCGCGCCGTGCGATTCCCTTCCTCCCATGACCTTGGCGGCGAAGTCCTGCCCCAGCGACTGTTCGTAGAAGGCGCCATGACTCGCAAATCCGATTGCGACGGCCCATGGCAGGACGAGCGCGAGGGCAAGCAGCGCACCGCGAAAGGCCTTTGTTGCCCTGAGCCACGCGAAATCCCGATCCCAGATCGAGAGCGCGACGATCGTCACACCGAGCACTGCTACAATGACCGGTCCTTTCAGCAGGATGCCGACTCCGACCGCCAGCCAGCCCGCCATGACAAAACCTGTTCGCGGCGCCGAACGTTGTTGCCGCTCTGCAAGATAAATCCGAAGGAGAACCGATTGCGCTCCGATCACGGTCGCGAGGAGGCACGCGTCCGTCGTCGCGATGACGCTTTCGGTCGTGAGCAGAAATGTCGTGCCGAGAAAGAGTGCCGAGACAAGCGCGGCTTCACGCGAGGCAATGCCCCGCGCACAGAGCCAGAGAAGGATTGCGGACAGCACGCCCCCGACGAGCGAAGGGACGCGATAGACCTGGATGGCGGCGCGTGAGCCCGGACCCGCGATGATCGACGCAAGCGACTGCAGCCAATAGATGCCGATCGGCTTGTTGTACCTCGGCCCGGAAGCAAAGCGGATGTCGACATAATTGCCGGTCTCCACCATCTGCCGGGACGCTTCCGCGAAACGGCTTTCATCGCGGTCGAGCGGGGGAAGCGTGACGAGCGCCGGCAGCCAGGCGAGCAGCAGGACGACAGCAAGGCCGGCAAGAGAGAGCGCCTTTCCCCGCATGCCGGTCCCCCTTTCCGGCGCATCGCGCGTGGCGGGAAAATCGCGTATAAGCTCCGGAGATATCAAATGAGAATCGCCTCGCAGCCGATGAAGCTTGCTTATAGCGCCGGAGACTGGAAAGACAGCGCATGACCGCAGCACTTTCCGTCGTTGTACCCCTGAAGGATGAAGCCGAAAACGTGGGCCCGCTCGCGCGCGAAATCATCGCCGCGGTCGGCCGGGAGAACGTCGAACTCCTGTTCGTCGACGACGGGTCGTCTGACGACACCGTCGCGCGGCTGCTGGACATCAAGGCGGAAATCCCGATGCTGCGCATCATCCGCCACAGCCGCAACGCCGGACAGAGCCGTGCCTTGCGCAGCGGCGTTCGCGCGGCGCGGGCCGGGATCGTCGTGACCCTCGACGGCGACGGCCAGAACGATCCTGCCGACATTCCCAAAGTGCTGGCGCCGTTTCACACCGAGAGCGACGCAGCCCATATCGGCATGGTCTCCGGCATCCGCGTGAAGCGGCGCGACTCCATTGCCAAGCGCCTCGCCTCGCGCCTCGCCAACCGGTTCCGCCGCTGGATGCTGAATGATAAAGCCACCGACATCGGTTGCGGATTGAAAGCGTTCCGCCGCGATGCGTATCTCGCCCTCCCCTATTTTGATCACATGCACCGCTATCTCGCGGCATTGATGCAGCGCGAAGGTTTCGAGGTGCGGTTCGTCGAAGTCGGTCACCGGCGGCGGATGCACGGGAAATCGAAATACGGGGTCTGGGACCGCTTCGTCGTCGGCATACAGGACATTTTCGGCGTGCTCTGGCTGAAGAAGCGTTTCCGCGACGCCGTCGAAGTAACGGAGCGCTGATCGCGATGCACGCCTTGCTCACGCCGGAACGGATCTGGCTCGCCATCGGATTTGCCGGCCAGGGGCTGTTCGCCTCGCGCTTCGTCATCCAATGGTTCAAGAGCGAGATGGAAGGCCGCAGCGTCATTCCAGTCTCCTTCTGGTACTGCAGCGTGGCGGGCGGGGTCGTCGTGCTCGCCTATGCGATCTACAAGAGAGACCCGGTGTTCATCATCGGCCAGGCGAGCGGGTTGTTTGTGTACAGCCGCAACCTGTACCTTATTTTCCGCGAGCGGGCTCAGTTGCGCCATGCCGCGGAGGCGAAGACGGGTTCGCCGGCCTAGATCCCTCATCCTTCGACAAGCTCAGGATGAGGAAAAAACCTCACCCTGAGCCTGTCGAAGGGTGAGGCAAGAGCGGAAGAAGGGAAGGGGCACCATGAGCCTGCGAATTTTCCCGGTCCTCTTGATCGCGATAATTCTGTACAACGTGCTTGCGGTCGCCAACGGCTTTGCCGGCAACGAGGCCATGCAGAGCTTTCTCACCCGCGAACACGTGACCTTTCATATGTTCTCGGGCGACGCCTGGGATTTCAGTCTGGGCGACCTGATCCTCGGCGTCGGCTTCATCTGCCTCTTCATCGAAGTGCTGAAAGCGACGCGAACGACCGGTCGCGAGCTCGTACATCATGGATTGGCCGTACTCGTCTTCGTCATCGCGCTCGTCGAATTCATCGTCGTGAAAGGATTTTCGACGTCGGTTTTCTTCTTCGTGCTGGTGATGACGGCCTTCGACGTGGTGGCGGGCTACACGATCCTTGTCGTGGCGGCCGAGCATCATCTGGGCGTCAGCCGCGCCGGTACCGACTGACACCATGCTGTTTCGCTGCGCCTCGCCATGACATTCCTCCTCGGCATTCCCGCCGCGCTCCTTCTGTTTCTCGCCTTGGCCATCGCCATCGCCGCCGCGGGTGCCGGACAAATGTACGTGCACCGCCGGTTCAGCAGGCAGGATTTCATTGCCCACAACGAAGTCGGCGGAATCATCATCGCGGTCGCCGGAACGCTTTTTGCCGTCGTCCTCGGTTTTCTCACCGTCGTCGTCTGGCAGGAGTACACCCAGGCAAGACAGGTCGTGGTTTCGGAATCGAGTGCGGCGATCGACGCCTGGCACACCGCCGTCGGGCTTCCTCCGCCCGTACGCGAACGCGTGCGCGCCGACATGGTGCGGTACGCGAACATCATGGTAGCCAGGGAGTGGCCGGCCATGCGCCACGGCACCTTCGATGTGGACGCGGCCATGATCGGAATGGACGCCCTTGACGCGGTCGGCGGTTTCGTACCGGCGAATATGGGCCAGTCCAATGCGCAGGCGGCAACGCTTCAGGAACTTGGCGTGATGCACGACGCGCGGCAGCAGCGGATCGCCATCATCCATGGCGGCGTAACGTGGTTCGAATGGCTGGTTTTGCTGATAAGCGCCACCTGCATCATCTGTTTCTCGTGGCTTTTCGGCCTGCGAAACCGGCGCGTCCACCTGCTGATGACGTCGACCGTCGTGATAATCGTCGTGTCCACGCTCGTGCTGCTCTTCGAACTTCAGTACCCGTTCCGCAGCAGCATCGGGATCCCGCCCGATGCCTGGAAGGACGCCGTCGTGCACATTCATGAAATGCAGGCCGGACCGATGGAAAACATGAAAATGTAGCCGGGCCGCCGGAACCGTGCGGTCAGGCGAGTCCATGGAACACGCGTCGCGTCTTGCCGCATCCGGCCGGACCGGTATATTCGCCGTGGTTTCCGCCGGCGCCCCCGCGGGAACGGTGGGACAGGTGGCCGAGCGGTTGAAGGCGCACGCCTGGAAAGTGTGTAGACGGTGACGAATCGTCTCGAGGGTTCGAATCCCTCCCTGTCCGCCACACCCCAACGGTCCATTCCGCTTCACGTGGTGACGCCCTCCGCCGGCCACGGGAGTCCAAAGCACGTACATGCACGTTTTCCCGATTGCGACATGGCAGCACCTCTCATGCGCGCAAAATTTCCTCCAAATTCCCTGCTCCCCGAAGTTCGGATTGCGCCAGGCCCTCACATCATTGGCTCTTTCGTTTCGTGGTGCTTCTTTTTGAAAGTACCCTGGGAAATTCCCTGAAGGGCGCAGCGTGGAATCCAGCATGTTCCTGTAATCATTGGTTTTTTCGTTTTCCCGGCTCCAACTTTTGCAAATTCCCTGAAGAATTCCCTGACAGAGGGAATTCTTGACCTGTACAGTAATCTTCGGCGCGTGCCGCGATGGGCTTTCCTCCCCCGTCAAGGGAAGTGGAACGGGGAGGAAATTGCACACCCCCTCTGCCTTGTTTTTCCCTGCACCAGGGAAAATAGGGAGCGGAAGAACCGCTGGGCACATCGCCATCTACGCTGCCAATGGGCAGCATGGTCCGCACCACGTACCCTCCCGTGGTTGCGGGGCAAAGGGCATAGCAAGGCATCACGTCTTCTCCGGGATGACGCGCTTCCGGCATCTACGATTCTTGTCGGTTGTATATACAACCAACACGGTTATATCAAGAGGCGGGATTTCGCCCGGCCTGGCCTCGCACTTTTCTGTCGAAACGGGCGCCTCGTCCCTACCGAAGCCCTTTGCAACCTGCGCCCCGAGTGCGGTGTTCCCTGTCGCATGAAGCACCCGATTGATCCTGGCACGATCTTGTCCGCTTCGATGCTTGTCTGCGTTGCGTTCGCCGGGGCCCCGCCGGCTACGGCGCAATCGCCGCGCTGTTTGGCCAATGGCGACATCGCGACACTCGACGGGATCGCCTCCCTTGCCGCGAGGGATACGCGTGTCCAGGAGTGGGATCTTCATCTCGACCATCCGGTCTGCATTGCCCGACTCTCAAATCAGGCTCGCGATGAAGAGCTCCGCATCATTCGGATTATCGGAATGCCTCCACCGCTCGGCATACCGCTTCAACTGACCGGCAAAGTGCTGCTCGCAAAGACCGCGCCGAGCATGTTTGCCGCCCTCGTTGTAATCAGCGGGCGAAGAGCGCGTGCGGTCGCCGAACCTCTTTTGCCGTCTCGTCCTCTTCCCGCGCCCCAAGCCTTGCCTTTGGCTTCTCCAGCTCAAAAAGCCGCGGCACGTTGCGAGGCACCACCCTATGGCGGGACGCTGACCGACTATAAGACCTTCGTCGAACGCTTCGGGGCCATCATCAAGCCGCAGAAAATTCTTGCCGGCATTTGCAATGCGAAGTTCGGCAGCGCCTCACGCGAGGGCCTGCACAAACTCGGATTTAGCGACGCAAAAATCCAATCCGAAAACACCGAGCAGCTTGCCGTGGAAACCATCGTCGCGCTCAAGACTCTCGTCAAGACGATAGAATAGCCATTCAGCCGCCCGACAGCCGGCACATGGTGTCGGCGATTTCGGACAAGGCACTCGACTCGGAAACAGGGTCCCTGTCTATTCGACTATGCCACAAGCGCCGCTTGCGCGAACAATCGCGTACAGCGTTTTGCACGCAAAGCCGGACCCCTTGGAACGCTATGCCGCGCGGCGAGTTAGAGGCATGCGCGACGTCCGTTCCTGTCGCCTGGCGCAATCCACTTGAATTTCACCGACGGCATCTCGCTCGCGTGATCCAGGGAGTGTCAATGAAATCCAACCGGTCCAAGAATTCCCGTTCCACGGATGCCATCACTTTATTGAAGGCAGATCATCGCAAAGTCGAAGACCTTTTCGCCAGGTTCGAAAAGGCGCGGGGCAATGAGCGAAAGAAAGCACTTGCCGAACAGGTGTGCCTGGAGCTCTCCGTGCATGCCAAGATCGAAGAGGACATTTTCTATCCCGCATGCCGGGGAGAGATCGACGACGGCCTCTGGCTCGAGGCCCAGGTCGAACACGACGGCGCCAAGGTTCTTATCCGCGAAATCGAAGTCGGCAATCCCGGGGACGAGTTCTACGACGCCAAGGTGACGGTGCTATCCGAAATGATAAAGCACCATGTGAAAGAGGAAGAGAAAAAACAGGGAAGCCTATTTTCTCAGGCCAGGAAGGCGGGCATCGACATGAAGCGCCTTGGTGAACAGATGGCGCTCGAAAAGAAAAGGCTGACGGCCGAGTACAAGGCTGGTGGGCCGCCCAGACCTCCGACACCGACGTTCAAAGGGACCCGGCTTGCCTGACGCGGCTATCCGAATCCGCGGCATGCATCGCCGAGTTCGGACCGTAACATGATTCATTTCGTCCTGGATCGCCGCTTCATGTTTGCGCGCACTTTCGAACGGCAGCCCTTGAGAATTCGGGCTCGCGATACGCCTCGGAGCACACGCATCCCGGTAGTCATCCCGGCACCCACTTTCCCGGCCGGCATGCGGGCATTTTCGCGTTGCGCACGCTTTCCGCCACGTGAAAGTCTGGCGAGGCGCAGCGCGATAACCTGTCGGGATTCGATCCCGAGCATCAGGAGACCATATCCGTAAGAGGCAACGTTGTTGCTTTGGCGCGACCCTCTGTAACGAACTTCTTTAATGGTACAGCGCGACAAGGGCTCTCCCGGTCCACGCCCGGCGGGTTCCGCAGCCCGCCTGATCAGAGCGACCTGTCGATCCCCTGGGCTTTGGAAAGGTGCATTTTAAGAACGGGGAGCGTCTCTTTCGCCCAGTGGCGAAGTCTCTTGGCGTCGCCATGCCGCCCATAGTCCTCAAACAGCGAGACGGCGTCCCTATGGCCGCTGACCTGATCGCCCATGTAGTCGGAATCGAAGTCTTTTCCCTTCTCCCGGCCAAGCTTGTCGAGCATGTCGGCATGCGACTGGTCGATCAAATCATTCGCTTTGTGCCTGCCGTCGGGTCCCGGTGCGATCTTGGCGTCCACCTCTGCTTTGCTCATCCCGGAGCCCGCCAACAGATGGGCGGTTGTTTTGGAGTGATCCTCGATCATGAGACGCGCAAAGGCTTTGACCCGGGGATTGTCGGACTGCCCCAGAGCGATCTTTGAAGAGGCGATCTCGAAAGCGTCGCTCGCCATTGCCCGATGCCGAAAGTCCGCGGCGTCCGGAGTTGCCAATGCGGCTCCTGCCACAAGCCAGGTCGCAGGCAGCGCTATCAAAAGCTTCATTCTCACGTTTCCTCTCTGCGCGTTTCAGGTCTTACGCTCTCTGCGGCAACCGGTACAAAATCACCTAGCGATAGAGTTCGCGATCCCGGCGAATCTGATCCACCGTGTAGGGCGTTTCATTCGGGTCAAAGGAAGTCCAGCCCGCACTCCGATAGGCGCTCGCGCGTTTGGTGATGTCTATGCTCTTCTGCGTGAGGACGGTCTGATAGCGCACGACATCGGCGTCGGGAACGCGCGCAACGACGAGGGCACCTCCGCGGCGAAGGCCTTCGGCGTACATATCCGCATCGTCTCTACTGACGCCGGATTCCGCGAGCGCCCCGACAACACCGCCGGCCACGCCGCCGGCGATCGCTCCGGCGAGAGTCGACGCGAGCCATCCTGCCGCCACGATCGGCCCGATGCCCGGTATGGCAAGCACACCGAGGCCCGCGGCAAGACCCGCCGCGCCCACCGCAACGCCGCCAACGCCGGCGCCCACGCGGGCACCCTCTGTACGGTCGTCAACCCCGTCGTGATCTTTGTCGTGCCTGGCCTCGACGTGCTTGAATCTGTCGTCGTCGTCCCAGCGTTCGACGTTGTTCGCGACGATGCTGATATCACCCCTCTTCAGACCGGCAGCTTCGAGTGCGCGCGCTGCGGCATCCGCCGTCGGGTAGTCCGGATAAAGTTTGGAAATGGTTTTGGACATCGCTGTTTCCTTGCCAAAATTACTGAGCGTTGACGTTGCCTTGGTAATCGACGCTGACCTGCATGGACTTCCCGTCTTTCATGGCGGTCCCGCGCCACACGCCAGCCTGGTCCTTCTGAAGTGCGCTCACGCGGGTGAATCCCTGGCTCTCGATGCGGGATTTCGCCTCGGACGCGGTAAAGCTGTTCGCCCCTTTGACGGGCAGATCCGAATTGTTGCCGCTATCCGTCTTTACGGCGGGATTCTGTGGGCCGGATTGTGCGGGGGTTTGAGCGAGCGTGGCGGAGCCAAGAAGGCACACGGCTGCCGCAGCCCAAATTGAGGCCTGGTTCATTCCGATTCTCCCGGGAAGTTGTGCTGCCAAAGATGCCTGTTAACTCACGGTCGAAGGGAATTGTTCCGTACGCGCACAAAGAGCAGGCAGAAAACACGCGATTGGCCGTTGCGCTTAACCTGCGTTATCTCGTGCAGGCGTACTTTCGCCGAACGCGGGGCGACTGCTGCTTCGTCTTTCGTCTTCCGGTGCAAGCCATATCAAACGTGTGCAGAGCGAAAAAAAGGACGGCCAGGCGGCCGTCCTTTTCCCGACGGACAGTGTCGTTAGAACTGTTTCTTTTCGCCGCCGCTCTTCTCAGAGCTGCTTCCGCTTCCCTGACCGGATTGTCCAGACTGGCCGCCCTGGCCGCCGGTTCCGGGCTTATTGCCCTGGCCACCCTGCTGGCCCTGCTTGTCCTTGTCCCTGTCGTACTGCGAGCCTTGCTGTCCGCCCTGGTTCTGCTGTGTCATTGTTCATGTCTCCTGTGGAAAACTGAAACGGGAACGGTGGCGGACGCACTATTGTTCCCATTTGCCTCCGGTATGGCCTCGAGGCCCAGGCCAAGGTGCGTTCCTGACAGTCCGTTTGCTCTCCCGTTCCTGCCACGGTTCGGGCAGCCAATGCCGGCTTGTACGATTTCCCCCGGGATGGGACGACGTGCGTGCGCAAATTCCGGGCAGGTCGTGTCGGTTTTCGTTCGGAGGGCGATCCGGGGGTCTGCACGGCGGGTTGCCATTCGGCCGCTTTGCCCGCACATTTGCGGCGGATTGTCAGGTGTTGTCTCCGGTGACGCGTGCCGCGCAGACGTGGACTGAAAGAAGGGATTTTCGTGCAGCGCAAACACTGGCTCCTTGTAACGACCGCGCCTTTTGTGTTCCTGCTCTTTTTGGCTGCTTTACTCGCTTACGTTTTCTTCGGAAATGAGCGCTCGGAACAGCGATGGGTGCTGCACACCTATCAGGTCATCGAACAGATACGGCGCGTTCTTTCCGATGCCCAGGATGCCGAAACCGGGCAGCGCGGATACCTGATTACGAAGCAGCCGAGTTTTCTGGAGCCATACAGAAACGCGGCTGCCAATACGGACCGCGATATCGAGAGATTCCGGGTTCTGACAAAGGACAACCCCGCCCAGCAGCGACGCGCCCGGGAACTCGGCGCGCTCGCCAGAGAGCGCTTGCAGGCGCTGAGCCGCGCGCTCGCAATCGGAACAGCCGCGAAGCCTCCCTCGCCGCAACTGCTTGTTGCCATGCAGGCGGGGAGAGAGCGGATGGACGCTTTGCGGACGCTGGTGGCAAGTGCGCTTGCAGAAGAGCAGAGGTTGCTCACGCAACGGCTGTCCGCACGCCACGCGGCGGAACGGCGCGAGGTCGTTGCCCTCCTGACCGGCGCCGCTGTGGCGCTTCTCCTGCTGGCGGCGGCGGCCTGGTTGTTGTTGCGCAGCAACCTCGAGCTGGCGAGCAGCGAAGCTGACCGCAAGCGCCACGCGACATTGCTCCAGACAACGCTCGACAATATTCGCGACGGAGTGGCTGTGTTCGACGACGCCGGCAAACTCGTCGCTTTCAACGCGAATTTTTTCGGCTGCATGGGCTTTCCGAGCGAGCTTGCCGTTCCCGGTACGCCAATCGAACGATTCAACGCGCTTTCGCTCGAGCGCCAGCAACCGAAGTTCGAGGAGCTGCCGTTCGTAACCGGCGGGTACGGAGCGGGTTATCGCGAAATTACCTTCGACAATCGTCATGTCGAAATTTATCGCAACAGCGTGCCGCATGGGGGTTTCCTCGTCGCGTGCCTGGATGTGACCCATCGCGTACAGTCGGAAATGGCGCTTCGCCAGGCGCAGAAAATGGAAACGATTGGTCATCTGACCGGCGGCGTCGCACACGACTTCAACAATCTCCTTCAGATCATCGGCGCCAACCTCGATCTCATGACGGGCGATCTGGAGCCCGGCACGCGGGCGGCCGGGCGCTTGCAGAGCGCGATTTCCGCCGTGGAACGCGGCGCGCGGCTCACCGGACAGCTGCTCGCTTTCGCGCGCCGGCAGACGCTTGCGCCACGCGCGATCAATCTGGCGCGCATGCTTCAGGAAATGACCGACCTCCTGCGGAGAACGCTCGGCGAGCGCGTCGAACTGGAGACCGCGATGGCCGGCGGTCTGTGGACAGCAGTGATCGATCAGGGACAGCTGGAAAATGCGATTCTGAATCTCGCCATCAATGCCCGCGACGCCATGCCGAACGGCGGCAGGCTGACGATCGAGATGGCGAACGCGTTCCTTGACGAATCGTACACGCGCGAAAATCCGGATGCTGCAGCCGGACAGTACGTCATGATTGCGGTCACCGATACGGGGACTGGAATGCCGCGCGAAATCGCGGCGCGGGCCTTCGAACCCTTCTTCACCACAAAGCCGGAGGGGCAGGGTACAGGACTGGGCCTCAGCCAGGTGTATGGTTTCGTGAAACAATCCGGCGGTCACATCAAGATATATTCCGAAGCCGGCGAAGGAACGACGGTAAAGCTGTACCTGCCCCGCTCCAGGCAACCGGTGCCACAATGGACGGCACCGTCATTGGTCCAGCCGGCTGACGGCGGAAGCGAAACTGTACTCGTTGTCGAGGACGACGACAGTGTTCGGGCCGCGGTCACCGACATGCTGAACGAACTCGGCTATTCTGTCCTGCCTGCCGAAAACGCCGAGCAGGCGCTGTCGCGCTTGAATGAAGGCATCCATGCAGATGTCCTTTTCAGCGATGTCGTCATGCCCGGCAAAATCAACGCGCGCGAACTGGCACGACTGGCAAAGGAAAGACTGCCAGACCTGAAAATTCTGTTCACGTCGGGCTACACGCAGAACGCCATCGTTCACAACGGCAGGCTTGACGAGGGCGTCGAACTGCTGAGCAAGCCGTACCGAAAAGACGATCTGGCGCGAAAACTCCGCCTGCTGCTTGGCGTGGGTTTGAAGCGTAGTTCGGCACCGGTGGGGGAAAAGACCGGTAAGAGCCAACCGTCCCAAGGTTCAGCCGCAAGCACGAAGATCCTCGTCGTCGAAGATTCCGCACTCATTCGTCTCACCACCATCGACATGGTGACGGAGCTCGGTTTCAGCGTTGCGGAAGCGGCAGACGCCAGGGAAGCGCTCGCAATCCTCAAGCGCGATTCCGGAATCCGCATTCTTCTGACCGATCTGGGACTCCCGGGGATGAGCGGAGCAGAGCTTGTGCACGAGGCGCGCAAGCTCAGGCCCGAGTTGCTGGTTGTCGCAGTAAGCGGCTACTCGGAGGCCGACGGTGCACGGATCGACGGCGCAACCCATCTCCAAAAGCCATTTACGCTCGAGATGCTGCGCGACGCCTTGCCGAAAATCTGAACGCGGCGGGGCCTGCTTTTTGCAGGACAGCGCCCGAGCCGGGAATAAAGCGGGCAACATGACCGTCAGCAAATTGGGGGCGCTTGCCACCCACGAGACATCAGAGGAATTCTCCGCATGAAAACGCATTCTCTTTTTGCCGCTTTACTATCGGCAGTTGTACTGACGAGCGGCACCGCTCTTGCGGGCAGCAGCTTCAGTTACACCGGGAGTTGGCCGGTGAAGGTCCGGATGCCACCTCACTTCGCCGATACGGATTGTCTCGTACTGACCGATAACGGCACCGCAGGATCGCCGCACAGCGGTCCGGTCTCAGCTTCCGGCGATATGACCGGCGATCTGAGCGGCACTTTCCAGGTCGTTAAAGGTCTGCTGGTCGTAAATCTGGAATCGGGATCGGGCACGGGCGAGGTGGTCTGGATTACATTCATCGGTCACGCGCATGACGGCCAGATCGGTGCGGGAGTGTTCAACGAACCGGGGTATTTTCCGGTCGAACCGCTGACCTTCGGCCAGAAGGGTGGTTGTTGAGTCGCGTCGGGATCAGCCAATACGTACGGAGGTAAGAGTCCGGGGCGCCAGCGGAAACGGTCCTCGCGTGCGGATCTGCAAGCCGCTTGCGCATCGCGGCATAGCCATTTTGTCAATCTTATCGATCGGCATGATCCTCCGGCGACAAAAAAATCATCGGCGATCGGTTAGACCTGTATCCCCCTCCAGCTCCTCGCGAAGCGCATCGGAAATTCGGCGAAGCTGACATTTTCAGCCGCCAATATGTTTGTCCATGAACTGCGTCGCGAGATAATCCGAAAACGTTCTTACCTTCAGAGAGGGACGACGGCCGCTCGGATAAACGGCGTGCACCTTGACCCACGCGAGTTGGTAATCGGAAAGGATCGGGACGACCTCGCCGGCCTCAAGCTCGGCGCGGCACATCCATCGGGATGCGATAGCTATTCCAAGCCCCGCTTTGGCGCAGGCAGTAACGCCGTCGGCCGAAGCGACAGTCGTCGTTCCCCGGACGGTTACAGATGTCGTATTGCCGGATCGCGTGAAGCTCCAACCGCTCAGGCCGGAGAGACCTGGACCGAGAATGCAATCGTGCCGCGCGAGATCGGCAGGCGTTTGCGGTGTTCCCTTGCGGGCAAGGTAACCGGGCGAAGCAACGACGAGGCGCGGAGCCTTACCCAGCAGCCGCGCTCCGAACCCGGAATCGGGCAGTGGGCCCAGCCGCAGGGCCATATCAGCCCCTTCGTTGACCAGATCTTCGGTCCGGTCGGACATCAGCAGATCGACGTGTAGTTTTGGATGCTGGCTCACGAAGCCCGGCAGACGGGGGATGACTTCGCGAGTTCCGAAGGCGCCCGACAGCGCGACCCGCAATGTGCCGCGCAGGCTGTCCGCGCCGCGCGCCGCACTTTCGGCGTCGTCAAGATCACCCAGGATTTGCCGTGTCCGATCGAGAAACACTCGACCGGCATCGGTCGGCGTGATGCGCCGCGTGGTGCGCAACAGAAGCTTTACGCCGAGCCGCGCTTCAAGGTCCGCCACCATCCGCGATATCGACGGCTGCGAAACGCCGAGTTCCCGCGCGACTCGCGAGAAGCTGCCGGTTTCACCGGCGCGAACGAAGGCGGTCAGTTCCCGAAGTCGGTCACTCATACGCAATTCGTATAAATCAAATGCGCAGCGCCCGTCTACTGCGTACACCCCATTGGCATCATCTCTTGCGCAACCGGACCACCGGCCGGTTTCGAAACAAGGAGATGCCAATGACTACGACAGCCCTCATCACCGGAGGAACAAGTGGTATCGGCCGGGCGGTCGCTGACAAACTGGCGCGGTCGGGCGTTCATGTCGTGGTTGTTGGCCGCAACCTGGAGCGCGGCGAGAAGACAGTTACCGAGCTACGCGCCGCGGGTGGCAAAGCCGATTTCATCTCGTCGGACTTGCGTGACGCAGCGAGCGCCCGGGCGGTCGCGAGAAAAGCCATCGAGCTGGGGGACGGCCGTGTCGATGTGCTGATCAACAACGCCGGGGTATTCCCATTCGGACCGACCCACCAAATGAGCGAGAAGTCGTTTGACGACGTCTACTCACTCAATGTGAAGGCTCCTTTTTTCCTCGTCGCCGAGCTTGCCCCATTGATGATGCAGCAAGGCAAAGGAGTGATCGTGAACGTCTCGACGATGGTCGCCGATTTCGGCGCGGTCGGGCTGAGCCTGTACGGATCGACCAAAGCCGCGATCAATCTGCTGACCAAAGCTTGGGCGGCCGAATATGGACCCAGGGGTGTTCGCGTGACTGCGGTCAGTCCCGGACCGACCCGCACCGAAGGCACGATTGCAATGGGCGAGGACGCGCTGCAGCAGCTCGCGGCACAGGCGCCCGCCGGACGTCCGGCCGCGCCTGATGAGATTGCGGAGGCGATCGTCTTTCTGGCGAGCGACCGCGCCAGCTTCATCCAGGGTGCAATTCTGCCGGTCGATGGCGGCAGAACGGCCGTTTAGAGCGCTTTCACAGCGCTATCGTACGGACACGACGACCTTGGCAGCAAAGAGGAGCTGGAACCATGAGTGTCGCCAATAAGGTGCTTGTGACAGGAGCAAGCGGGCTTTTGGGGGTCGCAGCGATCGAGGCGTTTCTCGCGGCGGGTTGGAAGGTGGTCGCAATATCGCGTCGCAGGCCAGACCTGCCGAGCGGCCGCGACATCGAGTTTCTATCAGTCGACCTTCGGGACAAGCGAAGCGCGCATGCCGCGCTTGAGCCACTGACAGATATCACCCACATCGCCTACACGGCATTGCATGAAAAACCCGAACTGGTGGCCGGCTGGTCGAACAGGGAGCAGATCGAGACCAACAACACCATGCTTCACAATGTTGTGGAGCCGATTGTGCGCAGCGCGTCCAAACTTCAGCACATCAGTATTCTGCAAGGGACAAAGATCTACGGCGTACACCTACACCCGATCCCTATTCCAGCCCGGGAGCGTGATGCCCGCAAGGACCACGAGAACTTCTTTTTCGATCAGGAAATCTATGTGCGCGAGAAGGGCGCCCAGCACGGTTTCAGCTACACCGCTCTACGTCCGCAGCTCGTGACGGGTGCCACGCCCGGTGCGCTGAACGTCTTTCCTGCGATCGGTGTCTATGCGGCGATTCGCCGGGAGAAGGGTGAACCGTTCAGCTTTCCCGGCGGCCCGTCATTCGTCTGGGAAGCCGCAGATGCAGAACTCGTCGCCGACGTCATGGTGTGGGCTGCGCAGTCGCCTCGAGCCGCAAACGAAGCGTTCAATATCACCAATGGTGACGTCTTCGAGTGGCGCAGCGTGTGGCCAGCTCTTGCCGAAACTCTAGGCGTCGAAATCGGGCCGGACACGCCAACGAGCGTGGCAGCCTACCTGAAGGATAATGAGGATGTTTGGGGCCGGATCGTCACGAAGCACGGCCTTCGTTCGCGGAACATGCGAGAGCTTGTGGGACAAGGGGACCAGCATGCGGATTTCGCGTTTGCGACCGGCGCCCGGGAAGGACCGCGCGCGTTCGTGAGCACTGTCAAGCTGCGGCAGGCTGGCTTCACCAAGACGATTGATACCGAGGACGCGTTTCGCAAGGCGCTACAGACGCTGATTGATCGCAAGTTCCTGCCTCCCGCCACGAGATAATTCAGCCCGCGCGCTCAGCAAATTGGCGCGGGCCTGGTTCCGCGCAGCATGACCGAGGTGATGACCCGCCACAGGAGGGTTGCCCATGAGCAGGTCCGTACAGCAAATCCATGAGTTATTCGTTGGGACATGGCCTCGCGTTATCGGTTTTTCCAACTCGCCTTCGCTGCTCGCGCTCGCACTCGCGCTCGTCGCAAATCTCGTCTCGCTAATCCCCAATCCACTGCGGGTGCCGAGGGAGAGCGTCGCAGGCCCCTTTTGCCCGACCGCGCTCGAGCAGAACACGCAAGCCGGGAAAGGAAATCAACTATGAGCATCCAGGGCATCCTCTAGAAAAAGGGTGGGCGGATAATCACTGTCGATCGCAATGAAAGAATCGAGCGCGCCGCCGAATTGATGCACAAACACAGGATCGCGGCGCTTCCCGTCACCGAGGGCCGCAGCGTGGTCGGTATTCTGTCAAGCCGGGAGATTGTCGATGGTCTGGCCCGACATGGCAGCCGTTTTTCCGCACTGCGTATTTCCGATCTGATGCGCCTGGATTTCGTGCGCACGTCACCGCAGGAATCACTGAAGCGGGTGATGGCAATGATGACGCGCCATCGCACCACACACGTCCCGGTGTTCTCCGGCGAACATCTTGTCGGAATCGTCAGTCTGGGAGACGTGGTGAAGCACAGGCTCGAGGACCTCGAACTCGAATCCAACGTGCTGCGCGATGCCTACATCGCCGCGCACTGAGAGAAAACGTGGGACGCACGGTGGACAATCCGGCCCACCATTGAGTTAGAATGAGTCATGCACCGGGATTACACCAGAGAAGCCCTGCTGGCGGCGGCCGAAAGCCCCCATGACCCGCATTGTCTCACCAAGCGATACCATGTCCCGGCCGATGGACTATGTACCTGCCATGTTGGAAAGGCCCGATTCGCTTTGGACCTCGCGAGTCTGTCTGCTGCGGAGCACGTTCATATCCTGGCGGCTGAATTGCTACCCGGCGAGAAACTCGGACCGCCAGACGGATACGATGCAGCATATCGAAGAGCGCTCATAAAACGCGCCAAGGCAATGGGAATTAAGCTCGACTGAGCCTGGTATCGCATCCACGTCCTGATATCCAGAATTCATACCCTGTTATTCTTCTGCAGGACATTTCCGCCCAAGTTCCGATACGGGGACAGAACTTCGTGGCTGGCGAGTCGTTGTTCAGCCGGATTGCCGCCTTCATCGCATCGGGTGAAACGGCTGCAGCGTACTGGATGGTTCACGTACCGAACGGCGGCTTCTTCTGTTCGGTGTCTCGGTTCTGACGGCGGTCGTCTATATCTCCTACGTCAACGAGCTCAGGCGCGGCGGCATGGCGGCGAACGACGCGATCCGCGATGGCGCCATCGTGAAATTGCGGCCGATCATGATGACCGCGCTCGTGGCTGCGTTCGGCCTCGTCCCCGCCCCGCGGTTGCAACCGGCGTCGGCACGGATTCGCAGCGCCCCTTCGCGCTGGTGATCGTGGCCGGCCTGTTCGCGCGGCTCGCGATCAGCATCTATCTCATGCCGGCGCTCTATGCCCTTGGCGCGCGCGACGGCGACCGCCTGGAAGTGTGGGAGACCTGACCAAAAGGCGCCCTGCCGCAGCGGAGTTCTTCGGCGCCTGGCGAGGTAAGGTTCTGTAAGGTTTTCGCGGTACGTTATAGGCCATGGTCCTACACGGGACCATGCTGCGAAAGAGAAATGGGCACTCGCGATTCGTCGCTGCCGGCTCGTGCGCTGCAACGAAACCGATTCGTGGAGCCCGCACGGTGCCGGATCATGCCACGCTCCTGGACAATATTTGGCTCCTTGCCGGGATATCGCTCGGCGGCGGTGGGTTCGCAAGTCAGGCCGCAGCCGTCGCCGGTGACCTCAGCTTCATGGTCAAGGTAATGATTACCCTGGGGATCGCGGCCATCATTTTCGGAACGATCTGGTTCCTGGCACCGGCTCACGCGTAGTTCGGCATCGCCGCGCCGGCCGGCTGCGAACGCTCCCTCGGTTTCTCCCGGGTTGGCGATAGCGGGCCGGCCTCCCGACCGGTACGCCTCGCGTACAAAAACCTGCCTGCGGCGCTGCCGCCAGTCGGAAAAGTGACGCCAGTGGCGTCATTTTCCGGATCGCGCTTCTCGCTGAAAATTCGGATTTTCGGGCCGGCGCGGAACGAAGCTCGTGCCGGAATGGTTCCTCTCATCAAAGGAGAACCCTGCACGCGGCCTTGTCGCGGGCAGCGGCTTCGAAAGAGGGAGAATTTCCATGCAATCGTTGCCTTTGACGACCGGCGCGTCGGCGCTGGCGCTTGTCGTAGCGTTCGCCGCCACCGCCGTCCCGGCCCATGCGATTTATTATCCGCACCCCCGCGGGGTCGCCCCGCGCATCGATCCCGACAAACCGCTCGGCCATGTCGGCCGTCATGAAGCGCCCTTTGTTGCAAAGAGGCCCACGACTTCCGGAACCTGGGCGGATGTGGCAGCGACGCTTCCATTCAAGCATGGACCCTGGGCCCCGCAGCAGCTGACCGACGGCACCGTGCTCATCCAGGATTACTGCACGACGCACTGGTACAAGCTCGTGCCCGACAACAAGGGCAATTACGCCAACGGCACGTGGAGCGCGATAAACCCCATGCCGAACGGCTATCAGCCGCTCTTTTTCGCGACGCAAATCCTGCCGAGCGGCCAGATGATCGTGAACGGCGGCGAGTACAACGGCGATGGCGCGGGCAGGTGCGAGGAGGGCTGGTACAATCTCGGCGCCATCTATGATCCCGTGGCCGACAAGTGGACCGCCGTTGCGCCGCCCGCCGGATGGGCGATGATCGGCGACGCCGAGAGCGTCATCCTTCCGAACGGGAGCTATATGCTCGCCAATTGCTGCGATTACCCGGCCCAGCAGGCGATCGCCTCCGTCGGTGCCGATGATGTCGTAACCTGGACGACGGGCAGCAGCTATGCGTGTGCAACCGGCGATTTCTGCAACGACGAACAGGGCTACGCGGCCCTTCCGAACGGAAACGTGTTCATGGTCGACGTGTGGGATTACGGCGCCAACTACGACGACTATGAGATCTACGATACAGCGACGGGTGTCTGGAGCCTTGCCGGACAAACGGCCGACCGCATGAGCGATTCGACCTATTTCGAACTGGGCGCCGCGCCGTTGACGCCGCAGTACGGATCGCAGGGAACCATCATCCAGTTCAGCGGCGCCGCCGCCGCCGGGACGACACCCGTGAGCGACATTTACGACGTCGCAAGCGGCACGTGGAAAAGCGGGCCCGCGCTGTCGTACAAAGGAGTGTACTACACCGAAGCCGATGCGCCCGCGGCGACGCTGCCCGACGGGAACGTCCTGATGTCGGCCAGTCCCGGCTATGGCAACGCACCGACTCATTTCTGGGAATGGAAGTTCACGGCGAAAGGCAAGGTGACGACGACGCAGGTGAACGATCCGGCCCAGGCGCCTAACACAAGCGACTTCGAGGGCAATCTGCTCGTTCTGCCGACCGGTCAGGTGTTGTGGGACAACAGCCAGACGACGCCGAACGAAGTGGCGATCTACACGCCTGTCGGAAGTGCCAAGGTCGCATGGAAACCGGTGATTGGAAGCGTCGCATCCTCGCTGGTCGTCGGCAGCACGGGCAACCCCATTTCGGGAACGAACTTCAACGGCTTCGATCTCGGCGGGGTGTACGGCGACGACGCACAGGCGGCGACCAATTTCCCGCTCGTGCGCATCACCAACGGGGCGACGGGCGATGTCTGCTTCGCGCGCAGCTACAATTTTTCGACCATGGGGGTGTGGACGAGCGGCACGACGAATGCGGTGTTCGACATCCCTGCCACCTGCGAGACTGGCAAGAGCAAGCTGCAGGTCATCGTCAACGGAATCGCGTCGGTCGGAGCCCGCGTCATGCTGCACAGTTAGGCTACGCGCGTCATAAGCTAGAAAGCCGAACCACGGGCGGTTCCACCCCGCCCTGGTTCATTCACTGTTGCCGGGCGTACACGATTCCTCACCATGGCCCGCCAGGCCATCCAGACAAGCCTGACCGCACGACTGGATGGGGGTTCGGAAGTGTGTGGGCCAAGAGATTCACGACGCAGAGACGCAGATTAACCCGCAAAGAAAAAGAATGTCATGGCGGGGGCGTAACCGCGTCCGGGCCACCCAGGTTATCCGCGCATCCGCGCGCGAACGACTTCCGCGTCTCCGTGTCTCCGCGAGCCCATTCTTGCTCCGCGACGCGCACACAATCCGGTGATGCCGAGGTTGTCCCGGGCCATTGCCATGGAGCCGACTGCTGGAAACTGATAATGTCTTGCGCGATGCGCGCAACCGATGGACCCGCATGCTGAAGTCCGGCTTTTCGCTTCTGGCAGCGGCTGTTCTGACGAGCGGGGTTGCGCTCGCGTTCACCAAAAAGGACGCCGGAGTCGGGTCGATCGAGACCATCCACCAAGTGAATGCCGCCAACGCACAGGCGCAGCACGGCGATGTGGATGGCGCCATCGCCATCCTGACAAGGGCCCTCGATGCGCCGGACATGGACACGAAGTCGCTGGCCGTCATCCGTTACGACCGCGGCATGGACTATCTGACGAAGCGGGATTTCGTCCAGGCCATCGACGATTTCACCGCCGCAACGGAGGAAAACCCCCATTATCACGCGGCGTATGTTGCGCTCGCCAGCGCCTGGTATGCATCAGGCAACACGGAGAAGTGCATCGCCGAGCTGCAACATGCGATCGCGGTCGATCCCGCGAACGCGGATGCCCATGCCAACCTCGCCAATGTGTACCACGGCGAGGGGCGCGACGATGATGCCGTTGCGGAATACGACCGATCGATCGAAACGGAACCGTCGGCCTACGCCTATGAAGGCGGCGGGCTGATCCAGCTGTCGAAGGGACACGTCAACAAGGCGATCGCGGATCTGACGGCAGCGCTCAGGCTGAAACCCGACTATTTCGACGCTTTCGTCAACCGCGGCATGGCGTACGCGAATCTGGGCGACGGCCAGAGCGCGATCGCCGATCTAAACGCGGCGCTTGCGATGCGCCCGAACGACATCAATGTACGGATCGACCGCGGCAATGTTTACGCGTTGCTCGGGCAATCCGATCTCGCGATAGCCGAGTTCAGCACGGCGATCACGTCGCGTCCAGACGATCCCGTGCTCCGTCGCTCGCGAGGAGATGCTTACCTTGCGCTCCAGAACTACCCGAAAGCGCTTGCCGATTACGACGCCACGCTCCGGCTCTTGCCGAACGACGCGGCGACGCTGTTCAACCGTGGAGCGGTGCTCTACGCGATGGGCCGGTACAGCGATGCGGTTACGAACGATCGCGCCGCCATCCGCCTCTATCCTCGCGACGCACGCCTCTACGACAACCTCGGCACCGCCTATGGTGCGCAAGGGAAGCTTGACGAGGCCATCGCGGCCTATGATGCAGCCCTCCGCATCGAGCCGGAAAACCGTCAGGCAAACCGCGACCGCGCGGGGGCCTTAAGGGCCAGGGAAACCGGCCAGAAAATCGTGGTCGACACGCGCGAGTGAGCACGTGGCGCGCGCTTTGCGTGTGCATTGTCTCGGGACCGCGGGCGCCCTCTATCAAATCGTCACCACGAAGGGAGAGGATTTGCCCATAAGATCAAAGGCCAGGTCAGCGGGAGACGGCGGATGCACAGGTTGGCGACGACCGACAGCCAGTAGTGTCCGGACATGCTTCAGATCATGCTCTAATAGAAGAACTGCTGCAGCTGGGAAACACCGTTGCCGGCGAAGGCCCATCCCATGCGTTTCGACGGGTTGAGCGCAGGCGGCGGAAACTGCACAACGTCGGACGCGAAGTGGAAACCGGAAATCGTCTCGACATAGTTTCCGCTCTCGTCGTAGACGATGATCGCGCCGTCCGCGCCCTCGTCGCAGGCGTTGGCCGGCTCGGTCACGAGAAAAAGCTGGTTGACCGGGTCGACCGCGATCACCGAGCCGCTGAACGTCTGGTCGGTGTCGTTCGTACAGGGTAGCTGTACAGCCGCGATCCCGGTCTGGTGCGCCATGTCGTAGAACTCGACCTGCGCGTTCAATTCCGTATCGGTTGCGGTTACGCCGGTAGCGGGATCGGTGGCGAGGCCGTTCACGTCGCCGGCGTGGTAGGGACCGTTGTTGTAGCCGGCGAAATTCGAATTCTTGCCCGTCGTCATGTCGAACAGCCACATCAGCGGCGCGTCGCCGCCGACCGCGCCGCCGTCGGGCGACTCCGCCATCACCGCCTGGTTCGCCTGGCTGTATTCGCCGAGCTGCGGCCCGTTGGACAGGCTGAAGGAATTCGGGTCAAGGCGGATGACCTTGCTCACCGTGTTCGCGCCGATGTCGGAGACGACGAGCACGGGGTCGTCCTGCTTCTTCAGCTCGATCGCGTAGACGACGCCGGTGGTGGTCGACTGGTTTTCCGCTGCCAGCTTGATGTCGATGTCGCTGATCGGCGACGTCCACGTGCCGGTGAACCCGTTGGCCGTCACCGGATTCAGCACGTCGTATTCGCGTTTCGCGTAGATCGACCCTTTCGGAACGACGTAATGCGTGACGAGGCCGACATCGCCCGCGAAGATTCCGTCCACGCTGTACGAGTTGCGCGCGCTGTTTTTCGTGGCGAAGGATTTCTTGATCTTGCCGGTGTCCTGGTCGAAGGTCTCGACCGAAACGAAAAACGTATTCCCCTGATAGCCGGCGCTCGCAAGCACGCCGTCGCTGCCGTTCTGATCGATATCGAAGCCGTAGATCTGGCCGCCGTCTTTCGTGGTCAGCGCCTTCCCGAGTCCCGCCCTTTGCTGCGGGATTGTTGCGCCGGCCGCAGCGGCCGTGGCACTGCAGAGCAGGCCCAGGACAATGCAGGCCGAAAGGGGCCTGCGCGCCCGGCGGGGGGCAAGGCGCGATTGGAAAAACGGCATGAAAACCCTCCTCGTGGGCACATCTGCAGCGACGTGCCTTGAATTCGCCCTCTGGAGGAGACGTTTTGCAATCGGGTTTATTCCCACGAGGGTTTTGCCCGGCAAACCTGTCGTGCTGGTCGCGGCGCTGCTTTGCTGCGGCTGGCCGCAAGCCACCGCCGCCGCCCCGCCGGATGCCTGCTCGTATCTGACGCGGGCCGTCGATCGACAGCCGGCAGGGCCGGGCTTTCTGCCCAGTTATCCGACCGCCCGGATCCCCGCGCTGAAAGGGACGGCCTATCTGTACGACAATGCCGTCGCCGCCATTGCGCTTGTTGGCTGTGGCGAGCGCAAACGGGCGGCGCATATCGCAGACGCCATGATGGCGGCGCTGACCCGCGACCGCTATTGGCATGACGGCCGCCTCCGCAACGCCTACGCCGCGGGCGCGCTCGGAAGCGGGCCCGTACAGCTGCCGGGATACTGGGACAACCGGCTGGGCCGATGGGTCGAAGACGGTTATCAGGTGGGCAGCGACAGCGGAAACATGGCGTGGTCAATCCTGGCGCTGCTCGCACTGGATCAACCGGGCGGCGAGCGTCGCTATCGCGATGCTGCCGTACGGATCGGCGATTGGGTTGCGCAGTGGCAAAGCAGCCGGGGCGCAGGCGGGTTCACGGGCGGCACGCTCGGCGAGGAGCCCCATCCGCAGATCGCGAACTGGAAATCCACCGAACACAATGCCGATCTGGCGGCCGCATTTCTGGGCCTCGCCGGGAGTACGGGCTACAGGAAGTGGACGATCCGGGCACGCGCGGCGGACAGCTTTGTGCGTGCAATGTGGAATTCGAACTGCCGCTGCTTTGACGCCGGCACCGTCGAGGACGGCAAAACGCACAATCGCACCCTCGCCCTCGATGCCCAGACCCTGCCTTTGCTTGCGCCGGGCGGGGCGTTCAAGAACTACAGCGCGGTCATCGGCACGCTGGAGCGTGAGACACGCGTCGGGGGCGGGTTTGCGTTCGGCAACGCCAAAGGCGGAATCTGGACGGAGGGAACCGAACAGGCGGCTTTGTTGATGGCGCTCTCGGGACAGGAATCGGAAAGCCGCGCGCTGTCAGCGGCGGTACAGAAATTGCGCGCGTCGGATGGGGGCTACTTTGCGACCAACGTCGGGCAGCTTCCGACCGGGCTGCCGTTGAATACCGACCAGTCGCAATCGCGGCAGTATTTTCATCTGGAGCATCTGGCGCCGGTGGCCTGGGCCGCGCTCGTCGAGCGCCGTTTCAACCCCTTCACCCGGGAAAACAGGTTGCCCTGACGTTCGTTCGCGCTAACGTGCGGTCTTATCGACGCCCTGCATCAGAGCCGAGGCGCCAAAAGCTTCTCTCCACAAAAGACGACTTCGCGTGAGGTGGGCGGGCTGTCCTTCGCCACCGGCGCGGATTGTACTTCCTTTCAGTCGCGCGCCGGCTCCCGGTCGATCAGCACCGCCAGGAACAGCGCCGGACCGCCATGCGCCAAGCGCAATCAGCACGCCGAAAACAATAAATCCGACCTCGCCGAAAATCGCGCGCCAGCCGTGCAGCGGTTTGGGCAGGTGAAAATGCATGCGGCGAACCCCAGCCCGGAAAGGCTATCATAGAGATTGACGTCCGCAATGGTTCCCAAACGGGATTCTGAACTCCCCTTCACTGCCCGGTCTTCTTGAAATGCACAGACGGCGGCGGCGTTTTGCACCTCCAGGGTGCGCTGAACTCCAAGGAAAGGTTGCTGCTGTCACCGGCCCCCTTGCCCCTGTCACCTGACTCCCCTGGGTAAGAAACAAACGGCATGACGCATTCGCGTCATGCGGGGCTTCGCGCGGCATTGCACATTTGCTTCGGACGAGAGCGCGGTTCGCGCCGATCGAGGGAGGTCGCAATGAACACCAGCCTTTTCGGAACTGCGATACTGGGTTCGATGCTCATCGTTGCTCTTCCGCCCGGCGACGTGCAGGCACGTGGCGCATTCAAGGTGCTGCACCATTTCGCGGGTGGGAGCAGCGACGGCGCCGGCCCGTTCGGCGGCGTGGCGCCCGCGGGCGGCGGCAGCTTTTACGTCGCAACGGATGGCGGCGGATCGTCCAACCGGGGCACCCTGAGTCTGCTTCATAAGAACGGTACGATCCAGATTCTTCACACCTTCACCGGAGCACTCGACGGCCAGAACGCCGACGGCACGCCTCTCGTTGATAGCGACGGCAGCGTCGACGGGACCACACAGTTCGGCGGGAAGTCCGGTTGCGGCACGACCTACCAATACGTCCCGTCTTCGGGCACGTATCAGCAGCTCCATGCCTACGAATGCGGCGAAGACGGCGCCTTCCCGTACGCCG
>DATGGN010000206.1:0-1796 GCA_035308485.1 Rhizomicrobium sp.
GGAAAAGAAACTCGATCGCCGTGTCCACGCTGATTTCCTTCCCCGCGAGCGGCGGGGCGAGCGTCAGTCCGTCCAGCGGAAAGAGGAAGCCAAGGATGAGCGGAATTCCGTCGTTGCCGGGCGCGAGCGGAAACGCGGTGAACTCGACGGTCCGCGAAATGCCTTTCAGATGTACAGGCATCAGCTGCCACAACCCGCACGGCGTCGCCACCATCAGGCGGACGGACGCGAGCGCGCCTGGATGATATCGGGCCGGGAGAATGTCGAGATAATCGGTGCCCCCAACCGGATGTGCGACCACGCCCTGGAACAGCTGGCCCGCCACGCGCACCTTGAGCGACTTGCCGTCTCCGACGGGCGCTTCCAGGAGGATGATATTGTGAAGAAAACGCGCGGCCGCTGCGGGTTTGAAATCGGCGCGGGCGGGCATCTGCGCGCCGTCCTTTCGCAGCGATCTCCAGAATTCCTCAAAGGCGAGACTTTGTTTCGAACGGGGCCGCACAGGTGCGCTCCGGCACGAATTCGAGTCGGTCAATCCAAGCATCAGGCTGCGGTCGCCTACAAGACACAATCCCGCATGGCATCCGTTCCCACGATGATGGAAGCCAACGGAAGCGGACCGATCCTCCCGCGAATCGCTCCCGACCGCGCGGTGGAACGGGACCGGCCGCCCTGTTGACGGAGCCGCGAATCAGTTAGGGTGGTGCGCATGCTTGCTCTCAAACTGCGTGCACCCGAGCCCGAGCCGAACGAAATCGTCGCCTGCGATGCGTACTGGGTTTGCGATGTCGAGCCCTGCGGCGCCGAGTGGATGTTTTCGGTGATCGGCCCGGACGAAGCGATTGAAACCTTCGTCTACGACTCGCAGCCCCTGGCCGAGTGCGCCCGCGCCCGGATGTTGCGCACGCTCTGTCCTGCCGTCGCGATCGCCGCCTGATTCGGCAGACCTTGCTTCGGGCCGCCTGGCCGCGTGCGCACAGCCCGGATAAAGCAGCGTTGCCGTGAAGCTCGCCACCTACAACGTCAACGGGATCAACGGCCGCCTGCCGGTGCTTCTGCGCTGGCTTGAGGAAGCAGGACCGGACATCGTCTGTCTGCAGGAACTGAAGGCGCCGCAGGAAAAATTTCCCGCCGCGGCTTTGCACCGGCTCGGCTACAGCGCCATCTGGCACGGCCAGAAAAGCTGGAACGGCGTGGCCATTCTCGCGCGCGGTTCCATGCCCATTGAAACGCGGCGCGGCCTGCCCGGCGATCCCGACGACATCCATAGCCGGTACATCGAAGCCCGGGTCGGCGCGCTCACCGTCGGCTGCCTCTATCTGCCGAACGGCAATCCGGCGCCGGGCCCCAGGTTCGACTACAAGCTCCATTGGTTTGCGCGGCTCGCGCGCCACGCCAAATCGCTTCTCGCCTCCGGCGGGCCCGTGGTGCTCGCGGGCGATTACAACGTTATGCCGACCGAAATCGATGTGTACAAACCCGAACGCTGGCTCGACGATGCGCTGTTCCGGCCCGAAGTGCGCAAGGCCTATGCATCGCTGGTGAAACAGGGCTGGACGGACGCGCTGCGGAAACTTCATCCCGACGCGCGCATCTACACCTTCTGGGATTATTTCCGGAATGCGTTCGCGCGCGACGCTGGGCTCAGGATTGATCATCTGTTACTCAGTCCCTCGGTGGCGAAGCGGCTCATCGCGGCCGATGTCGACCGTCACGTGCGCGGATGGGAAAAATCCAGCGATCACGCGCCGGTCTGGATCGAATTGAAGGATTCGCGCCCGCGGCCGTGATTCCCC
>DATGGN010000207.1:0-2578 GCA_035308485.1 Rhizomicrobium sp.
CCGGGAGCGCGCTGCCGGAACTCGGCCGACATGCGCTGGCCATATTGCGAAAGTCTCCGTTCCACGGCGACGACCATACATGCCTGATTCGGGGTGAGCGGCAGCAGGCCGCGCTCGTTGCGCAGGAGCGTGACGGCACGATCCGACATCTGCTGGGCGCGGTCATCGTCCTCGGGCGTATCGAGCGCGTCGCTGATTTCGTCCAGATCCACAGTTTTCTTCTTGATGACACCCACGCGGATTTTCGCCGCTAGAATGCGCATCACGCTGTCGTCGATCCGCTGGCGGCTGATCCGTCCGCTTTCCACGGCAGCGACGACGCCGCGAATCGCTTGCGCCGGGTCGCGCGGCATCAGGAGAACGTCCGCTCCGGCTTCGATCGCGCGGACAGATCCGTTCGAGGAGTTGAACTGACTCTCGAACCCGGCCATGTCCATCGCGTCCGTAACGATAATGCCGTTGAATTTCAGCTCTTCGCGCAGCAGGCCCGTGAGCACTTTGGCCGACGCCGTTGCCGGAATATCGTCCGGCTCGATCGCCGGGACGGCGAGATGCGCGGTCATGACGGCGTCGACTCCACTGGCAATCGCGGCCTGAAACGGCTTCAGCTCGACGGCGTCCATCCGGTCCTTGCTGGCGCCGACGCGAGGCAGGCCCAGATGGCTGTCGACGTTCGTGTCGCCATGACCGGGAAAGTGCTTCACAGTGACCAGGACCCGATTCTTCGGATCGGAGCGTGCGCCTTCGATATAGGCATTCACGAAGCGGGAAACCTGCTCCGGATTTTCCCCGAAGGAGCGGATGTTGATAACGGGATTGTCGGGATTGTTGTTGACATCGGCAACCGGCGCGAAGATCCAGTGGACTCCGAGCGCCCTGGCTTCACGGGCCGTAGCCATCCCTTCGTAGCGCGCGTCGCCAACATCGCCGGCCGCGCCCAGCGCCATGTTATACGGGAACCGCGCTCCCGCCGAGACGCGCATGGACGCGCCGCGCTCGAAATCGCCGCCGACGATCAGCGGAGTCTTCGAAAGCTTCTGCATCTGATTCAGAAACAGCGCCATGGCATGCGGCTCCGCATTCTGAACCAGGCCGTTCCTGACGCGGTTGTTGACTATCAATCCGCCGATGTGCAGATCGCGGACCCATTTCCGGTAGGTTTCGTAGAGCTTGGTTTTCTTGCCGGGCGCCTCGCCATAGCAGACGCCGATGACGAGTTGGGCGACGCGGTCGCGCAGGCTCATCGACCGCATGATCGCTTGCGCGGCGCGCTGATCGGCCGTGAGCGGCGGGCGTTTCGCCTTGACCGGAGGGCGTGCCGCGAACGCAGTGATCGATAAAATCAAAACCCCGAGCGCGGCGCGAATTCGCATGTCACTAGGATAGAATGATTGGCCTCAAATGGACACGGAAAATGCAGAGGTGTTGCTGTTTTCCTACGGGACGCTGCAATACAGGAACATCCAGATCGCGCACTTCGGACGCGAACTGACGGGCCGCGCGGACACTTTGCCGGGATATAAGCGGGGCAAGGTGCCGATCAAGGATGCGGAGGTGGTCGCGTCGAGCGGCGAGACGCATTATGAGAATGTGCTGCCCAGTTCGAGTCCGGAGGACGAGGTCCAGGGGATGGTCTACGAAATCACCGCCCAGGAACTCATGGCCGCGGATAAGTATGAAGCCGACGCCGATTATGAGCGGGTTCTGGTGACGCTCCGGTCGGGCGCGCAGGCGTGGGTTTATCGCGTTCTGGCCCTTAATGAACATGAATGAACGTGAATGCGCATTTACGTTTAATCACGTTCATTAACGGCTAGTTGAGCGGCCGCGATCTGGGCGATGTCCATCAGCTTCGGCGGCGCATCGGAGACCGCCGCCAGCGCGTCGCGGAACATCGTATTGCAGAACGGGCACGCCGCGCCAACGATTTGCGCGCCCGTCGCCGCGAGTTCTTTGGCGCGGGTGTGGCTGACACGGTCGCCTTTTTCTTCGCCCAGAAACGCCAGCCCGCCGCCGGCGCCGCAGCAGAAACTGCGTTCGCGGGCGCGTTCGGGATCGATCACCTCACCGGCCAGCCCGGCGACGGCGCGCGGCTGGTCATAGGAGCCGCGGTATCGGCCGAGATAGCACGGGTCGTGGTAAACCACGGTTTGCGACGTGGAGGCTTTCGGAAGTCTGTTGACGTGGCGTGCCATGAATTCGCTGTGATGCTCTATTGGAGGAGCTTCGCCGTAGTCTTTCCAATCCGTCGAAATGGTCCGAACACAGTGCGGACAGATCGAAACAATCTTCGCGACTTTCGATTGCTTCAGCGTTTCAAGATTCTGCTCGGCGAGCTGCTGGAAGACAAGATCGTTCCCCAGTCGTCGCGCCGGGTCTCCCGTGCAGCGTTCTTTCCGCAAGACGCCAAAGCTGGTTCCCAGGAAATTCATCACTTGCGCAAACGACGAAATGATCTCGCGGCCCTGAGGATCGTAGGCGCCCATGCAGCCGAGCCACAGGCAGTATTCCTGCGTCCCATCGAAAATGGGAAATTCCTGCTTCTGAATGAACTTGTCGCGTTCACTCGAGCTGAAGC
>DATGGN010000208.1:0-7999 GCA_035308485.1 Rhizomicrobium sp.
CTCGCGGCGCAGGATAAGGTCGATCAGCGGCTTCGGCCGGGGCAAGCTGCCCGTATGGGTGGTGAGGATGCGGTCGGTCGAAGTCTGCATGCGATGCTCCGGCGGCGTTGTCGTCCTACATCGGCGAGGATAGTGTTCGCGCCAAGCAGCCCGCGCAAGGGAGGAAAGTTAAGATGCGGATCGTCGATCTGAGCCGGGAGCTTTACCACCGCACGCCCTCCTATCCGGGCCAGCCTCCCATCATTCACGGCATCTGGAAGACTCACGAGGAAGCGTTTGCCGAGTCCGGCAACGTCCAGGGCAACAGCGTGATGTTCTTTTCCATGCCCGACCACGGTGGCACCCACATCGACGCGCCGCGTCACTTCGGCAAGAGCGGCACCCCGATCAATGAGTACCCGCTGGAGAACTGTATCGTGCAGGGCATCTGCATCGATTTGCGCCACATCGCGCCGCGCGCCGAGATCGCGCCCGCCGATCTGGAAGCGGCGGTGAAGAAGGCCGGCGTGCCGATCCCCAAGAAGGGCACAGTGCTGCTGTGCACTGGCCATCACGCGCGCACGTTTCCGACGGCCGCGTATTCGACCGACAATCCCGGCGTCAATGTCGCGGCGACCGAATGGCTCGCCAAACAGGGCGTCGTGCATTTCGGCATCGACTCGATGCGGCCGGGACCGGAGGGCAAGGTCAATTCGCTCGTGCACAAGGCCTGCCTCGAACTCGACATCACGCATCTCGAAAGCCTGTGCAATCTCGAAACGCTGCTTGGCCAGGGCGAGTTTCAGTTCATCTGCCTGCCGCTGAAATGGCGCGAGGGCACCGGTTCGCCGGTTCGCGCGGTGGCGGTGTTTAACGATTAACTGTTACGGGCGCGCCATCTTGTGATAGAAGGTCGCATGGTCGCGTTACGCAAAGAAAAAATGACGGTGAACGAATTTCTCCCCTGGGCAAAGCAACAACCCGAGCACTGGGAGCTGTTCGACGGCGTTCCGACGGCGATGTCGCCGGAGCGCGTCGTCCATGGCGATACGAAGTACCGCGCAGCGCGCGCCTTCGACAATGCGATTGCGAGCGCGCGCGTGCCGTGTCGGTTTGTCCTCGACAGTGCCGCGGTCCGCGTGGACGCGCGGAACAGTTATCAACCGGACTTGTTTGTTTATTGCGGCGATCCGATCCCTGGCGATGCGCTCGAGGTGCCGAATCCCGTGATTGTCGTAGAGGTCCTGTCGCCCGGCAACGCGATCACAGACTTGCGCGACAAGCTGCAGGGCTATTTCCGTGTGGCAAGCATACAGCACTACCTTGTCATCGATCCCGACAAGCGCCTCGTCATTCACCACACGCGCGGGAATGACGACCTGGTTAGCACGCGGATCGTGACCTCAGGCCAGATCGCACTCGATCCACCCGGATTATCGATAGCGGTTTCTGATCTCTTTGCTTCCATCGCAGCGTAACACAGCAATTTCATGCAGCTCGGCCACAATCGCAAAATGACCGGGGCGCAATGCCTCGCGGACATGCTCAAGGGCTACGGCGTCACCCACGTGTTTCACGTGCCGGCCGTACTGCGCACCACTTATGCGGAGCTGGAGCGGCGCGAGACCGGCATCAAGCGGCTGCACGTGCATGGCGAGAAGGCCGCGGCCTATATGGCCGACGGCTACGCGCGCGCCTCCGGCAAACCCGGCATCTGCATGGCGCAGGTGATCGGCGCCCTCAATCTCGCCGCCGGCCTGCGCGACGCGTGGCTTGCTCATTCGCCGGTGATCGCCATGACCGGAGGGCGCGAGCCGAAGACCAAATTTCGCCAAGTCTATCAGGAGGTCGACGACGTACCGGCGTTCGAGCCGGTGACTAAGTTCAACGCCACGATCGACGACGTGGCGCGTTTCCCCGACATGGTGCGCCAGGCTTTTCGCGTCGCCACCAGCGGCACCCCGGGCCCGGTGCACCTGCAGTTCCGCGGCAACGAGGGACAGATCGACATGGAAGAAGCGGAGATGGAGCCGCTCGTCGAGCCACAATTCGCTCGTGTGCCGGCGTTCCGGCCGCAGCCCGACGAGGCCAGCGTGCGCGCGGCGCTTAAGTGTCTCGAAGAGTCGGCACGGCCGGTGATCGTCGCCGGCGGCGGCGTACGCGCCTCGGGCGCGCAGGCCGAACTCGTCGCGCTCGCCGAAGCCTTGCAGATACCGATCGCGACTTCGCTCAACGGCAAGGATTCGATTCCGGGAAATCATGCGCTCTCGGTCGGCGTCGCCGGCACCTATTCGCGCGAGAGCGCCAACCGCGTCGTCAATGCTGCCGACCTCGTTTGCTTCATCGGCTCTGAGACCGGCGGCATGACCACGCATTTCTGGGCGGTGCCGAAGATCGGCACGCCGACGGTAGCGATCGACATCAACCCGGAGGCAATCGGCCGCAATTATCCGTACGAAGCCGCCGTGAATGGTGACGCCAAGGTCGTTCTCGCCGCGATGCTGAAAATGGCGAACCGCGCCGCCGCTGATCGTCGCAAGGCGTGGGTCGCGGAAGCACAGAAAATCTGCGGCGAGTGGCGGAGCAAATATAAGTCCGCGCTCGAATCCGACGCGAAGCCGATCCGCCCGGAGCGGCTGTGCCACGAACTGACGCAGCACGTACCGGATGACGGCATCGTGGTGGTCGATACCGGCCACGCCGGCATGTGGATGGGCGGCATGTTTGATCTGAAAAGCCCGCATCAGAGTTACATGCGCAGCGCCGGGCATCTCGGCTGGGCGTTCCCAGCAGGGCTCGGCGCCAAATGCGCGTGCCCGGACCGCCCCGTGGTCACATTCACCGGCGACGCGGGCTTTTGGTATCACATTGCCGAAGTCGAGACCGCGGCACGCTGGAATATCAATGCCGTCACTGTCGTCAACAACAATGGCGGCGGCAATCAGAGCAAGCGCGGCTTCGATCGCGTCTATGGCGGTAAGCAGACCGACGAGGCGCGCAAGCTATGGACTTTCAGCAAAATGAACTTCGCCCGCCTCGCCGAAGACATGGGCGCGCTCGGCATCCGCGTCGAGCACGCTTCGGCGTTCCCCGCTGCGTTGGCGCAGGCGCTCGCCGCCAAACGCCCCGCGGTGATCGACGTCGTTACTGACATTGAAGCACTGGCGCCGACGGCCGTTGCGTAGAGCAAATAGCAGCCAAGTCGAAACATAACCGCTGGTCCAGTAAAAGCCGGGAGGTCATCAAATTTTTGCCCCAAGTGTCTGACAATCTGTTGCGATACACTGAGGGGGCTCAGTATGGCGTACCACCTTGTTCAAAGGTACGGTCCGAAGGACCGTCCACTCTACCGCAAAGAATCCTTCACACTCGAACCGCTAGCGGTCGTCAGGGCCGCGCAGTACTACATGGCGGGGTCAGGCGGCGAGTTCCTGATCGAGGATGATCGCGGGCGGATCGTGGCAGACGAACTAGAGATTCGGCAGCGCTGCAAAGCTACGCAAATACCCTAGCGAATATCCTCTCTCTGCGAGAATCGTCGCCGCGATTTCCACTCATGTGTGATGGGGCTCGGGATCGATCTTGAGCGCCGTGAACACGCGGGTATGCATGTTGTAGAGCCCGATCAGAACCGACATCTCGACGATCTGCCGCTCGTTGAAATGAGGACGCAGCGCGTCGAACACGTCATCGGGCACCGCAATGTCGCGGGTCATGGCGTCCGTGTAGGCGAGCGCGGCGCGCTCGCGCGGGCTGAAGGTTTTCGCCGCGCGCCAATCTGCGAGCGCATCGCATTCCTGGTCGCTCAGCCCTTCGGCTGCCGATAGCTGCGGCACGTGCTGCTTGAACACGTACGCCGTGCGGTTGAGGTGAGCGACCCGCACGATGACGATCTCGCGCAGCCGGCCGTCGAGCTCGGTCTTGAAGCGCGCCGCGCTGACAAAATCGAGCCAGATCGCGGCGAGCGGCGACGAATGCAGCAAAAGCCTATAGACATTGATGAGCGCGCCGCGCCGGCCGGCCCGTATCTTGGCAACGAGATCAGCGAGCTCGGGATGGTTCTTCTCGTCGAAATATGAAATGCGGGCCATGATGCTCTGCGCTGCGTTGAAACGAGGCGCGAAAAGTAACCCGGATTGAGCGCAAGCGAAATCCGGGATAGAGCAATTGCCTCTCCAGTCGAGCGGAGCGCGTAGCGATGATTTTATTGTCGAACGGCGGAACCAATATCCAGCGCGCCAAGACCGCATCCGGTACTATCGTCGTCGGCACGGTTGATGGGATCGCCGTGTTGGAAAGAACCGAGCGCGGCTGGACGCAAAAGCACCGCGCGCTGCAGGGCGTGTTCGTGTCGGGCGTGACGGCGCTCGAGGACGGCACGCTGTTCGCCTCGACGCGCGGCGTCGGCATCGCCCGCAGCGACGACGGCGGCATGAAGTGGGCATGGGTCAACGACGGCCTTGCCCATCACGAATTCTGGTCGACGCGCGCCGGGCGTCTGCAGGGGCGCGAGGCGGTCTTTGCGGGCGCCCTGCCCGCGCATCTCTATGTCAGCGAAGACAAAGGAAAAAGCTGGCGCGAGCTGGCGGCGTTTCGTAATGCCAAATCGGTTCCGCACTGGACCTTTCCGCCGCCGCCGCGCATCGGCCACATCAAGGACATCGTGATCGACAGCAACCGGCTCTGGGCCGGCGTCGAAATCGGCTCGCTGCAATACTCCGACGATTTCGGAAAATCATTTACCGAACTGCCGGTCGATCCCGATCCGCGCGAATGCGACATTCACCGCATTCTCGTGCATCCGGCGCGGCCAAACCGTATCATCATCGCCAACGGCATCGTCGGCATGATGGCGAGCGAGGACGGCGGGAAGACATTCCACCGAGTCAAAATGCCGCCCGACGCCAACTATCCGGATGCCGTGGTGCTCCATCCCGACCAGCCCGATTTGTTGTTCATGACTGCCGGCGTCGGTTGGCCGGTGCATTGGTATCAGCTCGGCCGCGCACGCGGGAAAATATTCCGCAGCCGCGACGCGGGAAAATCCTGGGAGCGGCTTCTCGGCGGCCTGCCGAACGGCCAGCGCGCGCTGTTCTCCGCACTCACCATCGAGGTCAACGATGGCGGCTACGCGCTCTATGCGGCCGACACCGACGGTCAGGTGTTTGAAAGCCTGGACGGCGGCGAGAGCTGGACCGTTATCGCCGACGTGCCGCCGGTCTCGAAGGCCGATTTCTACAAAGGCCTGGTGCGCGACCGCGTCAAACTTGCCAACGTGGATGACATCGTCGCCAGCCCAACCGCCGCGCAGCGCTGGCAGGAAGCCGCCAAAGCATTATGAAGACACCGTGAAGGCGCTCTGACATGGTTCAACTCGTCGACAGCGACATCAAGACCCGCGAAGTGCTCGACTGGAAGGGCGTGCACGTGTTGCACTTCATGGGCTCGTCGTGCTCGCAGAAACTGCGCGTATTTCTCAACCTGAAGAACATTCCGTGGCATTCGCATCCGGTCGATCTGCCGAACTACGAAAACATGCAGCCTTGGTTCCTGGGCATCAATCCGCGTGGGCTGGTGCCGGTGTTGGTTCATGACGGCGCCGTGCATATCGAGAGCAACGACATCCTTACGTATCTGGAACGCAAGTTCCCGGCGCCGCATCTCATTCCGTCTGGTCATGAGAATGAAGTCGCCGCACTCCTGCGCCACGAGGACGATCTGCATCTCGATCTGCGCACCTTGAGCTTCCGCTTCGTGTTCGCACCGCCTGGGCCGCCGAAATCTCCGGCAGCGCTGGAGAGCTACCTTAAGAACGGCGCCGGCACGGTGCGAGGCACCAAGGACGCCGAGAAACAGATCCAGATCGAGTTCTGGCAGCGCGCGGCGAAGGAAGGCTTCACCGATGAACGGGCGCGCGCGTCGGCGCTGCGCTTTCGCGGCGAGTTCGACAAGCTCGACCGGACATTGGCGCAGCAGCCTTACCTGATGGGCGCTGAGCTGAGCGTGCTCGACATCGCTTGGCTGATCTACGAGCACAGGCTGTCGCTTGCGGGTTACCCGTTTGCGCGCCTGCATCCGCATGTCCATGCCTGGGCTGAGAAACTGCGTGCGATGCCGGAATTTACCAAGGAGATCGGGCAGCTGCGCCATTCGGAAGCACAGCTAGACGCTGTGCGTCGCGCGCAAGCAGGCTCAACGCTCGAAGCAATCGCGGGATTTTAGCGATCGGACGCTATTCCTCTGCGGCCGAGAGGCCCATCATCGGAGCCAGGAAATCGAGCCATAGAGAATACGTAGCCCAGGACGTCAGCATGGCACCGCTCACGCCCAAATAAATGTGATAGATGCGATCCGCCCCAAACAGTTCGGTCCTCACGATGTAAAGACCGCAACCAAGCGTCGCGAGCAAAGCAACGAATCCGAGCAGCTTCCGCATGCCCAAACGTAACATGCCGAAAACTGGCAAAAACCGCGATTGCCATGAGAAGCGCGCTGTCCACAAGCTTCTCCACAGTTTCCTCGACGCGCAGCGCGCGCGATCAAACCGAACTGCCTAGAGCAGAGCGGACCTATCCACAGCCCTATAATCGCCGGGTCGTTTCGTCGAACAATTCCTCGACCGAGTAACGCCGCGGGATGATCTTCATTTCCAGCGCATAGCTCGACATCAGGTCGAGCGCGGGCTTCACCGCATCGAAACCGAACGGCAACGTGTCGACCGCGCCCGGTTTGGGCAGGCCAGCGGCCTTTTTGCTTTCGCGCAGCATTCGGAACACTTCGCTCACCGCGCCGGGATCGTTTTTCGACACCGAGCTCTTGACCACGACCATGTGGTTGATCGGCACCGTGCCGTATTTCTTGTACCATTCCTTCGCCGCCGCATCGGGATCGGGAATGACGCTTTTGAAGCGCGGATCGGGCGGCAGCACGGTACCAAAAATCGCCGCATCGAGCTCGCCGTCGAGCACCATCTTGGCCATGTCCTTGCCGTCGGCGGCGCGTTCGACGCCAGGCGGGTCCTTGAATTCGGGAACGTGGGCGTCCTCGAACGTCACCCATTTCACCTTGCTGTTGTCGAGGCCGTAGTCCTTCCACAGGATGCCGCGCAGCCAACAGCCTGTGGTCTGCGCGAACGAACGGACGCCGATGCGGCGGCCTTCGAGATCGTAGGGCGTCACGGTGCCGCGCTCGGAATTGTAAAGCATCGTGCCGTGCTGGAAGCGGCCAACCATGGTCGCCGGCATCAGCACCATCGGCTTGCCGTAGGCCTTACCCTGCAGATAGCTCACAATCGCCATCTCGCAGATGTCGAACTTCTGCTCGCGCACCATCATGCCGAACGCCCGATAGACCGGATTGATCTCGGTGAGCTTGAGCGCGACGCGGTCGGATTTGATCTGCCCGCTCTTGAGCGCCTGGGTTTGCGGATAAGTCCCGAAACAGGCGGAGATTGTATCGATTTTCTCGGCAGTCATGCTCATGGCGTTCCCTCCGCGGTTCACTTGATTTTATGGGCCGATGCGCGGTTAAACCAGTCCGCCATTCAGTGGAAGCATGACCGCGATGACCCAAGACACCACGCTCAACAGTACACGCATCCCCGCGGCCCGCCTCGCGGCCTTTGTCACCCGTGCCTTGGCGGCGGCCGGCCTGCCGAAGACCGATGCGGAAACGGTTGCGGGCCTCATGACCGAGGCCGATTTGCGCGGCAGCGACACCCACGGTGTGATCCGGCTGCCGCTCTACGTGCGCCGCATCCGCGCTGGTGGCATCAACGCCAAGCCGAACATCCGCGTGGTCAGCGACCGTCCGTCGGCAGCGCTGATCGACGGCGACAACGCCATGGGCCACCTGGTCATGCGCCGCGCGGCGCACCTGGCCATCGAGAAAGCCAAAGCGACCGGCATCGGCTGGGTGGGCGCGCGCATGAGCAATCACGCCGGCCCGGCGGCGCTCTACGTGATGATGCCGCTGCATCACGACATGATCGGCCTCTACTTCGCCATGGGCAGCAACAACC
>DATGGN010000209.1:0-55376 GCA_035308485.1 Rhizomicrobium sp.
ATAGGCCGCTGAGCTTTATCTCCGCATCCTCCGCGGCCTTACTCACGCCGGGGCTCATCATCTGTCCGGCGTTCTGTGCCTGGCGCGCCATCTCTTCCATGCCGAGCGCGAGCAGGGGCAACATGGCGTTCAGCTCTTGCCCTGTGCGGCCGAATATCTCTCGTTCGTCGTTCGCGCGGCGCGTCGCATCCGTTACGCCCTGCAGGGCAATAGCGATACGCTGGAGCGCGACCATAGGGTCACCGGCAAGCTCCGCCGTCGTCAGGCCAAGGTCCTGAATGGCCTTGACCGCCGGGCCTGTACCATCCTGAAGCTGCCCCATGCTGACCATGAAGCGGCGCAGGATCATATCGGCGTCGTCTGTCTCGACTCCGGCTTGCCGCGCGGCGTACTGGAATGCCTGAAGGTCCTCAGCGGAAATGCCGAGCACGTTTGACATGTGCTCGATGTCGGCTGCGTAATCGAGCGCGCCTCTGCCGAAGTCGACCATAGCGGCCGCGCTCATGGTCAGCCCGAGCGTGGCGAGAATCTCGTTCGCGCCGGTTGCCGCGCTTGCCAAACTGTCGAGCGAGTCGGTTGTCTTGTCCGTCTGGGCTGCGGTACTCTCCGTCGCGTTGCCAAGAGCGACAAAGGAATCCGCCGCCTGTTGGCCCGACTGCCCCAATTCCTCGAGCTTGCCCTTTGCAGCGTCGGCAGAAGCGGCCACCGACCCGTCAAGATCGGCCGCAATGGTAATCTGTACTTTTGCGTCGTCGGACATGACTTTTTCCCTTACCCTGAAACCGTTGCCGCCGCCGTTGGCGACCCCACGCTTTTGCCGAGCTGCTCAGCCGCGTATTCGAGCCAGCCGGATTCGCTCTGCACATCGCTGAGCATCAGTTCCGTGAGAGCCCATACGAGCGCGTCCATCCGGTTCGGACTTCGCTTGTCACCGGGTTTCCACGTCGTCATTTCGTCCTCGAGCGCGATAAAGCGGCCGACGTGATGGACCTTCCCCTGTTCGTACAGTGCCGAAACGGGTTCCGCTCTCACTGCCTTACCGCGAGATGCGCTTACGAGCTTGACCGGAAGCGACGGCTTCACCGCGCGAATTGTGTTCTCCACCATCGCCCCGCCGAAATTCGCTTCGGCAACGATGCGGTCGGCCTTCCAGCGCTCGTACAATGCGGCTGATTTCTCACCCCAGGCATTCGGAGACATGCGGCCCGACGGATCCTCGAGTACGTAGCCATGGCCGTCGAAGGAGACGCCGGCGACGATCAATCCCACTTCGTCATTGCGCGCGCCGTCACCTCCTGATGGATCGACGGCAACGACCAAGCGCTTTAACGGTGGAAGCAGGCCCACACGCAAGCGATCGATGAGCTGCCGCGTCCACAATGCGCCCTTAACATCCGCGGTGAAGGCCTCCTCCGCCGTTGCGGGATATTCGCGCCGGAAGGCATGAACGCCGTGCAGGTCCTCGATCTTCGATCGGCGCCAGGCAATCTGTTCGTTGTCGAGCCCGTGCAGCTGCGCATACTCTGCCTCTTCGGTTGTCGGCTCGAAATCCGGTCCAACGGCTTTGCGATAGCCGCGATCCCAGAACCAGGGAACGAAAACGAGAATGTACTCGCCTTCGCCCTTCAACGCGCGCTCGCACATCTTGAAGAACAGGCCCGAGCGCCCGCGCGATGTGGACTCGAGCACGATCTCGGTATCGGGTTCGTCGGGCACCGCCTGCAACGCGCCCGAAACGTGCGCTTCCGCATTCGGCCAATAAGCGACTTCCGAGCCGTGAAAGTACTGCAGGGTTTCAGAGCGTCCCGCCGCTTCGCTTCCGGCCGTCGCGATCCGGTATCCCGAGTCCAGCTGCGAGAAGATCAGTTCTTTCGCGTTCGAAGCCGAGCGGTACGGCCGCGATTCCTCGGGGCAGTTGTCATAGAACCGTCGCGCCATGCCGAAGATTGCAGATGACGAGTCGTCTGTGTTCGTCAGAATAAATGCGCGTACGCCACGCCGGCGAGACACGCGCCAGAAGAACCGACCCTCGACGTACGTCGACGCTCCTTGTTGCCGCCCCTTCAGGACGAGTGCGCGCACGCGGCCGGTTTTTTGCCGCTGCTCTTCGAAGCGCGCGTGAATGAATTGCTGCGCCTGGTTCAACACGAAGGGCTCGATCGCACCAATCTTCGTGCGAATTTTCAGGCACTCGCGCGCATATAGCTCGAAATCCTCGAATTCGAGTGCATCCGCGAGCCGGCCGAAGACGCGCACGCTGCTATGCAGCGATGCGGCTTGCATCATCGCGCCTCTCGCACCGGCCCTCGATCACGGGCGCTGCGCTCGCCCGATGTTCGATTTCCCTAAAGGCCCGGAATACGTCTGCCCGGGCTGCCGGATGGTGGGCCAGAACCTGGACGAGCACAGCCTGCACCTCTGCCCACTGCGGCGAGATGAAGAGGTTATTTTGCGTGATGCTGATACCACTCTTGGCGAGCTGGCCAGTCAGCTTTCCCATTTCGCGCAGAACCTCGACGATTCGCGCAGACAAAGATGAGACCTGGTTCGCATCGCCGGCCGCGTCACACGCGTCGAGCCTGCGGTACAGCGTGTTTCGCAGGATGATGAAATGATCAATGAGCGAACCACCTTCGTCGGCCGCGCGATCAGCAAGTTCGGAAAGCCGCATCGGCCCGGCGATGAGCGCCGCTTTCCGCGTGTCGTCGACGTGCCCCGTCCAGTGGCGCCACAACGCGTGATATGAAACGCCGAACTTCCGCGCGACCGGACGCAGGCCTGCACCGCCGGCGAGCGCCATCTCGATGCGGTACCGCTCCGGCTGCGCGCATATTGTGCATTTTCCGTTCGGCGTCTTAGTCATTGCTCGCGCTCAAGAAAGACAGGCAGCGCGGGACCGGTGAAGGAAACCAGGCCCCGCGCTTCGCCATCGCCCGACTGCCCTCCGTCAACAAAAGGCGTCTGGGCCATGTTCTTTATTCGCTGAAGGCGAAGGTGCCCCAGGCGTTGGAGGCGTCGGCGAAGGCGGTGAACTCGAAATCCTGGATCGTGTAGTCGGTGTTCTTGAACGGCAACGTCCATTTCGAGGCGCGGCAGGAGTTGAGCTTCAGGACGAGCTTCTTCTCAACGCCGGCGACGAAGTAGTCCTGCTTCGCCTGCATCTCGAATGTCGGCCCGCTGCCCATCAGCTGATTGACGAGCGAGAGCTGAACCAAGCTTGTCGCGCTGTAGCTGTAGTAGACCACTAGCGGCGTATTCTCGTCGGCCGCGTTGATCGTATATGTGCCAACCCCGGCAAGCCCGGCGTTGTATTGTCCCGGCCCTGCGACTCCAATAATCGGCTGCAACTGTCCCCCGCCGTTGGCATAAAAGAGACCAAGGTCCTCGATGAACGCCGAGCCACCATGCGCGGGCGTGAACGATATCCCGGTCGAATTGATCGCTTCCGCGACCGCCATGTCGATGCCGGCGCCGTCGGTCTCCGTCTGGCCGAGCAGGAGATTGTTGATGCTCGCGCCCTGGATGCGCGCGAATTTCGCCTTGCCGGTGACCTTCATGTTCGACGGCGCCACGTCGATCGGGAGCCTGTACGCGCCGGTGAGCTCCTTGAGCGTCACGGCGATGTCGATTTCGAGATCCTGCAGGACACCGAGAAACGAAGGTTTGGCATTGGCGATGTCGGTACGTTTGCCGATGGCAGTGCCGACGCCGAAGTTCAGTTGCATGGAAGTCTTCCTCTCTTCAATTGCCCATCATCGGGGCCATGTTTCAAAGATCACTGCATCGTCCTCTTTTCGGTTTCGATCGCTGCGCCACACTCGCGGCATTCACGCGGGGGCGGGTCGAGCAGCTGAGCGAAAGACGACACGTCGAGCCGGCTCACACGAGAGCGAAGATCGGCAATCTGCCTTCCATGGCGATCGACGGCCGCGAGCAGCTCGTCCACCTTCGCCACAAGCGGTGCGGCAGTCCGACGAGCGCTTTCTTCGCCCTCGTGAATCGCCCGCGCGATCGCCGAAGCCCGCAGCGCGTTCATTGCCTGCGCAGATCAACCGCGGGGTCCGTGCTGTCCCCAATCGCGGGCATCGGGAGCGTGATAACGTCCCCACGCTTCTGTATGACGCAGATCGTAACCGGATCGCGTGCACGTACAAATCCTGCTTTGACGGCCGCACGGATTGATCGCTCCAGTTGACCCCACGTGACGTTTTTCGACGTGTAGCGGATCGTGCAGCTCGAATTGTGAGCCTGGGCGGGGCTGGCCAGAAGCAGAACGCCGGCAGCGAGCAGCGCAAGTCGTTTCATCGTTTGATTCTCCCTCAGTGTGACGCCCGCAAGACAGGCACAGTTGCTCCCGATGCCCGCGATTGGGGACAGCACGGACCCCGCGGTTGATCTGCGCAGGCAACCGTCGCTGGACGCGCGCGAGCCTGCGGATCGGATGACGTTGGCAACACACTCTTTGCTAGCGCCTCGTCGAGCCGGCGGATTGCGTCTTCGGTTCGCGCGATGATCGCAGCCGCCGGCACGCGCTTTCTCAGCTCTTCGAGCGTGCCGAGCCCACGCTTCTTCGCCGCATCGGCCGCGCACTTCTCGAGCCAAACGATGCGCGCTTCGAGCAGTTCGATCCGCTTCGAAACCTTCATTCGGCATTGTCCGCGAGCCGGGTATCGGCGTTCGTGCTCAGCCCTTCGACGAAGGCGAGAAGCGAGGCACGCGCCGCGGCATGAACGCCGGAAAGATCGATGAGCGCGGTTTCGGTTTCCGGATGCGCCGCAAAATCCGGCATCTGGATATAGGCAGGCAGCGAGTGCGCGTTGGAAGCCAACACCGGCACGCCAGGGAATTGCTCGACAAGCAAAAACGCCAGCGCGCGAGCCGAAGCGTTCGCTCTGTTCGCTGCAACGATCGCTGCTTGGAGGCGCCTCAGCACAACGGGCGCCGCTTCGTGATAGAGCACGTCTGCCACAAGCGCGCGCCGGCGCGTCTGCGCTTCGGTCTGCAACATCGCCAGATGATCGCGGTGTGTGACCCGTTCGGCGTCTGCCGCCTCCGCTGCGGCGAGCAGTCTGCGCTCTCCGTCGAGCTTCGTTTGTGCGACCCTCAGCGCTTCCGTGGCAGGCGACGGCGCAACTCCGCCGTGCTCGACAAACCTTCGGACTTCTGCGCGTTCCCGCTCCTGTACGGTCGCGAGAGCGGCTTCGGCTGTGGCCGTGCGATCGCGCAGCTCTTGCAATCGCGGATTGGGCTCTTCGGCCTTGCGGATGCGCTCCGCCAGATCGGCGAGGAGAGCGATCGTTTCGGCAAGCGCAGTGCGAACCGGGCTTGTGAACCGCGTTGCGGGAGCTGCGGATGATTTCATTTTCTGCCCTTCGACCCTCAGCGCGAATTCCTGTCGCGCTCGATATTCGACAAGTGTTGGACATTCGGCTTATCAGGCCGGTTGGCGAGGCATGTAAATATCGCGTTCTCTGGCGTTCCCTGCTGTTCGCGCAAATGTGGTTTCAGCCTTGATACGGCTGTACGACGCCTCAGAATATGCGCGGCGAGCGAGTGATTTGCCGTCTCGCAATAGCCAGAGCGATCCGAAGCGGCCACCGAAATGGCGCAGGGTCTTGTGAACTGGCGCATAACCGTCGCAACACTGGCGCAAGTGTCTCGGTTTGCCGGCTGCGCCAGTGCGCCACTCCCTTTAGGGAGGCGCGCAACTGGAGCGGCGCAAACGAGGGATTTTGGGACTGGCGCAAATTCATGAGGCCGGGACCACGTACCGGCGGAGCTTCCGGGTTTTCTCGTCGGTACGCTCGACAATCCGGAGCGTGCCGTCTGCGATCCATTTGTGCATGGCGGCTTTGACGGATGATTTGGCCGCTTCATCTTTCACGTCGAGATCGAGAATTCGCGCGATGATGTTTCCGGCCCAGTCCGGTGAGCGGACATCTTCGCGCGCGCTGCCCGGGCGGAGTTCCTCGAGAATTCTGCCGAGCTGCTCCTGCGAACAGTCGTCCGCGGCGTCAGGGAATCGCCACGACGCGACGGCCTGGACGCGATCGGCTGGGTGAAATTCATCACCGTTGCCGAGATCGATGCTGACGAGCTCTCGCCAGTGGGAGTCGTCGCTGTGAAGCATCAGGTTTGATTTCGTGCCGCTCACAACCCGAAAGAACCGGCGCCGATCATCGACCCCGGCCCTGGAGGCTTCGTCCTTCGTCATCCGGACGAGGCGGCGCACGGAACGCGCGGCATTGACGAACGCGCCGGCGCCGCGGACTTCATCGGCGGAATCGTCTTCGGCGTTGCCGTTCGTTTTGCGGGTGTGGTGGAGCAGCTCGATCGCGCAACCGGTCTCGTCCGCGATCGCAGCCCATTGCTTCATCAGCGTTGCGATCGCCGTGTTGTCCTGTTCGTTCAGTTCGTGGCAATTGACGAAAGGATCGACGATGACGAGCCCGATGTCGTGCCGACGGATTTGGGCGATGATGGCCTTGGCCACAGGCTCCGCGATGACCGATTCGTTGGCTTCCCTCGCAAGAATGAAATTCTGGTCGCGTGCACTATCCAGAAATAGGCCCTGCAGATCGTTCGAACTGAGCCGGTGCAGAATTGCGGTCGCCGCAACGCGCCGCTGATATTCCTCGAGCGGGTCCTCGAGCCCGATGTACCACACTCTGCAACGCTCGATGCGGCCGTCGTTCAGGAGCGCCTTGCCGGTGGAAACGGAAAGAGCGTCTGCGAAGGCAAGCGACGTTTTCCCCGCGCCACCGGCGGCCGCTGTTACGGATAGAAATCGGCGGATCGCATGTCGGCTGAAAACCCATTGCCGGCGCGGGAGCGACTCGGGCTCGCGCCAGGCGAACGGCGTTGCGATGACGAGCCCGCCGCGCTCGCTATCTGCGAGCTCGCGGCCGGCGGATTTCAGCTCCGAAAGTGCAGCCGCATCGCCGGCTTTGAACATCGAGGCGATTTCTTCGGTGCGCTGCGCGAACGCGCGAAATGTTTTTGCCGAATGCCAGGTCGCGGCAGCCGCGTGAACCGCTCTACGCACGTCCGCGACGACGGGAGCGGCAGTTGCGAGAGTCCGCAGATAGTCGAGGCCTCCCAATTCGGCGAGGCCATCGTCGCCGGCAAGCTGAAGCGCGATCGCCGCCGGCGCTGTTCCGGTGCCTCGTTTGTGCGCATCGAAAATCGCAGCCTGGATGCGATCGTGCGGCGCGAAAAACCCGCGCGTAAACGAGCCGAGTTCTTCCAAAACAGCATCGATCGCACCGATCACCCCGTGAAGCTGCCAGCCGAGAAGAAAGTTCTCAGCTTCTGTCTGCGCTTCGACGGTTACGCGCGCGCCGTCGTCCGGAGCCAGTGGTGTCGCCATTGCTCAATGCGCGTAATGGGCTGCGTCGATCAGATCGATCGCGTGCGCGAGCGGGCCCGCTGCGGCGCCATCATCCGACGCGAGCAGCGCATGCCGAATCGTCTGAAGCGGAACGCCATGCTGCAGGGCGATCGAGCAGATGATCGCGCTGTCATGCGCGGCGATCTCAATTTCCGAATTCGGCCGGCTACAGCTCAGGAAAACCTCTGCGAGGTTGCCGTTCCGAAAAAATCCGTACCCGGCCGTGTACCTTGTACCCCGAAAGTCGAAATCAAGGAGATGGTGCTCGCGGCGATTCTCGAGACGAAATCGCGCGCTCATGACCGCACCTTTGGCAAGGCGTCCCAGGTACGCCAAGGGAGACACACAATAGGTTCCGCGCGATCTCGACGAAGAAACAGGGCGTCGTTATCCGCAAGCCATTTTTCCAGCGTTGCAAAGCCGGCACCGTTCCCGCGTGCCTTCACCTCGCAACAAAGCGGCGATTTCTCGCGACCAAAGGCCAGAACGTCGACGTCGTGAGAGCTGCCTCGGTACCTCGATGCGCCTGACAGTGGGACGCGTTCGGCGTGAATACCGAACTTCCGGTGAAGATCGACAATCTCTCGCTCGATGCGATCGCCCTTGCGCCGTTGCGAACGGCCGCCTCGACGTTTATTCTCCGCACCGTGTTTGTCGTTTTGCGAAGCATTCTGAGCCTCGGGAGCGCTGGCGGGCGCCAACCCGGGGCTTTCGCATTTTGTTTGCATGGCGGTTCACTCTGCCTGATCGGCAGCCGCAGCTTCCGCTTCCATGCGTTGATGCCATTCCGCGCGCGCCGTTGGGCTGATGGTGGTCCGGCTGCCGAGCTTCATGATCCGAGGACCGCGGCCCTCTTTCAGCAGCTTGTAGAACGTCACGCGGCTGATTCGCTCCGCCTGACAAAACTCATCGACGGAATAACTTTGTTCGGACAAGTTCGCCTCCGATAAAATAGAACGGGCGCGAACCTCATGCCGCGATGCTCGACTCTTCGTCGCCGTTTATGATTGTCGGCAATGTCGAGAACCGGTGCTGAAAATGCGGTGCGATTCCGGAGCTACTCGGCGAGTATTGCTGCTTCGAGCGCCGCTCCGAGTTCTATTTCCAGGCGACCAGGCTCGGGAAAATCATAATCGCCTTCGGCGATGGCAATAGTCCAAGGCTCGAGATTTGCGAGGAGACCCGGCCGTGAATGAGGAACGTGATGGGCCTGCGCCTCGGAAAGCAACCATGCTGCGATCTCGAGAAACCATAGGAACCGGCGTTGATTCGCGACGAAGGCGAGTCCGTCTTCGCTTCCGCAGCAGATGGCAGCCGCCCACAAATGTGCGACGGGGCCAAACTTCGTCCAGGTTTTTCGAAGATCAGAGCTGCTGGTCCCCTTCAACCCACCTCCAAGCATCTTGGAGATTCCGCGGATCGCGGCGCCAGAGCCGACATGCCGACCGTGAGACTGACGCAGGCAGAGTGGCGCCAACAAAACCCATGCGGCTATCGTTCCGCCATGTACGACGTCTTTGCCGTCGCCCTTGATCTTCGGTGCCCGCACCGCAAATGCCGTCGCCCGCTCGCACCACACGTCAAAGGCGTCGGCGCGTTTCAGCTCGAGCGCAAGTTTCGAATCGATCTCGAAACTATCCTCCCGCGTCATCACCTCCTCCAGACCGTGAAGCACTGCCGCCTTTAGAAGCGCGTCCTGCAACGTCGGGTTATCAGGCGAGAGCATAAGCGCCAGAATTCTGAAGCTCGTGAAGACGAACTGCTCCTCACTCAGATCTTCCGGCAGTAGCGTGATCGTCGGCATTACGGTGTCGCGCGAAAGGATGAGACGGTGCTTTCGCGCTTGAACCCGAATTTCGGGACAGCCGCGCGGATCGCGTCTGCGATGAATGACGGCGCGAGATGACCGTAGTGTTTCTCAACCATCCGCGTATCGGAGTGCCCGAGATTCTTTGCCACGACGAGCAGCGGCGCGCCGTTCATGATCGCAAGGCTCGCGTAGGTGTGCCGCAGGCAATGAAAGCTCGCGGCCGGTTTCAGATTGCCGGCGCTGCATGCTTCGGCCATCGGGCGGGACTGATGGGCCGCTCCCCACCGTGTACCGTCCGCCTTCGTGAACATCGGTTCGCTTGCAGGTCTGCCGGCCGCAAGTCTCGAGTAGAAATCGATTCCCTCTTTCGCGAGGTAGATGTGCCGGCCCTTGCCGCTCTTCGATTTGCGAACCTGGACGGTACCGCTGTCTGCATTGAAATCCCCGACATCGATCGCGGCGAGCTCGCCATAGCGCGCGCCAGTGTGAAGCGCGCCTTGAACGAGCAGCCGGAATTTCTTCTCGCTTCCGTTCACGACGCGCTTTGTCTCGTCGATCGACAGATAGCGCACGCGCGCGGCGTCCACTTCCTTGAACGGCTGCACGCGGCGCCAGGCTGAATCGGAAGCGATCGTTCCCTGCCTGAATGCCAGATTGAGCGCAGCACGAAGGATCGTGAAGGTGCGATTCGCGGTTGCGCGTCTCCGCCGGCGGTCCTCATCGCCGGTTCCAAGCTCGCGATATTTCGGCTTCCCGGACTTGCTTCGTAAGCGCGCCCCCCGCTTCGCAGTGTCCTCGAGCCATTTCTGAATTCTGGCGCCTGAGAGCTTGGCGCATTCGATTTCGCCGAGATCGGGAAGGATCAACGCGTTCGCCTTGTATCGAGCGTCCGCGGCCGATTTCCGGTGCTCTTCCATCCATCCGAGATAATCGGCCATGCACTGTTTGACGGTGTACGGGCCGCTGCTTGGCGAGGGCAGACCGGCCTCTTCGTGCTTCCTCTCGCTGAATAGCTTTCGGGCGGCCGCTTGAGCCTGAGAGAAGTTCAGAACCTCGAGCCCGTCGGCATCAATGACGTCATCTGCCGTCGCGATCGTCTCGACCTTGTAGGCCTGTTTGCCGACGTACCAGCGGGCAACCCATTTCCCGCCGGTGGCGCCCTTGCGGTAACCAAGGTGAAGGCCGGAATCGATCACGCGGTAATATGGTTTCCCCGAGGCCTTCAGCCGGCGCCGCGCGGCCCGCGTGTCCAAGGTTGCATCCCGAACTGTTCTTGCCACGGCTGAAACCTCCGGCTCGCGAGCACGTGTCCAACGTGTGTCCAATATACGTGGAGAAACGTACCCGAACAAGCACTAACGTCTATGGCAGTAAAATCAGGCCTTCCGCGCATGGTGTGAATTTGTGCGCACGCGCGCGAACGGAGATTTCTCCCTCTCAAGGCTGAAACCGGGGTTCGATTCCCCGTGGGAGCGCCACCACCTTTCTAAGTACTTGATTTTATTGAATGTTTTCACCGGTGGGACAAAGTCGGAATGGAAGTGGGACACTTGCCCAGACTTTTGGGGCGGGTTTCGCGGGTCCCTAGAACGTACAAATATTCATCGGACCGGTTGGCAGTGGGGAGGTATAAGGACAAAACGATGCGAGCAATTCAGGGGTGAGGGCGATGAAAGCCGTTTCCATAGCGCTTTTCGCGGGGGTCGTTGGTTTTGCGTTAGCCCAACCGTTCACGGCGGCGAACGCCACCACATTGCAGGAAACGGTCGTCTACTCCTTCTGTCGCGCTAAGAATTGCCGAGACGGTAATGACCCTACGGCCAGCCTCATTGAAATGAAGGGTAAATTGTACGGCACGACGAGGGAGGGTGGTGACCAAGGTGGCCCGGACCATCAAGGCGGCGGGACAGTATTCAGACTTGATCCGAGTACCGGTGCCGAGAAGGTACTCCATGGCTTTTGCAGGAGAAATGGTGGCTGTACGGACGGTTCAACTCCCTTCGCGGGTTTGACCAAGGTAAACGGCCAGCTGCTTGGAACCACCGCAACGGGTGGGTATTCTCAGTGCTTCATCGATTTCAGCTGTGGCACGGTGTTTTCCGTCAACCCGGCCACCGATACCGAGAATGTGCTTTATCCTTTTTGCAGTCAGCAGAGTTGCACGGACGGAAAAAGTCCGGTCGCAAATGTAATCGATGTTGGGGGTACGCTCTACGGCACGACAGAAGCGGGCGGCGCGGGCGTTGGAACAATATTTTCGCTCGACCCGACCACCGGCTCGGAGACAGTGCTCTATTCCTTTCTAGGCGGCGCAGACGGTTGGGGTCCGGTAGCCAGTCTCATCGACGTGAAGGGTACGCTTTACGGTACGACCTATTTGGGCGGGGGCACGGGCTGCGGCGATGGCGGCACGGGCTGCGGCACGGTTTTTTCGTTCGATCCGAGCACCGGCGTAGAGAAGATTCTCTATTCCTTTTGTCAAATGAGCAATTGCTCGGATGGCCAAAATCCCGAGGTTAGCCTAATCTATGTCAAGGGACAGCTGTACGGGACGACCGGGGAAGGTGGGAACGCAGGTTGCGGCGGCGCGGGCTGCGGTACGATATTTTCGCTCGATCTGGAGACCGGTGCGGAAAAGGTGGTCTATTCTTTTTGCAGCCAACAAAATTGCGCAGATGGAGCGAACGCGTCTTCCAGCCTTATCGATGTAAACGGCGTGCTGTACGGCACGACCGCATACGGGGGCAATGCGGGTTGCGATACTAGTGGGTGCGGGACTGTGTTCTCGCTTGATCCGCATACGGGCGTGGAGACGGTCGTCTATGCGTTTTGCAGCCAGCAGAATTGCTCGGACGGCTCCAAGCCCGTCGCGAGCCTGATTAACGTCGACGGCATCCTATACGGCACAACGGAAACGGGCGGCACCCATAACCAAGGTACTGTGTTTGCGCTTACTGGCGTGCATTGAAAGAAACTTCAATCGAATCCGGAGACGTTAGGAGCGGTCCCGCCGAATGCGTGACAGGGGCGCCCCACGGGTCCCCGGTCCGAGTCGAATGCATCGGCGGGACCATCTCTTATGCGGATGGTCCCGACTGTCCTAGTCAGAACCTCTCACGCGGCGGCTTGCATCTCGCCCTTCATTTTCTGAATCGTTCCTGTACCGACGCCCAAGGTCCGCGCGACCTTGAGAATGCCGACGCCACTAGCCAGCATTTCGCGCGCCTTGCGGTCCTTCGCATCCGTTAGACCGGATGGACGCCCAAGCGTCTTTCCCTGCGACCGCGCTCGGGCAAGGCCGGCATGGACGCGGCTTATGATCATGGCCCGTTCGAACTCCGCAAAGACGCCAAGCATTCCGAACATCGCGCGGCCGGATGGAGTCGACGTATCCAGCCCTTGTTGATGCAGGAACAGGTCAACGCCCTTCGATTGAAGCTCGCCAAGGAATGAGACTAGGTCCTGTAGCGAGCGCCCAAGCCGGTCAACTGCCCAAGCCGCTACCATGTCGAAATCCCGGCGCTGGACGCCCTTACAGAGCCTGTCAAAGCCCGGACGCTTGTCCCGGCCCTTCGCGCCGCTCACGCCCTCATCCGCGAACGTGGCGACGATTTGCCAGCCATGGCGGGCCGCGACCGCTTCAAGCTCCCGGCGCTGATTTTCAATGGTCTGATCATCCGTCGAAACGCGGAGATAGAGGGCGACTCGCTTGGGCTTGCTGATCATGGCGGGACTCCGTTTTGGCCCGTCCTGCATAGCCCAACGCCCATACTAAATCACCGGATTGAGTACAGGCGCAGCGCACTGAGCATCACCCGGTCAAACTGGACCGCGCAAGCGCCCTCATCCTTGATTCAGGCCGAACGGATTTCAGGGGATCGAGAACACCGTGCCGCACGGACAGCCGCCACTGCCTCCCACCTGCGTATCTCCGTAAAGCTCGTTTCCGATTCTGGCCAGACCGGCGGTTGGTCCAGCGCCGTCCGGGGAATTGGCGAAGGAGTTGACCAGCGTCTCGTTCGCAAGTCCGTTCGCCCTGATCCTGAACACCGCGCCCTGGCCAAAAGTACCGCCTCCCGCTGTGCTGCCGTAGAGATAACTGCCCCAGTCAAGCAGATCACCGTACGGAGACACTCCGTCCGGCGCGCCGCCGAAGGAGTAGAGCCATTGGCGCGCGCAAGGCGGGGAGCCGCACAGGACAACCGCGAACACTGCGCCATTGCCGGAGGCACCGCCTTGCGTCGTCGTTCCGTACAGATAGCCGGTGGTGCCGACGGTCTTGTATGTCACGCTGGCGAACGGGTTCTGGCCATCCGGAGTGTTGGTGCCGAAGGAGTACATTACCGACTCGGCACAGGGAGGGGTGCCGCACGGGACAAGCGAGTACACGGTGCCCGACCCGAATGCACCGCCCTGCATCGTCGTTCCATACAGCGTGCCCGCTACGTCGATCAGCCGTGAATACGCGACCGCGCCGTCCGCGCAAGGCCCGGCGCTGCAAAAGGTGTACAGTACCTGAAAGCCGGCTCCCGTCGGAAGGATCTCGAACACCGTGCCGCAGCCGCCGCCGTTCTGCTGCGGACAGGCCGGGTTTGTCGTGCCGCCGCCGGCAGTCGTGCCGTACAGCGTGCCGCCGACATCGATCAGGCCGTCGTAAGGTCCTCCCCCATCGCTGCAGTTCGTCTGGCTGCAAAAGGAATGCAACACCGTGTAGCCCGTGCCATTGGTCTTGACCGAAAACACCGCGCCGTGAAAGTAAAGGCCGCCCTGAAGTGTCGTGCCGTACAGCCTGTTCCCTATTTTGACCAGGCTGGAAATGGGTGTCATGCCGTCAGCGGTGACGCTTCCGAAGGTATGCAGCACCGTGTAGACGCCCCCGGTGGTGATCGAGAACACCGTGCCGCCGTTGTACTGACCGCCATAATTTGCCGTCCCGTACAGCGTGGTGGTTCCTGCCTTAAGCAGGTCCCTTATGGGCGATTCGCCATCGGGGCAGTTCGGGCCGTTGCAAAAGGAGTAGAGCACCGTGTCGGCTTGTGCGGTCCCGTTCCCGGCAAAGGCAAAAACCCCCGCGATGAGTGCCAGGGCCCCCAGAAGGAGTCGCTGTTTTGGCTTGCGTCCGGACATGTCGTGATCCCCTCCCGATGGTGTTGCCGCACCCCGCTTTGCCCCTCTGCGGGAGATCTGGCTTCTCCGGGCTCCGCGGGAGAACACGCAACGCCTCAACCTAGGCTTGCTCCAGACAGCTGTCCACAGAATTGTAGCAAATCTGTCGTAATTGTACCCCCCGTACAGTTGGATTTCGCGCCGTCACTTCGGCGGCGGGTTGGCGATCAGGTACGGCAGGCCATTGTTGATGCTCGCATCCTCCGCCCAGATTTTCGGATCGAAGCCGGTGGGCAGGCCGGATTGAAGCTGCTGCGTGGTAAGGCCCGTCACGCCGGGCGCGTTCTTCTCGTTGCCGACGCCCTGCTTCTTTCCGCTCGTCGAGGTGTCCCAGTAATCCGACGAAAGCGTACCGTCGACCACGACGCCGGCGAATCCCCCTGTGCTCTTGTATCCACCGCCGTGAACGCGACCGGCAGAATACGAGGCGCTGGCGACACTTCCATTTTCCAGGTATCCGACCAGCCCGCCCACGTTGCCGCTTCGATGGTCGAGCGTTTCCGTCAGGCCCGTCGCATAGGAGTTTGCGATTGTGCCCGATCCGACGTCTTCGACCAGTCCGCCGACTTCGTTACCCTCTACGGTTCCCGTCGCGAAGGAGGTCGTGATCTGGCTGTAATTGGTTCCTCCTGCAAGCCCGCCCGCAAAATAGCCGGAGACATTTCCCGTCGCGCGGGAACCGCTGAATTCCGTGATCTCATAGGCATAGCCGGCAATTCCGCCAGCCGCGCCATTGGCCGCACTCACATTAGCCGACGACGAGCAGCCCATTATCAGCCCCGGGCCGGCATATCCGACGATCCCGCCGACGTACCCGCTCTGGGTTTCCGAACTCACTGACCCGGACACGGAGTCGTTGATAAGATTTCCCACGAGACCGGCTACCAGGGCCCCAACGCCGGCATACCTAGGCGGTCCCGTGACATTGGCGTCCGTAAGGGAAACATCACGCAACGTACCGGGCATGACATTGGCGAACAGCCCGACACTGCCGTCGCTCGAATCGTTGATGGAGAGATTGGAAATCGCGTTGCCCAGCCCCTCGAAAATGCCGCCATAGGTGGTCGGAACCGGCGACGCGGAATAGGTTCCGTCGCCGCTTGCGTCATAGCTGTTCGCGAGCGCGTAATTGCCGTCCGGATTCGCGAGCACCGCACTTGCCAGCGTCGCGATCGAGTTGACGAGTGTGTACTTCACGCGGTTTGTCGAAAATGCGCTGCGCGGGTCGGCGAACGTCACACTCCCGTGGCTTCCAAAGAACAGCGATCCGCCGGGTTCTTTCCTGTGTCCTGTCGTCAGCGACAGACCACCTTGATTTTGGACGGAAACCGGCTGGTCGATCACGACGGAACGGCCGGCCTTCAGATCAAGCGCCGTGGCGGACCAGCCGAGCGCGGTCTCGATGCGGATGTCGTTCGCGTCGACGCCGGCACCGGCCGTCGTCACGGTGACGTTTCCCGACGACAGGAGATTCTCCAGGTCCGCGACGTTGAGGACGGCCTTCGCTGCCGTTGGTGCGCACACGCCGCCGGAACATGTCACGTTCTCTGTCGCCGCCGTCGAGATCGTGACGGCCGAATGCGCCGGCGCCGATGCGGCGATCATCGCCAGAGCGACGAGTGCTGTTCGTGTGTTTGTCATGTGCCCCCTCGTAGAATTGGTTTCCCGTGACGCTCTCACTTCGGCGGCGGATTGGCGATCAGGTACGGCAGGCCGTTGTTGATGTTCGCATCCTCGGCCCAGATCGCGGGATCGAAACCGGTGGGTAGACCGGACTGGAGCTGCGATGTGGTCAAGCCGGTGATGCCGGTAGCATTTCCGCTGCCAACGCCGCTTTTTGTACCGCTAGTAGTCGTATCCCAATAAGCGTCTGCGAACGTACCGCTCAGGACCACACCTGCAAACCCGCCAGTCCGTCGCCTTTGTCCACCTGAAACCGCTCCTGACGAATAGGAGCTGCTGATGTTGTCAAACGTCCTCCCGGCAAAGCCGCCGGCAATAACATACTGGCCTCCGGAGACAGCGCCGGTCGCGTAGGAATTCGAAATGGTTCCGCTGTCCAATTGACCGACAAGGCCGCCAGCTTCGCCTAAGTGCGTTCGACCCCTTGCACCCACTGCGCTCACCGTACCGGTAGAATATGACGAATCAATCGCGCCGGCCTCGTAGCCAACCAGCCCCCCGGCTACACCACCATCAGCCACGCCAACAACGGAAACACTAGAAAAGCAATCTTCAATTGTAGCACCAGTAACGGCGAGCCCGCCCACCACGCCTCCGCTCACCGAACCTGTCGCCCAGTCGTGCGCCAGAGTCCCGCCAGAGTTGTACACCGTGAACGCACCTGCAGATCCTCCCGTCATGGCAATGTTTGTTAGGCCCAGGTTTTCGACGAGCACTCCGGACTGGATTTCAGAGAACAAGCCAGCGCCGCCTTGGCCTCCATCGATCGTCAGATTGGAAATCGTATTGCCAAGTCCCTCCAGCGTGCCGGTAAACTCAAACGTAAGGGGAGGGCTGTCGTATGTGCCGTCCTGGCTTGCATCGTAGCTGCTCGCCAACGCGAACGCCCCACCTCGATTGGCGTTCATGGCCGCCGCGAGTGCTGGAAGCGAGTCTTCAAGCTGGTAGATGGCGCCATTGATCGAGAGGTTGCTGGAGAGATCGAGCGCGGCGTGCCCTTTTCCCGGCATAAACGAAAGCAATCCACCGCTGCCGCCATCGTTGGTAATCAACGAAAGCCCGCTCGTTCCTTTCACAACTACCGGACGGTTGAATGTAATGGACTGGTAAGCATCAAGCGCCAACGTATTTCCAGTGGACACGTCCAATCTGACCGCAGCAGAAATATTGTTCGCCTGAATCCCTGATCCGGTCGTTGTTACTTCCAAACTGCCCGACGCGAGCAGGTTTTCGAGGTCGGTGACGTTGAGAACGGCAGCGGTTGCCGTTGGCGCGCACACGCCGCCCGAGCAGCTCATGTTCTGCGTCGCGGCGGTAGAGATCACCACGTCGGCATGCACCGGCGCCGATGCGGCGAGCAACGCCAGGGCGGTGAGTGCTGCGTGTTTCCCGATCATTTCCCCAAACCCCCTGTGACGTGATCTTTGGTCTGGGACGATACCATGCCCGGATAGCGCGACAACGTCTCGCCGCGCGGAACTCCTTTCCGCGCCAAACAGAGTCCAAAGCGCGTACGCGACACTGCCTTGTTTCCTTGCCTCGGCACGCGAACGCCGCAAATGCCCGCTCGAAATAATCCCTGAAAATTCCCTGCTTTGGCCGGTTCGCGCTCCAATAGGTCCTGTCATTGCTGGTTTTCCCGTTTTCCCCAATCGGAGATTTCCAAAATTCCCTGCGAAATTCCCTGCCGCAGGGAATTTTCCCGACTCCCGGCAGGCCGAACAACGCAGCCCCGATTTCCGCGACGCATGGCGCCCGCGCCGTACCAAAAGGCGAACGCAAACGGGCGGCTCCGCATGGTGAGCATGTCATGGCGCATCGTGTCGTCCGCCGGGCGCTTCCGTTGCCTCCGTCGTTGTCAGTTGTATGAATAACCAATATGGTTATGTCAACCTCCCCGGAAAGCCAGTAGACGCTGCCCCGTCGAGGGTGAGGCGAAGACCGGATCCAATGAACAAATTCATGATTTGCTGCGTCGCGGCGATGCTGTTTGCCGGCGGCGGAGCCGCCCTTGCGCGCGAGCCCGACAGCCACGGTTCGGCCCATTCGGCGCCCGAGGGCGCGGAAGCCGTTCGGGAGCAACTGCGCGACGGCGCGCGCAAGCTGCAGAACAACGACGTTGCCGGGGCGCTGGCCGAACTCAAGCCGGTCGTGGGAAATCCCGGATTCTCGCTGTTGAACGAGATGGAGCAGCATGCCGCCTGGGCGCTTCTCGGCGGTGCCGAACTGCAGAGCGGCGATGCCAGGAACGCCCTCGCCCATCTGAAGCTCGCGACCGAGACGCCCTACAGCAACGGCTTCGAGTGGTACATGCGCCTCGCCGCCGCCTACGCGCTTCGCGATTTCGACGATAGCCGTACAAGCCTCGCGACCATTGCGAAGAACTGGCCGGGCTCGCTTGACCAGGTCCGCGACCAGGCCGTCTTTCAGCTGGCAAGCGGGGCAAAGGATGACGACGCGGTCATCGGCGTTATCGAACCCCTGCGGTCCGCAAACTGGAAACCGAAAGTTCCGTTCGCGGACGTCGACGAACTCTGGTTCGATCTTGCGGTCGCGTATCTCGACCGCAGCGATGCCGCCCATGCGAAGACCGCCTTCGCCAATGTCCGCTCGGCGCAGCAGCTGATCCGCGCGCGTATCGACAAACGCTTCGACCCCATTGTGAGCGAAGACCCTGCGCGCTTCGAGGTGAACAGGATTTTCGCCGGCTGGCTCGACGAGCTCAAGAAACGATCGGACGCCAACAGCGACAGGCTGGAGGGAATAAGCGGCGTCGCCGATCTTCTGATCCAGATGGGACGCGCGAGCGACGCGCTGGCGCTGCTCGACAACACCATCGCCCGCGCAAAGCCGTCCGACACGGCACCGTCGGTATTTTCGGATTACGCCAACGAGATCAACTGGACCCACAATGTACGCGCGGGCGCGCTGTTTGCCCTCGGCCGGAACGCCGAAGGCCTCGAGGCTTTGTCGCAGGGCCAGCGCCTGCGGGAAAACGGCGGTCCGAACATCAGCCAGACGATCAATCTTGCCGAAGCGCTTGACGCGGAGGGCAAGCCCAACGACGCCCTGACGACGCTGCAGGATCTGGATTCCGTGGAGATCAGCCCGGTCGCGCACATGGAGAAGGAATATATACGCGCCTGTGCCTATTCCCAGCTTCAGGACCGTACCGCTCTCGACAAGTCGCTCGCGTACCTCAAGGACCATGCCGATGACGAAAACTCGGCGGTGCTGAATGCGCTCGTTTGCGCGGGCGATATGGACGCGACGGCCAGATTTGTCGTTTCGGCGCTCGGCGATCCGAGGCGGCGCAACGGCATGCTGTACCTTCTGCAGGATTTCAAACTGAAGCACAAAACCCCTGTAACACTGGACAGAGAGAAGCGCCTCGCCGCGCTGCGCGCAAGGCCGGATGTTGCAAAGGCCATCGCCGCGGTGGGCCGGATCGAAACGTACGACCTCTTCCGCCCAGGGTATTAGAGCGTTGCGACCGAACTGACGAACATCTGAGTGGTTTCGAGGCCGTAAAGCTCAGTGCAGTGGACGCGGTGGATGCACAGTGGATGCTGATGAAATACCCCTCATCCGGCCGCGCTGACGCGCCGCCACCTTCTCCTGCGGGGGGAGAAGGGGATGACTGGCGAATTCTGTACGGTATCGACGGTTCGGTTTCCCTCTCCCCTTGCGGGAGAGGGTCGCTCGCGGAACGCGAGCGGGGTGAGGGGTCTGCGTCCTCTGCGCATCCACCGCGTCCTCCGCGCTGAGCTTGCGAAAAGTGAAGCTGATTCGGTCTGGAGGATCTATTCCTTCACTTCGAACACGGTCCCGCAACCGGCCTTGCCGCAGCCGGTGCCGCCGGTCGCGGTGGTGCCGTACAGGTGGTTGTTCAGCGCGAACAGGCCCGATGTCGGATAGGCGCCGTCGTTCCTGCCGCCCTTGAAGGCATGCAGCACGGTTTCGCTGCCGCCGGCCGACACTTCGAAGAGGGTGCCGCAACCGAACGCGCCGCCCAACCCGCAATTTTTCGTGCTTCCGCCGCCGCCCGTCGTACCGAAGACGTTGCCGCTGCCGTCCAGAAGCAGGCTGCCGATCGGATAGGCGCCGTCGCTGCCGCCCTTGAAGATATGAAGTACAGTGAGCGTGCCCTTGGCGAACCGGAAGAGCACGCCGCAGCCGTAAGGGCCGAGCCCGCAATCCGTGTCGCTGCCGCCGCCCATGGTGGTGAAAACCATGGTTCCCGCGCCATCCGTCACCAGGTTGCCGGTCGGATAGGCGCCGTCGCTGCCGCCCGTGAAACGATGAAGAATCGACTCGACGGCGCCCGCACTGATCTCGAACAGCACGCCGCAACCCTCGGCTCCCAGGCCGCAATCGCTGTCGCTGCCGCCCGCCGCCGTGAGTCCGTAGACGTTTCCCGCCTTGTCCACCACCAGCGTGCCGCCCGGATAGACGCCATCGCTCCTCGGGTCCGAGAAGGCGTGCAGAATGCTTTCGCTGCCGCCGGGCGTCAGTTCGAACACCGTGCCGCAGCCCAACTGGTTCCCGGCGCCGCACGCATAGCTGCCGCCGTCACCCGTGGTGCCGTAGAAATTCCCCGAAGCATCGGCGGTCAGCGTACCATCCGGCGACACACCGTCATTGCCGCCGACGAATGCGTACAGGAGCTTCTCCGAGCCGTCCGATTTGAGCTCGAACACGGTTCCGCAGCCTCTGCGGCAGGCGCTCTTTTTCCCTCCGCCTTCCGCCGTCACGCCAAACAGGTTTCCGCCCGCGCCGTTGTACAGGGCTCCCGGAGGACCCGCGCCGTCCTTGTCACCGGTGAACGTGTGCAGAGTCGTTTCGCCGCCGGCCGTAGAAAGCCTGAAGAGGATTCCGCAGCCCGGGTTCTGCTCCACGCGATGATCGATGAAATGGTGGCTCGTGAGGCGACAGCTGGAATCGCCTCCGAAACCGGCAGTCCCGTAGAGATTGCCGGCGTTGTCGGCGACCAATGACGCCGCGGGGTTTGCGCCGTCGGCGCCGCCTGTGAAGGCATAAACAATCCGCTCATTGCTCGCAGCGGATTTGTGTATTGCGCCGTGGCGCGCGGATTCGGTGGTTTTGGCGTGGGCGCTGTACGGGCCGACCATTGCCAGCGCGAGCCCGCATCCGATGAGACATGTCCCCAGGCCAATTCGCAACATGATGGTCCCTCCCGCCGGGCCATGCCAGAGTGCCGGCCTCCCGCTGACCGAAAGACGTACCAACCATTCCAGAGTCGCGCGGCAGCGGATTAATTCGAATCCATTTTTCGAGGGCCTGCTCTCCGTCCCGCGTCTATCCAGCAAGGTGTCCCTTGAGAGCGACGGAGTGCGTACATCTCGCCCGCCATAACGCCGTCACTTTTGCGGCGCATTGTGGATCAGGTAGGGGAAGCCGTTGTTGATGCTGGAATCTTCAGCCCAGATCTTCGGGTCGAATCCGCTTGGCAATCCGGACTGAAATTGTTCGGTCGTGAGCCCAGTTATACCGGGGTCATTCGAAATGTTGCCCGCACCCTGACTCAGGCTTGTTATGCCGCTTGTATCCGTGTCCCAATAGGCGTCAGAAAACCCGCCCGTTTTTGAGTCGTCATATCCGACAAAACCGCCCTCGGACGTGCGATGGTTAGGATGCTTGACGGCAAAATAGGATCGCGCGTCGATCTGTGTGGGGCTGCGTAGCCAGACAATCGCGATTAGCCGGCGCGCAGACGTGCTCACGAGACCTGTCGAATAGGCCTGCGTGACAGTACCATCATAGTTCCAACCGAGAAAGCCACCAAGCCAAGTTTCGTTTCCCCCCACAACTGCTCCCGTCGAATACGATTCCGAGATGCCACTTGCAAAGTTGACCCCGACAAGCCCACCGATTTGCGCGCGGCCTTTGTTCGACACTGTACCCGTTGAATAACTTTCCGAAATTACCCCCACATTGTTGCCATTCTCACCAGCCAACCCGCCGGCGCTTCCTTTGGCAATAGAAACGATTCCTGTAGCGAAGCATCGCGTAATGGTTCCACCGTTTTGCCCAACGAGGCCACCGGCCCCTCCGTCTCCGCTCACAGCCCCGCTGGCAGAAGAGTGGCTAATCGTACCGCCATCGTTTTCGCCAACAAGCCCGCCGAAATCCGCCGTCCCGCCGCCCACCTCAGCTGCTGAACTAGACCATTGGATGGTGCCGTAGTTGGCCCCCACCAATCCACCAAGATACCCGCCCTTCGCGCCAATGTTCGTGACTTCACCTGTGGCGGACACTCGCTGAATCCTTCCGGCATTCCCTCCTGCCAATGGGCCTCCTATACCTTCCTCATCGCTCAGGGTGAGTGAAACGTGGGCGATCCTGAGGTTTTCCACCAGACCCGTACTTCCGACATCTGCGAGAAGACCGACGTGCCCGCCAGCGGTGAACACGCTGATGGTTAGGTTAGAGATATTGTTCCCTAGCCCCTCAAAAAAGCCGGCCAACGATGTCGAGACAGGCGGTTGCGTGTACGTGCCGTCACCGCTCGCGTCGTAGTCGTTGGCGAGCGCGAAGGCGCCGGATGGATTCGCGGTCAGGGCGCTGGCCAATCCCTGTACGGAACCGACCAGCGTGAATACGATGCCATTCATGCCGAAAAGATCCGACAGGCTGCCGAAGGTTACGTGACCTTTCCGTCCGAACGACAGCGTGTCGGCGGCGTCCAGCGTATCGCTCTGCAACTCGAGTTCTGCGGTACCCGATCCAATGGACACCGCGGCATCGACGACGATAGCGTTGTGCGCATCGAGCGTGAGCGACGTCGAATCCGGCGATGCGAACGACGTTTTCACGACGATGTTGTTCGCTTCCACACCGTTTCCGGTCGTCATCACCCTCATGTTGCCGAACTGGGCAAGATCGTTCTCCAGATCGCTCGCATTCAGCACGGCACTTGCGGCCGTCGGGACGCAGATGCCATCCGAACAGGACATATTCTGGGTCGCGCCTGCTGAAATCGTCAGGGCGGCGCAGGCGGGCGCGGACACAGCGATTGCGGCCAAAGCTGCGAGTGCTGTGTGGTTGACGGTCATTCCCAAGGCAGCTTTAACCTTTCGGCCGCCCTCTAATTGCTGTTTGAAGCCGTGCCGGTGACGCCGAGCTCAGTCGTCTCGCCGAAGACGCTGTACGTGAATGTCGAAGCCGGCTCGCTGATATTCTGCGGCGAAGGCGAGAAGAGCGCCGGATGCTGCAGCACGGCGCTCGTCCAGCTGCCGGACTGCAGGGCTGTCGTGTCGGAAACGCTCACGGCGTGGCCGAGAATGCTCAGTTTGGCCTTCAGCATGAGGAGATCCGCTTTGCCGCCGAGCTTGATGATCATGCTGGAGCGCGAGGTCGAGGTATAATCCGTACCGTTCACGTCGACGGTGATGTCGCCCGCGGGAATGTGATAGCTCGCCGATGCCGCCGTTGTTTTGTACGGAACGAGCGACTCTTTCACGGTAATGGTCACGGTCGCGCTGTCGCCGTCGAGACCCGCGGGATCGCTCCCGGAGATCACCGGCCCGAGCGTGCCGTCGAGCGCGAGCGTGATCGTCTTCCCCGGCGCGAGCGCAAAATCACGCGCAGAGCCTGCGCCGGTGGTCGAAAAAACGGCAAGTGCAACGAGCGCGCCGGCGCCCAGCGTACGGGACAGCATCGGAAAAAACCCCTCTCGCAATGGAGCGCGATCTTTGCACGAATTCGCGGCCCGTCCAACCGGCGCTGTCAGGCACCAAAACGGTGGCGCTGGCGAAAGAGAAATGCCGCCGCCGCCCGCGCCGCCGTTCACGCTCGGGTAACGCGTCGGCGATAGGGTATCGCAAGCATGACCGGGCCGATGCATGCCGACCTATCCTGAACTCGATCCCCTGCACCTTTTCCTCGGCGATCCGATTCTGCTCGTCGGCACGCTGCTGCCCGTCGTGATGATCGGTGGGGTGCTCATCTTCCGCATTCGCCAGTCGCGCAAACTGGCCGCGCTGACGAAGCAGAACGCCCAGGCGATCGAACAGAACGCCGCCCGCTGGGACGAGTCGGTGGCGCGTACAGAAAAGATGATCGGCCTGCTCACGGAAATCCGCGACCACATGGCGCGAATCGCGCCCCGTTCGCCGACCGCCTAGGTCCTCACCCTTCGACAAGCTCAGGGTGAGGATTCTTTTTTGCCCTCATCCTGAGCCTGTCGAAGGATGAGGGCGCGTCTCGATCCGGATTTGACTCACGCACTGGCGCTTGCCGTTCCGAAGGATGGCGCGCTACACGCTCCGATCGTGAAAGAACGCTGCCGGCTTTACCTCGTCACCCCGCCCGTTTTCGACCCGCAGGGCTTCGCCGAAAGCCTGAGGGCGGCGCTGGGCGCGGGCGATGTCGCGTCGCTGCAGCTGCGCCTGAAGACTGCGGGCGACGACCAAATCCGCCGCGCCGCGCGTGTGCTCATGCCCATTGCGCAACAGGCTGGCGTCGCCTTCATCGTCAACGACCGGCCCGATCTCGCGGCAGAGCTTGGCGCCGACGGCGTGCACATCGGCCAGGACGACATGGCGTACGCTGAAACGCGCGCCCGGGTGGGCAGGGACGCCATCGTCGGCGTGACGTGCCATTCCTCGCGGCATCTCGCGGTCGACGCGGCGGAGGCTGGCGCCGACTACGTCGCCTTCGGCGCTTTTTTTCCGACGGCCACCAAGGACGCCAAAACGCGCGCCGACATCGATCTGCTTGCATGGTGGTCCGACGTGATGACGGTGCCCTGTGTCGCCATCGGAGGAATTGCGGTGGACAACGCAAAGCCGCTGATCGACGCCGGCGCCGATTTTCTCGCCGTCTCGGCCGGGGTGTGGAATTACCCGGCCGGCCCGGCGGCTGCGGTCAAGGCATTCAACGCGCTGTTCTGAACAAAATCGTACGCCCGTTGTGCACAACAACGCCACGCCTCTTGCCGACGCGTCAAATTCATGTTTAGTCTCGTGGGTCCAGGGGAATGGGGTAATCCATGAAAATCTATCCGTTCGCGGCCGTGGCCGCGCTTGGCATTGCCTTGTCCGGATGCGCCACGATCATCGAAGGCACGACGCAGCCGGTTTCCGTAAACACGACGCCCGAACAGGGCGCGCAATGCACGCTCGCGAATTCACAGGGTACCTGGTACGTCACCACACCGGGAAGTACGACAGTCCACAAGACCAAGACCGATCTTGATGTGACCTGCTCGAAGCCGGGATTCCAGCCCGGTCATGTCGTGGCGGCGTCTCATTTTGGCGCTACGACCGCCGCCAACGTTGTTGCCGGCGGTCTGATTGGCGTCGGGGTCGATGCGGCGAGCGGTGCCAACTACCACTATGACAGCCCCATCACTGTCGCTCTGGGACCGCCGGTTGCTGCGCAGGCCGCAGCAGCACCACCGACGCCTTCGGCTCCGACGGCACCAGCACCGCATTATACTGCGGCGCCCGGCCCGGGTGGCAACTAAGACGGAAAATGCGCCGCCGCCTGTGCTGGAGTTCCTTGATCGCGGGTTTGGTGCTGTCGTCACCCTCGCTCGGCCAGGGCGATGCGATAATGACCGCTCTGAACCGCTGCAACGATCCGGCAAACGCGGCGGCTTTGCGCATCAGCAATTGCATGTCGGTGATCAACGCGCGCGGTATCGATCAGGACGAGATCGCGTTTGCCTGGCTTGACCTCGGCCTCGCCTATCAGGCGCAGGGGAACGATCGCGAACACGAGCTTGCGGCCTACACCAAGGCCATCGAATTGCAGCCTGCGCTTTGGCAGGCGCGGGCCAACCGCGCCATGCTGTATCTCGAGGCCGGCGACGGCGAGCACGCTTTCACCGACTATCTGGCGCTGCGCGACAACGGACCTGACAAAGTGTCCCTCTATCGCGGAAAAGGAACGATCGAATATCGTACGACGAAAGTTCAGGGCACCACGCAGGAACGCTCCAATATGGACGTTCCGGGGCGAGAGGAAGACGCTTACCGGAAATCGATGGACGTCATCGGAACCGCGCTCGACAAAGGCTTGTCAACCCGTTGCCGGGCACGCGCGCTGGCTGGTCTCGAACTGGATGCGGCAGCGAGAGACTGCGACAGCGCATTGCAGATCAATCCCGCTGACGAATCCGCACACCATGCCCGCGGCCTGATTGCGTTCCGCCGCGCAGATTGGGCGACGGCGCTGAAGGAATTCAACACCGTTCTCGCGGAAAACGCGAAGGCCGCGGAATCGCTCTACATGAAAGGGATCGCCGAGCGCCGAATGGGAAATGCGCCCGCCGGGGACGCGGATATCACGGCCGCGATATCGATGGATCCGCGGGTCGGCGATGTCTACGCGCAGGTTGGTATCCTGCGTTGACGGATTTTATTTCTTCCCACCCGGTGGCTTCTGGTTGCGCTGATCGCCGAACGGCGAGGCGGACGTGGCCGATGTGGGTTTCGGCTTTTCCTTCTTGGGCTTTTTCTTTTCCCGGTTGCCGTGCTGTTCACGTGAGGCCATTGGAACCTCCCTGATTCGTGGGGTTGGGGATTCGTAGCGCAAATTGCAGGCGCGGCGGAAGCGGGTCTTATCGGCCGCCGTGCTTGAAATACTGGACGGCGCGTTCGTGTTTTTCCGCCGCCGCGCGCGAATCGAAGGTGCCGAGATTGCGGCGCTTGCCGGTTCGCGGATCCTTCTTGCGCGCGTAGAGCCGGTACTGGCCGGACTTGAGTTTGCGGATCATGCGCCGCTCCTTTTCTGGCTCTCCTCAAGAGAAATCCGATTCCCCGCGACCGCGTTCCGAAGGGGCAGGGGAACCCCGGCCCCGAGCCCGTCATTTCCAATACGGAGCCGTCAGGAGGAACGATGAAAGCCCTTCTTCCCGGAGCAGTTGCAATAGTTGTGCTTGCGTGGGCCGCCGAGGCCCGGGCCTGCGGCGGATCCGCGGCCCACGATGTCGCCGTTACCTTCGACGGACAGAAATTCACGGTGACGAACACGGGGAAGGCGTGGGTTCAGGTCGATTTCGGCGCCTTTGGCGCCACGTACAATCTTCAGCTGGGGCCGGGACAGTCCGACATTCCCCGCTCACCCGGCGTGTTCACGCGCCCCATGCTCGGTTACGAATCGTGCGTCGCCACACCGATGCCGGCTTCGCCCGCGAGTGTCGGTACACTACCGGTCCGTCGGTAGTAAGGAATCAGAAGTACGACACCTAACATTCCCCTTGCGGGGAGGTCGAAAAACGCGCGGGGCTCAGCAGCGAAGCGATGGCGTATCAACCACGCGCGTTTTTCGGGTGGGGGTTTCTCCCTTACCACGACTGCCCCCACCCGAAATTTGCTTTGCAAATTTCGGCCTCCCCGCAAGGGGGAGGCTGATCCCAACTCCGACGCCACAACAATTGCTACCGCGCCTCCACACCACTTCGTGGCTTGCGAAAGGGCGGCACCTCCGCAAGAGTGCCGCGGTCTTTGAGAGCTGGGTGCATCAAGTGAGCGATACGGCGGCCAGGTCGGCGGCGGAACTGCAGAGCGCGGACAGCCGCGACCGGTCCTTTATCGGCCACCCGGTCGGGCTGGCCTGGCTCTCGGGCTCGGAGTTCTGGGAGCGCTTTTGCTACTACGGCATGCAGACGCTGCTGGTGCTGTATCTCACCCATTACCTGCTGCAACCGGGAAATATCGAGCAGGTATGGGGCTTCGGCGCCTTCCGCCGGTTCATCGGCTGGATTTACGGCACGCAATCCACGATGGCGCTCGCCTCGAACACGGCGCAGCTCTATGCGGCTCTGGTCTACGTGACACCCCTTGCCGGCGGCTACATTGCCGACCGCCTGATCGGCCGCACCGCCACGGTGAGCATCGGTGCCACGGTTATGGTGATCGGTACATTCCTGCTGGCGCTGAATTCGACTTTCGTCATTGCGCTCTTGCTGCTGCTCGCCGGCATCGGCTGTTTCAAGGCCAATATTGCGAGCCAGGTCGGCGCGCTCTACCGGATCGACGATCCGCGCCGGGCGGACGGTTTTCAGATCTATTTTCTTGGAATCCAGCTGGCCGTGATCATTTCGCCGATCATTTGCGGCTGGTTGGGGCAGCGCGTGAACTGGCATCTGGGATTCGTCGCGGCCGGCGTCGGCATGGTCCTGGGTCTGGCGATCTATCTCGCCGGGCGCCCGCATTACCCGCCGGAGCCCGTCCGGACCAAAGGCGATCATGTCGAGCGCCCGCCGCTCACCGCGCACGACTGGAGGGCGGTGATCCTGCTGGTGTCGCTTTTGCCGGTGCTCGCCGTATCGATCATCGGCAACCAGGAAATCGTCGACGCCTATCTGGTGTGGGGAGAAAAAGCGTTCCAGACGCAGTTCTTCGGCTTCAACATGCCGATCAGCTTTCTGGTGTCGCTGGACGCCATCGTCAGTACCGCCACCATGCTTGGGGTCATCGCCTTCTGGCGCTGGTACAGCCGGCGATGGAGCGAACCGGCCGAGATCACGAAGATCGTCATCGGCGTGGCGATCAGCGCGCTCGGGCCGCTGGTGCTCGCGGGAAGCGCTTTTGTTTCCGACACCACCCATCACCCCGTGCCTCTGTACTGGGCGCTGGGATTTCACATCGTCAACGACATCGGCTTTGCCAATGTACTTCCGGTCGGCCTCGCACTCTATTCGCGCGCGGCGCCCAAGGGTCTGGGCGGGATGATGATCGCCATCTATTACCTGCACCTCTTCATGGGAAATCTGCTGACCGGTTACCTGGGCGGCCTGCTCGGCACGATGCCGAACTCGACATTCTGGCTCCTGCACGCCGGGCTGATGGGCATCGCGGCTGTCATCCTGCTGGTGGCGAGAATGGCGTTTGCAGGCTTCCTCACTCCGGAAGTCTCCGTGCAGACGGCAGCGGGCGCGGCAGCGGCGTAGCGCAGGCTGGCCGATGCCCGATTTTGAGGGCCGTGGTCGTCTGTTGCATTTACCGCTATAGTCGCTGCGTCGAAATAAGGGCGGGCTGTTTCATGATTCGTCGCGTTTTCGCGGCCGCCGCGTTTGCGCTCGCGGCGATTTCAGCCGCGCATGCCCATGGCGGCGGCGGTGTGGTGGTCGTTCCCTATAGCCAGGAGATGGTCCTGCCGCCTGCCCGCGTCGGCCATTACGAATCCATTCACACGGTGGCGATCGTCTCGGCCGTGGGTCAGTTTCTGCGCCTGGAAAAGGCGGCACTCCTGCTGCCCCACAACAAGCGTCTCGATATCACCGGCTGGAAACTCGACGATCAGGTCGAATCCGTCGTCTCGCATTATCTCCAGAGCCGATTCGCGGTGAAATCCGTTTCGGCTGACCGGCAGGCGATCGCACTGATGCCCAACGGTCAGTGGGACGTTTCAACAAAGCGCCTTCAGAATTACCTGTCCTCGCTCCCGCATGACGGCATCGACGCTTTCGTGGTCGTACGTCCCGACAAGGCCAGCGAGACGCCCGGGGACGAGGGCCTCGTGGTCGAGAACGACAGCGATGACCTTTTCGACTATCCGCAACATTGCTGGGCGAACTACGAGATCGACGTTGTCGACGCCCGTTCGCTGTCGGAAATCGCGAGCGCCTATTCCCGGATACAGGTGCGGCAGGGGACCGGGCCCGGCTTCGCCGGCATCGTTTGCGGAGGCGCCCTCGCGCTGCACAACGACCTCGCCTTGAACGACAAGCAGCTCGCCGCCTTCCACGAGATCTTCTCCAACCTTCTCAACGTCTCGCTGCTCGAAACATTGCGCGCGCTGAATATCGTCACGCTCCCGGATGTCGGCGCGCGCTCCGTCGTCGACATCCCCGCGAACAAGGATCCTTATGCCGGCGTGAAGACGGTCGCCGTGGTCTCGGCGATGGGCGACGAGTTGTCTTTCGATCATCTGGGCGGCACGATTCTCTCGCAATCGCACGAAACCCTGGCCGTTCCGGACTGGAAGCTCGATGATCAGGTCGAGTCGCTCGCGCGCGAAAGTCTCGGGAACAGGTTCAAGATCGTCGATGTACCGATGGACCGCAAGGCACTGCTGCAGGCGCGCCTCTTCGATTCCGATCACAAATTCAAACCCGTCTTTCCGGGCCTTCAGCCGAACTGGGATACGGACGCCTATGTGATTTTCATCAAACAGCCGCTCAAGCGCTGGAACACGGAAGTGGGCGGGCTGGGCGTCTGGAATCATGCCCCAATTGCTGCGCCAACCGAGAACGCGGTGTTCGCCAATTACGCCGTCGTTGTCATCGACGCACACACGCTCCGGATCATCGACGCGTATCTCGGCACAGTGGGCCCGTCTTATTCCTCGCCCGAACCATTCCGGGAAATCGATCCCGCGTCGTGGCCCGAGCACGTCGCCGCGGCGACGCCGCAGCAGGTTGATATCATTCGTTCGGGGATGGTCCGGCTTCTCAAGGATTCGGTTCCCGAAACCCTCCTGCACATGGGCCTGACGGGGAAGATGATCTCGACCACGCCCGGTCTCGACGCTGCCGCAGGCGCGGCCACAGGCGCCGCCACCAGCGCAGGCGGCGGACAGGCCGATGGTGGACAAGTCCGGTTTGTGCTTCCATGAGGGAGCAATTTACGCCGATCTTTTTCCGGGGAAGGAGCGCGTCCATGCGCCATGTTCTGACGATTGCAACCGCGGCCGCGTGTCTCGCACTCGCTGCCTGCGATCAAAATTCCAAATCGAACGATGTCACCGTCAAGGGCCAGAATGGCACCGTGACGATCTCGGCCAACGGCCAGAATTTCACGATGAAGGCCTCCGACGACAAGAACGCCAATTTCAGCATGTCGGCCAACGGCAACCATTTCACGATGAAAGCGTCGGACGGGAAGCAGAACGTCGAAATCAACGCAGCCGGCGGTACAAACACAAAGACGCCGGATTTCGTCGCGGTCTATCCCGGCGGCAAGGTGCAGACCGTGACCGTGAATTCCGGCAAGGATGGCAACGCCGGTTCTTTGTCCTTCCAGACGAGCGCGTCGCCCGCCGCGGTGATCGCCTGGTACAAGGAGAAAGCGTCGAATGAGGGGCTGGAGAAGGCTGTCGACATGGATATGGGAGCAACGACCATGTTCACGGCGCATGCGGATAGCGATAAGAAGACGCTTCAGGTGATCGCCGCTTCCTCCGGCGCGGGCGGTGCGCAGGTGCAGGTGAACTGGTCGGCAAAATGAGCGAAGGCGAGGGGGCGAAACCGACCGATTCCGATACGCCCCCGGACCGGCTGTCCGTCAATCCGAGGAGCCCGCACTACAACGAAGCGGTTCTGGCCCGCGACGTTGGTGTGCGCTTCAACGGCCTCGAGAAGACAAACGTCGAGGAATATTGCGTCAGCGAAGGATGGGTTCGCCTTGCGGTCGGCCGTACAGTCGATCGCGCCGGCAATCCCATGACCGTGAAACTCAAGGGCACGGTCGAACCGTACTTCAAACGCTGACCGTCAGATCGCGCATGAGATAGCGGACGGTTTTCCCGCGATCCGGCAGGTATGCGCGGCCGATTTCTTCGAAACCCATTCTCGCATGGAACGCGTCCGAGCCCGGATTGGGCGGATCGATATTGACCTCGCAACAGAGGCGCGTATGCGCCGAGTCCCGCGCTGCCTGCATCACATCCGTGTAGAGCAGCGTTCCCAACCCGCGTTTTCGCGAACCTTCGGCCACCACGACGCGATCGATGTAGACGAAGCGCGGGAATCGTGCCGCGAACCATCGCCAGTTCGGAGCGTTTTCGGGCGCGCGTTCCGAAAGCGCGATCAGGAATGCGTCGCGTTCGCCCGTCATCCGGGTGCGGAAGGAGAGGGCGACCAATTCCGAGAATTCCGTCTTCGTGAAATTTCCGATCTCCTTTTCGTGCGCGTTGCTGAGCGCCAGCAGCGCATCGAGATCGGCAGAACCGGGTTCGACAAGAACAGTCATGCGGTTTGCAGGTTAACTCGCACTGCTGCTAAGACCAGTGTTACAATTGCGGCTATCCCGGGACCGCGGGCGTCCCGCCCGCACAGACTGGACACTGCCGCAGTTTCCGCGATTAGAGAACCAGCCGCCGTGGTTACTGACAATTTATCCGGGCCTCGACAAGAAAGCGGGCGGGACGCCCGCGGTCCCGGGAACTGGCATTGTATGGGCTCCGGATTATTTCGATCGGTACATTCGCAACCGGGTGCATTTCGGTGATGCGGTGTTTTACCTTGAAAACAATCCCGTGAAGGCAGGACTGGTCAAAAGACCCCATGAGTGGCCGTTTTCCTCGGCGGCCTATAATGCGGGCGAGGACGCCCGCGGTCCCAGGATTGAGCTGCTCTGATGCCGAAGATTGCGGGAAACGAAATCCGACCGGGCGCCCTGATCGCCCATGAGGGCGGACTGTGGCTGGTGGTGAAAACACAGGCCGTCAAGCCGGGCAAAGGCGGCGCCTACAACCAGGTGGAACTGAAGAACATCATTACCGGCACCAAGCTGAACCAGCGATTCCGCGCCGACGAAGGGGTGGAGGAGACCTGGCTCGAAAAGCGGGATTTTCAGTTCCTCTACGCGAGCGGCGACGTTCTCACCTTCATGGACCTCGAAAACTACGACCAGATCGAGCTCCCGCGCGAATTCGTCGGCGAACAGGAACCGTTCCTGCAGGACGGGATGAAGGTTCTCCTGCAACTCCACGAAGGCAAGCCGATCTCGATCGCGCTTCCGCAACAGGTGACGCTGACCGTCACGGAAGCCGACCCCGTGCTCAGGGGGCAAACGGCCGCGCCGGGGTACAAGGCGGCGATGCTCGAAAACGGAATGCGGGTGCTCGTTCCGCCGTTCATCGATCCGGGCACGAAGATCGTGGTCGCGACGGCCGACGGCACTTACGTCCGGCGCGCGGAATAGATGCCCTATCTGTCGCCGGCGCTGAACGTGATGACGGCCGCGGCGCGCAAGGCCGGCCGCGCGCTCATCCGCGATTTCGGCGAAATCGAGAATCTCCAGGTTTCGCTAAAGGGTCCGGCCGACTTCGTCTCGACAGCCGACGAGCGCACCGAACGCATTCTCGTTCAGGAGCTGTCGAGAGCGCGCCCGGGCTACGGTTTCCTGGTCGAGGAAACCGGCGTCATCGAAGGCCCCGACAAGTCCCACCGCTTCATCATCGATCCGCTCGACGGTACGACGAACTTTCTGCACGGGATTCCGCAATTCGCGATTTCGATCGCGCTGGAGCGGGAGAAGCAGCTGGTTTCCGCCGTGGTGTACAATCCCGTGACCGATGAAATGTTCATGGCGGAAAAAAGTCACGGCGCTTATCTGAACGACAAGCGCCTGCGCGTCGCCGGACGCAAAACGCTCACCGAATCCCTCATCGCCACCGGCATGCCTTTCCGCGGGCGCCCGGGCCATGAGAGCTTTCTGGAAGAACTCGCTCCGGTCATGGCATCCACCTCGGGTGTACGGCGCTTCGGTTCGGCCGCGCTCGACCTCGCATGGGTGGCGGCGGGCCGTTTCGATGCGTTCTGGGAGCGGGGACTTTCGCCGTGGGACGTGGCGGCGGGCATTCTTCTCGTGCGCGAAGCGGGCGGCGTGGTCAGCGACCTCACGGGCGGCGAGCGCGCGCTCGAAACCGGCGACATCCTTGTTGCAAATGATACGTTGCACCCACAAATCCTGAAACTGCTTCGCGCGGCCCGTCGCAGTTGAGCCGGATGACGGCACCCGATAAAATCCCCTCGTCGTCGGGAGCTCTCAGAATCGAGATGATGAAAAAAGAGATCGTAGTGGCGCTCGCGCTGGGCGGGTGTCTTTTGGGCACAACCGCATTCGCACAGGATACCACCGCCGGAGCCGCCGCGGCGCCGGCTGCATCTTCCGCCGCGGCTTCCGGCGACGATGTCATTCATCTGCACATGCCTGCACATCGTCGCGTGGTGCACGCGCACGCCGCGCCCAGGCCGGCTGAAACTGCCGCGCCCACCGAGACTCCGAGCATCGATTCCATCGGTGCCGACGCGACAGCGCCTGCGGTTACGGCGCCCGTTCCAGCCAGTACGGAAGCTCCGCCGCCCCCGCCCGCGAAACCAGCGAAGTCCTCCCCGGCAAAGAAATCCGCGCCGGCCATCCCGTTCACATTCGGCGAGGATTCGGGAACGGCCCCGCCGCAGGAGTCAGCGTCGCCGGGCAGTCCGGAGGCGCAAGCTGCCACACCCGCGCGCGAAACCAAAACGGCCTCGCTTCCGCCCAAACCGGAAGTGCCGAAACCGGTGCCTGTAGTTCTCAAGCCGGTGAAAGAAGCGGCCCGCGCGAAGGCCGACGAACATGCGGGCCTCGCCAAGCGCGGTGCGGTCCTCTTCGACAAGGGGAAGAGCAATCCGTCGCCGCAGCAATTCGACGGCCTGAAATTGCTGGCGGGCGACCTTTCGACGGCTCTCGAAGGCGGACGCGGCCCGGTGCAGCTCGAGGCTTATGCCGGTGCGCGCGGCGACAAGTCTTCCGGCGCGCGGCGGCTTTCGCTGGAGCGCGCGATCGCGGTTCGCCAGCTCCTGATCGACGACGGCTTGCCGTCGAGCAGGATCATCGTACGCGCCATGGGTGGCGCCGACGACGCCGGACCGAACGACCGCGTCGACGTGTTCGTCCGCTCGAGCTGACCTTAAGCGTTCCTCACCCTGAGCTTGTCGAAGGGTGAGGGCTCATGCTTCGACAAGCTCAGCATGAGGGTTTTTCTTACTGCGCAGGAAGCGGCGGAGGCGAAAGGCGCATGTCGACTTCCTTCGCTTCGCGGCCGATCGCGGCGAGAAACGCGACCGCAATGGCTGACGCGGCGGCAACGGCACCAAGCGCAAAACCGTACGTGCCGTATTGTACTGCCAGGCCCGCCTGGAGCGGACCTGCGTAGGACGCGAACAGATTGCCGATCTGATAGACCGTTCCCGGAAATGTACCGCGCACTTCCGCGGGCGAGAGTTCGTTCAGATGGGCCGGAATCAGCCCCCAACAGCCCTGTACCACGAATTGCATCGCGAAAGCGCCAAGCGCGAGCAGGGCGATGTTGTCGCTCGCGATCCATAAGGGAAGGGCAACGAGGCAGAGGAGAGCCGCGGTCGTCAGTGTCCGGATGCGCCCGAAATGCTGCGACAGCGTCCCGAAGGTGATCCCGCCCGCGATGGCTCCAAGGTTGGCAACCACCACGATCGTACCGACCAGGCGGGGATTGAACCCGCGGTCGACTTTCAGGAAGGTCGGATAGAGATCCTGGGTGCCGTGGCTCAAGAAGTTGAGCGCCGTCATCAGGAGGATCGCGTAGATTGCAAGCTGCCAATGGTTCGACAGCACCGTTGCAATGCTCCCGGCGCTGCGCCTTTGCGGATGCCAGGCCGGCGATTCCGCAACGTTGCTGCGGATGTACAGGATGAGCAACGCCGGGAGAATGCCGAGCATGAAGAGCCCGCGCCAGCCGATAAGCGGGAAAAGCAGCGCGTAGGCAATAGCGGCAATGAGAAAACCGCTTGAATAGCCGGTCTGCAAAATCCCCGACACGATGCCGCGCGATTCCGCGCGCACGGTTTCCATCGTCAGCGATGCGCCGACGCCCCACTCCCCACCCATCGCAATTCCGAACAGCGCGCGCAAAACGAGAAAGACGATGAGATTGGGAGAGAACGCGGCGAGGAACGCAAATCCGGCATAGAGCGCAACGTCGATCATCAGCACGGGGCGGCGGCCGAAGCGGTCTGCCAGCCGGCCAAAAACAAAGGCGCCGACCGGACGCAGAGCGAGCGTGGCGAAGAGTGCTTCCGTGACCGATTTTACCGAGACGCCGAACTCGCGCGCGATGTCGGTGAACACGAAAGTGACAAGGAAAAAATCGAAAGCGTCGAGCGTCCAGCCGAGATAGCTCGCCGCAATCGCGTGCTTCTCCGCTTTCGTCCAACCGCGCAAGGCGTCAAGCAACGAGCGTTGCCTCCGTTTTGGCGGAGAGTTCTTCGTGCGTGACGCCCGGCGCCATCTCCACGATTTTAAAACCGCCTGTCGCAACATCGAACACGCCGAAATTGGTGATTACGCGATTGACGCAGGCCTTGCCTGTGAGCGGCAGGCGGCACGACTTCAGCAGCTTGGGATTCCCGGCCTTGTCGGTGTGATCCATCGTCACCACCACGCGTTTGACGCCGGCGACGAGATCCATCGCGCCGCCCATGCCTTTCACGAGCTTCCCGGGCACCATCCAGTTTGCGAGATCGCCGGTTTCGGAGACCTCCATGCCGCCGAGTATCGAAAGATCGATATGACCGCCGCGGATCATGGCGAAACTGTCGGCCGACGAAAAATACGATGTCTGCGGAAGCTCGGTGATGGTCTGCTTGCCGGCGTTGATCAGGTCGGGATCGACCTCGTTCTCGCGCGGAAAGGGGCCCATTCCGAGCATGCCGTTTTCCGATTGCAGCGTAACGCTGATTCCTTCGGGAATGTAATTGGCGACGAGCGTCGGAATGCCGATCCCGAGATTCACATAGAACCCGTCGCGCAGTTCCTGGGCGGCGCGCCTGGCCATATCGTTCCGGCTCCACGGCATGTTCGTCACCCTTCCCGCAACGTACGGTTCTCGATCCGCTTTTCGTAGCGCGGACCCCGGATCATTCGCTGTACAAAAATTCCCGGCGTATGAATGCAGTCGGGATCGAGCGCGCCGATCGGAACCAGTTCCTCGACTTCCGCAACCGTCACTCTCCCCGCCGTCGCCATCATCGGATTGAAGTTCCGCGCCGTCTTTCGATAGACGAGGTTGCCGGCTTCGTCGCCCCTCCACGCCTTGACGAGGGCGAGGTCCGCCCGAAGGCCGCGCTCCATCACGTACAATTCGCCGTCGAATTCCTTGTGTTCCTTGCCTTCGGCAATCAGCGTTCCCACGCCTGTCTTCGTATAGAAGCCGGGAATGCCGGCGCCGCCGGCGCGGATGCGTTCGGCCAGCGTGCCCTGCGGGTTGAATTCAAGCTCGAGCTCCCCGGAAAGGTACTGGCGCTCGAACGTCTGGTTCTCGCCGACATAGGAGCTGATCATTTTGCGAATCTGTCGCGTTTGCAAAAGCAGGCCGAGCCCGAAATCGTCGACGCCCGCGTTGTTGGAAATCGCCGTGATGCCTTTCACGCCGGAATCGCGCAGAGCCAGGATCAGGTTCTCGGCAATGCCGCAGAGACCGAAGCCTCCGGACATGACCGTCATGCCGTCGAACAGAAGTCCTTCCAGTGCCGCGTGGGCGTTCTCGTAGGTCTTTTTCATCGCGACCGGACCCGCCTTGACGCCCACGCCATGATTGCACCTATAGTGGGCTTTAAGGGGGCTCGCCTCGGGGTGCAAGATGGCGAAGAGAAGCGTATTCGTTGTCGTGGCCGCTGCGATCCTCGCTGCATGCACCTGCGGTTCGGTCGAGGCTGAAACCAATCAGACTCTGGGAGATGTCGGTACCGGCGTTGCCATTGCGCTGCCCATTGTGGCGGCAGGCATCTCCTACCAGAAAGACGACTGGCAAGGGATCGGCCAGCTTGCGCTCGACACAGGCGCGACGGTCGGCACGGCTCTGCTCCTGAAGGAGTTCGTCAAGGAAGAGCGGCCTGACTACAGCGACGATCGCTCGTTCCCCTCGGATACGGCGGCGCTTGCTTTCGCACCGGCCAGTTACATGTGGGCACGCTACGGTTGGCAATACGGCCTGCCCGCCTATGCCGCGGCGACGTTCTCCGGCTACACGCGCGTTGCAACCGACGAGCATCACTGGTGGGACGTGGCGGCGAGCGCCGGCATTGCCTGGGGATACACCTTTCTCTTCGTCGACCGCTGGCACTATGCGTACAATCTGAATTCGGACATCCAGGTGACGCCGAAGATGGCTTTCGTTTCGCTGAACTACAAATGGTGACGGCGCGCGTTTTGCGCCCGGGTGTTTTCGCCGCCGTCTTCTCTCTCGCGTTGTGGGCCACGGCCGGTCAGGCGCTCGAACTCACCAGTCCCGATGTCGCCAATGGCGCAGCGCTCAAGGTGGCGCAGGTGAATTTGCGCTGCGGTGGAGAAAACCGATCCCCCGCGCTCGCCTGGTCCGGCGCCCCGAAAGGCACGGGAAGCTTCGCCGTCACGATGTTCGACTCCGACGCGAATGGCGGCCGCGGCTTCTGGCACTGGCTCGTCTTCAATATTCCCGCGAACGTACAGAGGCTGCCGGCCGGTGCGGGATCCGAATCCGCCCTGCCGAAAGGCGCTGTCCAGGCGGAGAACGATTTTGGCATGCCCGGCTACGGCGGGGCCTGCCCCCCTCCCGGTTCGGGATCGCACCATTACACCCTCACGGTCTATGCCTTGGTGGCTCCGCAACTGCATTTGGGGAATAACGTGAGCGCCTCTGCCGTCGTGACCTGGCTCAAGGGCCACGCACTCGCAACCGCAACCCTGACCGGTACGTACAGCCGGTAACTGCCCGACCCGGGTGACGGCGTTCGGCTATGGCTCATAGCGGAAGATCGCACCACTTCCATTCTTGCCGCCATAGAGCGTCATGCCGTACAAATCGCCGGATTGGTCCCGCAACAATCCGTGGCCGGGACCGCAGCCGACCGCGTTTTTGTCATTGAAACTGTAAAGCACTGTGAGACTCGAACCGTTAAGTTCGAACAGCGTACCGCACTCGCGGGTTGTCCCGCCGACACCAGCCGCACCGAAAATGTCGCCTTCCGAATCAACGACAGGCGGGTCCGCAGACCAGACGGAGGTCGGCATCCCACCGTCGCGACAATCCGCCAAGGAGCAAAATGCGTACAGTACCTTGTAGCCGGACCTCTTATCGGCGCGCGAGAGCGAGTATGCCACGCCACAGCCCCCGATACGGCATGCGTTGTGAGGCGGTGGCCGGTTGCCGCCCCCTTGCAAAAACCCAACCAAGTTTCCACTTGGATTAATCGCAACACCGCCGCTGCCTGGTCCTGTGCCGTTGGGACATTTGCCATAGCAGAAACTCTTGACAACGGATTCGCTCCAATTGCCGGCTCCCGGAACAAGTTTGAACAAAATGCCGCCGTGGTGCGCTCCTCCGCTATCCGTTGTCCCGTAGATATTTCCCGACGCATCCACCAGCAAAGGAGCCCATGGAGCCGCGCCGTCGGGGCAATCCTGTTGCTGACAGAAGCTGTGGAGCACCTGCTCGCTCCATCCACTCTGGCCGTGTTGCAACTCGTACACAGTGCCACAGCCATAGCCGTTGTCGCCGTCGCACTGGTTAAAATCGCCGTCGCCGCCGAAAATGGTGATACCAAACAAGGGCGACGCACCGTCGTAGGGCTCTCCAGAGATAGCCCCGGAATAGGTGAGGCCCCCGTACGGACCACTGCCATCGAGACAGAATCGCTCGGGGCAAAAACTGTAAAGGGTTTTGTATGTCCAGGTACCAGCATCAGACAGAAGTTCAAACACATTACCCCGTTCGTAATTTCCGCCAACACCTGCGCCGTACAAATTGCCGAATGTATCGATGACGAGTGGGCCGCCAGAGTTGCCCCAAGAACTTTCATCGTGCTTCCCAATACGGGCGAAGCGATGCTCGTCGCGAACATGCAGAGCGAGGCCGCAACAAACAGTGCGAGTGCTTCGCTAGGCAAGCTGCGCAAATTTTTCATCGGCTTTCCCCCAGTCGTGGCACAGTGCCGATAATAGAGGCAGCGGAACGTTTGGGCGATAGCTGCCCGGCGGCTATATTCTCGCCGCGTCCTGCAATCTGTCCACGGTTCGCAGCTGCGGGAAGAGCCGCATCCAGATCGCGACCACGAGCAGCGTGCCGATCCCGCCGATCACCACAGCCGGCACCGTGCCGAACCACGCGGCGGTAATGCCGGATTCGAACTCGCCGAGCTCGTTGGAGGCGCCGATGAAAAGCACGCTGACCGCGGTGACCCGGCCGCGCATGGCATCGGGCGTGCCGAACTGTACGAGTGCGTGGCGCACATAGACGCTGATCATGTCCGATGCGCCGAGCACAACCAGTGCGGCGAGCGACAGATAGAGATTCCGCGACAGGCCAAAGACGATCGTCGCCATTCCGAACAGCGCGACCATGGCAAACATGCGGGCGCCCGCATGCCGGTCAAGCGGACGACGTGCCAGCGCCGCGGCCATGAGCGCCGCGCCCAGCGCCGGCGCGCTGCGCAGGATGCCCAGGCCCTGCGGGCCCACATGCAGGATGTCGCGTGCATATACGGGAAGGAGCGCGGTGGCGCCGCCGAGCAAAACGGCAAAAAGATCGAGCGAGATCGCGCCCAGAATGACGCGCCTTGCGCGCACAAACGCGATGCCCTCGGCGATGTGTTCGCGTGTACTTCCCTCGCCCAGCGGCGCGGCCCGCCTCCGGCCGGCGAGCAGGGTTACGCCGGTGCCGGCGAGAAGGTAGAAAAACGGAGCCACGCCGAAGGCGAACGACGGGCCCAACGCGTACATGAAACCGCCGAGCGCCGGTCCGATGATCACCGCCACCTGGAATACCGACGAACTGAGCGCGATCGCGCGCGGAAGCCTGTCCGCCGGTACAAGGAACGGCATCATCGACTGTGCACTGGGGCCCGCGCAGCCGCGCGCCGCGCCGAACACCACGAGCACCGCGTAATACGGCCATTGCAGCCGGATCCCGGCATGCGTTATCGCGAGCAGAAGGAGCCCGCAGAGCCCCCCGACCCAGAGACTCGCCGACAGCACACGTCTGGGATCGCTGCGGTCGACCAGCGTACCGGCCGGCAGGGTCAGCGCAAACATCGGCACAAACTGGCAAAGCCCGACGAGGCCCAGCGACAGGGGATTGTGCGTGATTTCGTAAACGCGCCAGCCGACGGCCACCGACTGCACCTGCATCGCAATCGTGCTCGAGAACCGGCAGCCCAGGAACAGCGGTACATCGCGCGCGCGATAGATGTCAGGCGAGTCGGGTTGCATGGCGATTTTGGAGCGTTCTACGCGCCCCGATTGGACGATGGTTCAGGTTTTGCCGCGAACCGCATGGACAATTTTTTGCGCCGCGTCGGCAAGATCATTCCCCGAAACGATCGGCAGGCCGGACCGCGCAAGGATCTCCTTGCCCTTCTCCACATTGGTGCCTTCGAGCCTGACCACGAGCGGAACGGAAAGCGCGATTTCCTTGGCCGCCGCGACAATACCTTCGGCGATGATGTCGCATTTCATGATGCCGCCGAAAATATTGACGAGGATTCCCTTTACGTGCGGATCGCTCACGATGATCTTGAACGCGGCCGTGACCTTCTCGCGCGAAGCGCCGCCGCCGACGTCGAGGAAATTCGCGGGCTCCTCGCCGAACAGCTTGATGATGTCCATGGTCGCCATGGCGAGGCCTGCGCCGTTCACCATGCAGCCGATCGAACCGTCAAGCTTCACATAGGAAAGATCGTATTTCGCGGCTTCCCGTTCGGTCGGATCCTCTTCCTCCGGATCGCGCAGGGCGGCGACGTCCTTGTGCCGAAAAAGCGCGTTGTCGTCGAAATTGATCTTGGCATCGAGGCAGACCACCTGCCCGTCCTTCGTGAGGACGAGCGGATTGATCTCAAGCAGGCTCATATCGGTGGCGTGGAATGCATTGTACAGACCCTCGACCAGCCCGCCGCATTGTTTTGCGCTGTCGCCCTCGAGTTTCAGCGCTGCCGCGATGCTGCGCCCGACATGCGGCTGATAGCCGGCGGCGGGTTCGATCTGGAAGGTGAGGATTTTTTCCGGCGCGTGTTTGGCGACCTCTTCGATATCCATTCCGCCTTCCGTGGAGGCGATGAACGCGACGCGGCTCGTCGTCCGGTCGACAAGCGCCGAAAGATAAAGCTCGCGCGCGATCGCCGATCCTTCCTCGATATAGAGTCGCCGCACGACGCGTCCTTCCTTGCCCGTCTGATGCGTGACGAGCGTCATGCCCAGCATGCGGGTGGCCTCGACGCGAACCTCGTCGATCGACCGGACGACCTTTACGCCGCCCCCTTTGCCGCGGCCGCCGGCATGAATCTGGGCCTTCACGACCCAGACGGGACCGCCGAGCTTCTCGGCGGCAGCAACGGCTTCCTCGACGGTGAACGCCGGCAACCCGCGGGGTACGGGCACGTTGAAACCGCGCAGAATTTCCTTGGCCTGGTATTCGTGAATGTTCACGGGAGTTTATCGGCGAGCGATGACGCCGCAGCTATAGCAGCGCAGTCCGTCGATTCAAGCTTCCGTTGAAACGCTCCCGGCTGCCACGCCGCCATCGGGATTCGCGCTCGACACTTCAGGACGATGCGTGCCATGACGCGAGTCCCCTTCAAGGCCGACATGCTAAACACGATCCGGCGGTCGCTTGCCGAAAAGGTGCACGAAACCCTGGCGACGCTCTATTCCGGTGCGCCGCGGGGAAAGCTGTGCCGAATCGGCACGGCACACGCGCGCGCCGGCGTAGCCGTCCGATACCGCCATGATCCCGATCTCAGACGATAATCCGGCCCGCCTCGCACCGGTGGTGACGTGGCTCGTGATCGGGTTTTGCACGGTCGTTTATCTGTGGGAGTGGTCGCTCGGCCGCGAGATGAACGCCGCCATTTTCGTGTTTGGATTTGTACCGGCTTCTCTGACCATATCGCATGCGGCTCCCGACGGTTTCGTAAGCCTTCCGCCGTTCGCGACCATCTTCACGTCCATGTTCATGCACGGCGGAATCCTGCATCTCGCCGGCAACATGCTCTACCTCTGGATTTTCGGAAACAACGTCGAGGATGCGATGGGGCACGCGCGTTATGCCCTGTTCTACCTCACCTGCGGCGTCGCTGCTGCACTAACGCTCGCCCTCATCGATCCCGCATCGGGCATTCCCATGGTGGGCGCGTCGGGTGCCATTTCCGGCGTGCTCGCGGCGTACGTTCTGCTTTTTCCACGGGTACGGGTCACGGTCATCGTTCCTCTCGGCATCATCTTCTATCCCTTCCGGCTCAGCGCCTTCTGGGTCGTGAGCTTCTGGTTCGTGCTGCAGCTCCTCAGTGCATCGTTCAGCAATCCGCAGCAGCCCGGCGTCGCGTGGTGGGCGCATGTGGGCGGTTTCGCCACAGGGCTTCTGCTGACGCCCATCTTCAAATCCCGCGGATTTCCGCTGTTCGGCGGGCCGCGTCGCGGCCCCTGGAGCCGCTGAACCGCGCGGGCTGGCACGGCTTCTGCTGCTGTCCCTCTCTGCCGCTGGCACCTCTGACGCAAAGAGGGACATCGGGCAGGAGCGCAGAACCATGAAACACCGCAACAGCCACCTTCTCGTAGGGTATTGGAGCCGCATACGACGCGGCCGTCGCGCGCCCGACCAATCCGACATCGATCCCCGTGCGATCAAGCGGATGTTGTCGCAGGTGTTCATCCTCGAGGCGCATGACGCCGCATGCCCCGCCTATCGTCTGGCCGGAACGGTCCTCTGCGACCGCTTCGGCCAGGAGCTGAGAGGAACAAATTTCCTTTCCATTTGGGAGGCGCGCGCGAGAGATACGCTCGCACTGCTGCTCGAACAATCGCTTGCCACCAGCGTCCCTGTCTGTTTCTCCGCCGTCGGCGAAACGGTGCGTTGTACGACAATAGAAACGGAAACGGTGCTGGCGCCGCTTGCATTCGGGTCCGGCACACCGCAGCGGTTTCTCGGCATCACCCAGTTTCTCGGCGACGCCTCGCAACTCGACGGATCGATTGTCCTGCTGCGCCTCACGGGCTCGAAGATGATTCGCGAGGACGAGCCCGGTTACACCGATTTTGAGCCGCCCGCGCCGCCACCTTTCGAAAGCGGGCGGCGGTCCGGCAGGGCACCGCATTTGAGGCTGGTGGTGTCGCGCGACAGGCCCACCTTGCACGCCGACATGGATCAAACCATGCGAAGCGTCATCGAAAGCTTCGATTTCTCACGAACGGAACGGCTTGTACGCTAACCGAGCGCCCGCGGGCCATCGGCGCGAAATCTAGTGGCCTTGGGGCTGTTCGGTGGGCGGTTGCGACGGCCGGGTAGGCGCTCCGACCGGATCGTTGTGCAGAATCACGCGATTGAGCGTCTGCTCGTCCTGTTTGCGTTGCAGGTACGGAATTTCGTAACTCTCGATCTTGTTGACGTAGGCCTGAAACGCGGCGTCGTCGTCGGGCAATCGCTGGTCGCACCGCGCCGGCGGCAGATGCTGCTCCTCCTGGCACCACATGTCGAAATTCATTTCGGTGAGCGGATAGGGCTGGTCGCTCTGAGCTTCGGCGCGCGCAGCGAAAACGGTAAGCGTGAGGGCAACCGCGGCAATTCCACGAAATTTCACGGCGATTGCTCCCCGGCAACGCGGCCGCGACCCTATACCCAGTGGCACATGGCCGGAAGGAGATTCGTCGGCTTCTGCCGAACGCCCTGCAAACAAAATCCGTTGTGTTTGAAACACCACATATCTCCAGGCCACGCCTGTCCAGCGCCATTTGAGTAACGCCCGCAACCTTGCTTGGTAACGCCTTATTGACCTTCATGGGCCTAAAACTAGCGGGCACCAAATCCGTCTGGAGGCGGGGCCATAACGGTCCGGCAGTTTGTATGATCGTAAATCGTGAGGCGGTGATTGCCCGAGCCACGGCCGAGCGCCGCAAGCATCTGCGGCTCGAGGTCGATCTGCCTGGAAAATTTTTCGTCCCCGCGGAACAGCGGGAAGAGCCCTGCCGCATTGTGGATCTGTCACCCACAGGCGCGCGGGTAGCCGCCGAGTCCGTGCCGGCGAACGATGTTCAGCTTGTGCTCTACATCGATGAATTCGGCCGTTTCGAAGGCGATGTCGTGCGCACCGAATGGGGTCATTTCGGGGTGGTGTTCCGCTGCTCCGCCCTCAAGCAGGCCCGCCTTGCCGAGCAACTCGAGATCATCGCCAAGCAGGGTGGGACGCAGCCGGCGCCGCTTCGCCGCCATTCAAGGCGCGAGGGCGGTGAACTTTCCCAGTTCACGCGAAGCAGCGGCCAGACCGTTCGTTGCGAAGTGCTGGACCTTTCCCTGAGCGGCCTCTCTCTCAGGACCACCGTCAAACCGCCGCTCGGCGAAGTGATCACGATCGGACAGGTATCCGGACGCGTCGTTCGTCATCACGAAACCGGCATAGCGGTCGAGTTCTGTGGCCCCCGAAAAGGCGAGCGGCCCTATCTTCGCAGTCTCGGCTGAATCTTTCCGGCCGCCCGCATGGCCGGCCGCATTTCAACTCCGCAAAGCATTCCGCTAAGGAAGCCCGACACATTCGTGCGGAGGGCGTGCCATGCTGTTGGGGCCTCAAATTGCCGCGGTCGTAACGGGGGCTGCGTCGGGTCTGGGCGAGGCCGCCGCTCGCGCTCTCGCGGGTCACGGTGCGCGCGTTACCATCTTCGACCGGCAGGCGGATAAGGGCGCAGGAGTCGCGCGCGAAATCGGCGCGTTGTTCTGCGAAGTCGACGTCACGAACGAAGAGAGCGTCGTGCGCGGATTTGCGCGCGGGCGCGAAGTCCACGGTCAGGAACGCATTCTCGTCAACTGCGCCGGCACGGGCAATGCCATCAGGACGGCGTGGCGCGATCGCAAGAGCGGCGACATCCGTCTTTTCCCGCTGCGCGACTTCGAGCGCGTGATCCAGATCAACCTCGTCGGTACGTTTCGCTGCATCGCGCATGCGGCGGCCGGCATGCTGACGCTCGATCCCGTTGCGGGCGAGCGGGCTGTCATCATCAACACGGCGTCCATTGCCGCCGAGGACGGGCAGATCGGCCAGGCCGCCTATTCCGCTTCCAAAGCCGGAGTCGTCGGACTGACTCTCGTCGTGGCGCGCGATCTCGCGCAGGACGCGATCCGGTGCAACACCATCATGCCCGGATTGTTCGACACACCACTCCTGGAATCACTGCCCGAGCACATACGCCAGCAGCTTGGTGCGCAGGTGCCTTTCCCGGCACGGCTCGGGAATCCGTCGGAATACGCGTCTCTGGCGCTCGAGATGATCCGCAATCCCTACTTCAACGGCGCATCGGTGCGGCTGGACGGCGCCATCCGCATGCCGCCGCGCTGACCCCGCGCCTATTCGCCGATGAGATGCAGCAGCACTTCGCGGCGATGGGCCGCGTCGCGGTGTTCGAAAACGTACAAACCCTGCCAGGTTCCGAGCGCGGCCCGGCCTTCGCGCACCGGAATCGTCAACGTGGAGGCTGTCAGCGCCGCCCGGATGTGACTCGGCATGTCGTCGGGTCCTTCGGCGTTGTGGCGATAGAGCCCCGGATCCCTGGACACCAGGCCGCGCATGAAATCTTCGAGGTCCGCGAGCACGTCGGGGTCGGCGTTTTCCTGAATGAGCAGCGATGCGGAGGTGTGCCGAATGAAACAGGTGAGCAGCCCGTTCTGGATGGCGGTCGCGCGCGCGAAGCGCAGGGCCGATTTGGTGAAATCATAAAGGCCGGCGCCATGCGTTTCGACGACGAGTGACTCGAATTCCTGCTTCACCGCGTTTCGCCTTTGCGCAGATACACGTAAACGGCGCCCGATCCGCCATGACGCCGATGCGCTTCGCGAACGTCGGCGATCACTTCGGCAAGGCCCGGCTCGTGCAGCCAGCGCGGAGTAAGGCTTCGCAGGATGCCACGCGCCCGCATATCGAGACCGAGATCGAACGCCGCGTCGTCCGCCTGTTCGCGCCCCCCGCTGCCGCCCTTGCCCGTCACCACCAGCAAGAGCCGCAGCTTGCGTGCGCTCGCGACGCGAACAAACGTCACGAGAGCGCGATGCGCATCGCGTTCCGACATGCCGTGCAGATCGAGCCGCGCCTGGGGCTCCAATTGGCCGCGGCGAAGCCGTTCGGCGGTGTTGCCGTCAATCCCGACCGTGCGCCGCGTACGCGGTTGTGGCGGTTGCGCCCGCTCCTCCCTGGCTCCCTCCTCGTGCTTTTCGGCTCGCACCGGTGATTTGCCGGGCGCCTGCTTCTTGCGGGGACGTGCCTTTTTCAGCGGTGCCGAGTCGCGCATTGCGGTCTCGAACAGTTCGCGTTCCGCCTCGCTCAATGGGCGCTTAACCATTCGATTGCCCTGCTTCGAAACGCGGTCCTATGCGGGCGGCGAGCGCTTTGGGAATAAGCACGTACAGACTGCCCCCGGACTTCATGCCGCCCGCAATCGACTCCGCGCGAGGCCCGAATCCCCAAAAGATGTCGGCGCGCGCCGGACCCTTGATCGCGCCCCCCGTGTCCTGTGCAATGGCGAGAGCCTCAAAAGGTGCAGGCCGCCCGTGCATGCCCACGGGTGGTATTTCGGATACCACGTACATCGGTACGCCCAACGCATGGAGGGACGGATCGACGGCGATGCTGGCTTCCGGGGTGAGCGGTACACCTTCCGTGCCGGGACTGCCAAGGCCCGCGTCGCCAATCGGCGCCTCGCGCAGGAAAACGTACGATTCATCGCTCTCCATGACCGCCCGCGCCTCCGCGGGATGGCCGGATAACCAGGCGCGGATCGCCTGCATCGACATGTGGGCGCGATCGAGATCGCCTTTCCCGATCAGAACCCGCCCGATGGGCGTGTAGGGACGGCCGTTTTGTCCTGCATAGGCGAGTCGCAGCATCGAACCATCGTCCAGCCGGGCCCGCCCGGAGCCCTGAATGTGAAGAAAGAAAACCGAGACCGGATCGTTCGCGTACAGCAAAACGGGAGCGCCGCCCAAGCCGGTGGCATCGATCTCGCCACGCGGAGGAAAGGGCACGAAGTGCGCGCCCACGACGTGTCCATAGATTCTGACACCGGCCAGTTCCTTTCGAAAGAGGCCAAGATCCGCGATCGCGAGGTCGGGCGGCGGCCCGTAAATCGGGGTCTGGTAGCTTGCGTGGCGCGAGCGGCTCGCCTGAATTTCGGGTTCGTAATAGCCCGTGAACAGCGCTTCGCGAGCCCAATCTGTACGCACCGCAAATGGCGTGAACGCAGATTCGAACCAGGTTCGGGCGGCGAGCCGGTCGGACGATTTCGGCAGGGACACGCATGCGCTGCGCCAGTCACCCGCCGTTCCGGCATAGCCCGATCCCCCCATCTCCCGATCCGGGGGCATGCGCAGGATAGCGCTGCAGGAGCGCCGGAAGGCCGCCTGTGTACGCACGACATCGCTGCCCTTCCAACCGGGAAGGGCGGCAAAATCTGTACGTGCGAGCGCGAATGTACCGGATGGGTTCAGGCGTGTGAAAAACCAGACGAAAACGCCGGCAGCAACAAGAACGATTGCGATGAGGGCGGCCGCCCAGCGCCGCACGCGCGTTCGTCCGCTCAGCTGCCGGTGGTCGCGACGAGAGTCCAGTTGGGGTCACTGGATCGCGTGTCGCGGTCGAAGGTCCAGACGTCCACCACATCGCGCACGGCCTTCGCATCGCCCTCCACGACCGCGCCGTCGGCATTGGTCGTGGCAGAAACGAATTGCGCCGCGAAGCGAACGGTGATCTCGGCAACGCGGCCTTTCATCTCCGCATGTACGATGCGAACATCCGAGAAGCCGATAAGAGCGTATTTCACCGTCTCGTTGCGCTCTTCATGGGCGTGAATTTCGCCGTCGAAGGCACCGTAGACTTCGTCGCTCAAGAGCGGCCGCAACGTTTCGCGATCGCGCGCGGCGAAGGCCGTTACGACCTGGCGATAGGCTTCGCGCGCCCCTTCCAGAAAATGGCTCGCTTCGAAAGTCCGGTCGGCACGGCTTATGTCGGCAAGCGCCCCTGCGAGGCCCTCCTGCCCGTCGGACAGCTGTGACGCGGCCGCCGAACGGTCCGTCAACGCCAATGCATTCTCTGCCGTTGGTTGCGCCGCGCCCGCTTCGATGCGGCGGAAACGATCCTGTGGCTCGCGTTCATTTCCGGTTCGACGGCCAAGCACCGTGTAGAGCCGGAACAGGATAACGCCGGCCACCATCGCCAGCAGCAGAATTCCCAATAGTTGCGAATCGGCCATCGGGCCACAATCTCTGTCGGTTTCCCGCGCCCCCTCAAACCTAACGCAACAGCCGGGTCGGGGTCCATGCGCGAGCGCATAATTTGCAAAGATAGGCTCTTCGTTGCGCCCGTTCGAGTCCGGCCTGGTTGCCTTGTCAGGCCGGATTATCCGTGGTAGCCCCGCCCGCTTTTCGCGGGATGAGTGTCATATGAGCCAAATGGGCCTCGGGCCAAATGGAAACCCAACGGGATCACCGGAAGGTCCGCCGCTTCGCATCCAGATTCTCGGCCAGTATGTGAAGGATCTTTCGTTCGAGAATCCCGGTGCTCCATCGAGCATGACGGCCCGGCCGCAGATTGATCTTGGCGTCGATCTACAGGCGCGTCGCCTGGATGCCGAGCGCTTCGAGGTCGAGTTGAAACTCCGCGTATCGGCCAAGGCAGAAGATAAGTCGGTATTTCTGCTGGAGCTGGCCTATGGCGGCCTGTTCATGATTCAAAATGCGCCGGAAGAAATTCTGCAGCAGATCCTTCTGATCGACGGACCGCACCTGTTGTTTCCGTTTGCGCGGCGCATCGTCGCCGACGCCGTGCGCGACGGCGGAATGCCGCCACTGATGATCGAACCGATCGACTTCGCGTCGCTGTACCGGGCGAGAATGGCGGAAAGCCAGGCGCCGCGTGCGGGGCAGCCTCAAGCCTGACAATCAGTGCCAGCTCCAGATTGCATCGCTGCCAAGTTCGGCGGTGACGAACGCTGCGTGCGCCGCGAGTTCGGCGGCGCTGATCCGCGGCGGCAGCGGTTCGGGACGCTGCATGGCGGCGACACGGATTTCCGAGACAACCCGCACCGCGTCGCGCGGCGCAAGCCGTAGCCTTGTCTGGCGGCCGCCGACCAGTTCCAGGTAGACGCGCGCCGTCAGCTGGGCGTCGAGCAGGGCTCCGTGCTTCACGCGGCTGGCGAGATCGATACCGAAGCGTCTGCAGAGCTCGTCCAGCGAATAACGGGCGCCGGGAATTTTTGCTTTCGCGATTTCGATCGTGTCGATGGTGCGCGCCGCCGGAATCAGCGGCCGCGCCAGGCGAAGCAACTCCGCATTTATGAATCGCAGGTCGAAGCCGGCATTGTGCATGACAAGGGGCGCATCCCCGAAAAATTCCAGCACCTCGTCTGCGACGGCAGAAAAGAGCGGCATCGAAGACAGAAAGCGGTCGCTGATCCCGTGAACACGAAGCGCCTCGACAGGCACGTCGCGTTCCGGATTGAAGTAACGCTGCAGCGTCAGGCCCGTCGGTACATGGTCGACGAGTTCCACGCAGCCTATTTCAATGATGCGGTGGCCGTCGCTCGGGTCGAGTCCCGTCGTTTCGGTATCGACCACGATTTCACGCATTTTCGCCCTTTGCGCGTTCCGTGAGCAGCGCCACGATCATTTTCACCTGTTCAAAAGCATGATCGAGACCCTTGTCGGTCTCCACCAGAAAATGCGCGCGCGCGCGTTTATCCACATCCGGCGTTTGACGCCCGAGAATATGATCGAGCGCCTCCTCGGTCATGCCGGGCCGCGCCAATACCCGGGCCCGCTGCACATCCTCGGGCGCAGAGACGACCACCACGGCATCCATCTCGCGTTCCTTCCCGGTCTCGAAGAGCAATGGAACATCAAGGATTACCATTTCCGCGCCGTGGGCAGCCGCGTTCTCTACGAATGCGCGCTGATCGGCGGCGACAAGCGGGTGCACGATATTCTCCAGTTGCGCGAAGGCAGACGGCTCTTCGCGCAACTTCGCCGACAGACGCGCGCGATCAACGCGCCCATCTGTCACGCATTCGGGGAAAATTTCTGCGATGGGCGCAACGGCCCCACCGCCGGATTCATAGAGCCTGTGCACAACCGAATCGGCATCGTGAACCGGAATTCCCAGCCGCGCGAAAAGTCTCGCCGTCTCCGATTTTCCCATTCCGATGGAACCGGTAAGTCCCACGAGAAGCGGCCGCTTACGCTCCATCGTGAAGCGTCTGTTCGAGATGCGCGCGCAGCGCCGCCGATACCTGGGGGCGCGTTCCAAACAGCAGTTCGAATGCGAGCGCGCCCTGATGCATCAGCATGCCCAATCCATCGATTGCGATAAGTCCACTTGCCCGGCTCCGTGAAAGCAGCGGCGTCTCCAGCGGGCTATACACCAGGTCGCACACCGCAGCGCCGACCGGGAGTCGTTCAAGAGAAATCTGGGGCGAAGCCGTGCCGTCGAGGCCGGCGGCTGTCGCGTTGATGAGAAGACCTGTTTCCGGCGCGAGCGACTGCCATGCCGCCCAAGCCTGCGCGCTGAGCCTCGCCTTCACCGATGCCTGAACCGTGCGCACAAGCGTATCAGCGCGGACACCGGTTCGATTAAGGACAAAGACCTGCCCCACGCTCAGGCGATCGCATGCAAGAACCGCGGCGCGCGCCGCGCCGCCCGCGCCCAGAATGACTGCGCGTTCTATTTGCTTCGCTTTCCGATCTAGACTGTCGAGAAGGCTGAGGGCCAGGCCTTCGGCATCGGTGTTGTAGGCTTGAATTTGCAAGCCTTGAAACAAAAGCAGATTTGCCGCCCGGCATGCATGCGCCGCCGCATCCGCTGTGTGCGCCAGCGCGTAGCCCGCTTCCTTGTGCGGCAATGTCAGGTTCACACCCTTGAAGCCGGCGCCTTGCAGCGACTCCAGTGTGCGGGACAAACTGTGGCGCCGAACCGGCAGCGCAACATAAGCGCCGGCGATCCGGTTTTCCTGCAGCCAGAATCCGTGCATCCGCGGCGACAGCGAATGCGCGACCGGCCAGCCGGCGACGCCCGCAAGCACGTTTTTCATGGGCCCGACGCTTCCCGCTGCTCGGCGAGCAGATTCAGCACCGAAGCAGCGGTTTCCTCGACAGACCGTCGCGACACATCGATCGCGGGCCAGCCCCGTTGCTCAAACAGCTGCCGCGTGAGCGCAACCTCTGTCCGGACGCTTTCCAGGTCGACGTAATTCGTATTTCGCACTTCGCCCAGTGTGTTGAGGCGATTGCGGCGAACCTGCACGAGCCGATCCGGCGACGCCCATAGACCAACCACAAGAGGCCGGCGCGCGTTCAGCAGCTCGGCCGGCAACGGAATACCGGGTACCACCGGCACGTTGGCGGCGCAGACGCCGCGGATCGCAAGATACACACAGGTTGGAGTCTTGGATGTACGGCTTGCTCCGACAAGAACCACTTCCGCATGTTCGATCCTTGCGAGAGCCTGCCCATCGTCATGTGCAATCGCAAAATTCAGGGCTTCGATCCGATGGAGATACCGCTGGTCGACTTCGTGTTGCCCGCCTGGTCTGTGTGTTTCCGCCGCGCCCAGATATTGTCGCATCATGGCGATCGGTCCATCGAGAATGCTCTGGCACGGCACACCCAATTGCGCGCATTGCGCTTCCAGAACACGCCGAAGCTCCGGATTCACGAGCGTAAAGAAAACGAGCCCGGGCTGCTCACGAATATGCGCGATCACGCGCTCGAGTTGTCGCTCGCTGCGCACAAGAGCATAGAAGTGCTCCTGCAATTCCACGTTTTCGAATTGCGCGCTTGCCGCCTTGGCGACAGCGTTGAGCGTCTCGCCAGTCGCATCGGAAACAAGGTGTAGATGAAATTCCCGCGTTCTATCCACTTTGATTCCCAACAGTTCAACTTCACGCCATCAAATTCGGCTCGTTCCCCAAAGCACCACCAACGATCCACCCGAACATACACCGCATCAACGGTATCGGCGCCCCACCGCCATTCCGACAAGTTTCTTGAGTCTCAAGCGCTTGGGTCCTAGAGAAACCGGTTATCCCCGGTTGTTCCCCCAATTCACAGCCCAAACACCATCTACCATCAGCTATTCAGGAGTCTTTTTGAATTGGCAGAGATTGTTTCGGGAAAACTGTCGAGTGTCCTGAACGGTCATTCGTGCGAACCGCCTCCAATCTGGTTGATGCGGCAGGCCGGGCGGTATTTGCCGGAATACAGAGAGGCTCGTGCGAGGGCCGGGTCGTTTTGGGAGCTCTGCACGAACGCGGCAGCGGCAGCGGAGGTGACGCTGCAGCCTGTCCACCGCTTCGATTTCGATGCGGCAATCATCTTCTCGGATATTCTCGTGGTGCCGCATGCCTTGGGAAAGGCCGTGAGTTTTGAAGGCGGGCGAGGTCCCCGCGTCGAGACGACACGATCTCCGGTTGAACTTTGTCGGGATGCAGGGATTTGGGCTGAGCGGCTTGCGCCGGTCTACGACGCGATCGGGCGTGTTGCTGCAGCGCTTCCCAAAGAGAAGGATCTGATCGGCTTTGCCGGCGGACCATGGACACTGGCCACCTACATGGTGGAAGGCGGTGCGTCTCTCGACCAGGCCGCCGCAAAATTGTGGGCCTACCGCAACAAAGAAAGTTTTGGCGAACTTCTGGGGATAATTGGCGCGTGCGTGGCCGCGCATCTTTGTGCCCAGCTCAAAGCGGGCGCCACGGTGGTTCAGTTGTTCGACAGCTGGGCCGGCGGACTGAGCGAGACGCTGTTTCGTGACTGCGTCATAACCCCATCGCGTCGCATAATGCAGGAGGTCCGCAAGAACGTACCGCACGCAAAATTTATCGGTTTTCCGCGCGGTGCAACACAGCAGGGGTACCTGGAGTATCTCGAGGCAACGGGCGTCGATGCGATATCGTTGGACACGGCGGTTTTGTTTGCCTGGGCGGCAGAGCACCTTGGCGGAAAGACGGCGTTGCAGGGCAATCTCGATCCTCTGGCGCTGGTGGCCGGCGGGGAAGCGCTGAGAGACGCGGTCCACAGGCTTCTTGCCGACGCAAAGGGAACGCCGCATGTCGTCAATCTCGGACATGGCATTTTGCCCGATACGCCTGTGGAAAACGTCGCTGAACTTGTCGAGCTTGTCCGGAGCACCCGGTGAGACTCGCCGTTGTCCTCTTCAATCTCGGCGGTCCGGATTCGCTTTCCTCGGTCGAGCCGTTTTTGTACAATTTGTTTTCCGATCCCGCCATCATTCCGCTGCCGGGTTGGCTTCGAAAACCACTCGCTTCGTGGATAGCGCAGCGCCGGGCTCCGATCGCGCGCGACATCTATCGCCGCATCGGCGGTCGTTCTCCGCTCCTGGACGAAACGCGCGCACAGGCCGCGAGTCTCGAAGAGGCGCTGTGCAGACGCGGCATTGAAGCGAGGGTGTTCATTGCCATGCGGGCGTGGCATCCGCGGAGCGATGAAACCGCACGGCTCGTCGCGGACTATGCTCCCGACATCACGGTTCTCCTGCCGCTTTACCCGCAGTACTCCACGACCACCTCCGCATCCTCGCTGGACGACTGGCGAAAATCGCGGCGAGCCGCGGGTATTTCCGGAATTGAACGGCGCGTCTGTTGTTATCCGTGGGATGCGGGACTGGTGGCAGCGATAGCCGGGGATGTTCGCGGCACTCTGGCGGAGCGCCGAGGGGATCTTTCCTACCGCCTTCTCTTTTCCGCTCACGGTTTGCCAAAGCGCACGATCGCGCGCGGCGATCCGTACCAGTGGCAGGTCGAACGTACCGCGGAAGCGGTTGTGCACCGGTTCTCGACAGAGCCTCTGGACTGGCAGGTTTGCTATCAGAGCCGGGTCGGGCCGCAAAAGTGGCTCGAGCCAACGACGGAGTCGGAGCTGCGCCGCGCGGGCGCGGAGCGGCGGGGAGTAATTGTCGTACCGATATCGTTCGTTTCAGAACATTCCGAAACACTCGTGGAACTGGATATGGATTACGCCAAGCTCGCGCAAGAGTATGGCGTTCCCCATTACCTGCGCGTACAAACCGTGCGGGCCGGCCGAAATTTCATTGAGGGACTCGTGGAACTCGTGCTGCGTGCTGCCGGTTCCGGACAGCCGGTCACCTGCGGTTCCGGGCGGATCTGTCCGCCTCAGTTCGTGAGGTGCGGAATGGCCGGGACAACACCATGACCGGATTTGTCGAATCGGTCGGCTTCTACCTTTGGGTCAAGGCCTTTCATATCGTTGCCGTGATCGCCTGGATGGCGGGAATGCTCTATCTGCCCCGGCTCTTTGTCTATCACTGCGAGGTTGCGCCCGGCAGCGCGGAATCGGAGCGCTTCAAGCGCATGGAGCGACGGCTGCTTCGCATCATCATCAACCCCGCGATGATGGCGGTGTGGGTCTTGGGCCTCACGTTGAGTTTTCTGCCGATCACCGATGCGTGGCATCACGGCTGGTTTCAGGCAAAATTCGCGCTGGTCCTGTTGATGAGTGGCGTCCACGGTCTCTATGCCCGCTGGACGAAGGCTTTCGGCCGCAACGCGAATACCCACAGCGCGCGATTCTACCGGATGTGGAACG